>PAQX01000039.1 GCA_002709835.1 Deltaproteobacteria bacterium
CACCGGCTTCGACCCGCGATAAGGCGGTTGAGCGCGAACGAAGACACGATTTTCATGGGGCCGTAGCTCAGCTGGGAGAGCGTCGCGTTCGCAACGCGAAGGTCGGCGGTTCGATCCCGCTCGGCTCCACCATTTCCAAGGAAACGGACCCGCAGGCCTTTGAGCCCTGCGGGTCCGTTCGTTTCGGGAGTGGCCTGGGGCAGAAGCGCGTCGCGGAGCCCATCGGGAAGCGCGGTTGAGCCTTTTGGATCGTGCGAAGGGGCATCCGATGCCTGCGTCGTCGTGGCCGCGGGACCCGTCGAGGGAAGCGTTCGTCAGGCGAGCGCGTGGTGCGCGAGCGTGGCCAGGGCGCCAACGAAGAGGGCGCCGTCGACGGCGAGGTGGCCGTAGTGCTCGGTCGCGCGAAAGCGCAGGAGCGTGGCGAGCTCGAAGACGGGAACCCACGCCAAGAGGCGCAGTGCCGGTGGAGCGAAGGCGCAGGCCGCGATCGCGAAGACGAGGGCGCCGCGGGCGAGCGCGAGCGCCCGGAGCGGAGGGGCGGCCGCTTCGTCGTCGCGGAGATTCGAGGCGACGAGGTTGGCCCAGAAGGTCGGATAAAGGACGGCGACGAGAGCCAAGGCTTCGGTCGATGTCGCCTCCGGAGCAGCGAGCCAGGGGAGCCCGACGCACACGCCGGTCCATGCGATCGAAACGTAGACGCTCTTCAGGACCGGGACGTGCTTGAAGCGGCGGTGGAGCAGGCCGAGGCCACCGAGGGCAGCGCAGAGAGCGAGGCTCTCCATGGAGCTGCCGAGGGCGGTGATCGCGAGAACGAGCCCGGCAGAGGCGAGAGCGACGCGGAAGGCGGTGAGATTTCGCTCGAGGAACGCGGTTCTTCGCGGCGAGGTCTGGCGATCGCGGTCGCGATCGCGAAGGCGGTCCACGGCATAGACGACGAAGGTTCCGGCGGCAGCGAGCGCGGCGATGCGACCGAGCTCGGCGGCGGCGAGAAGCCGGCCGATGGCCAGGATCAGGGACGCGGCGACGGCGGCGGGGAGCCAGAACGAGAATGCCAGACCGTCGGCGAGCGAAGTCGTCTCGGGCGCGAGGTCGGAGTCTCCGGACGACACGGTCACGTGGATCTCGGGTTGGGGGTGGGGGGATGGCGTCACCGGGAGTATGCCAGCGCGGAAGCGCGTCCCAAAGGCAACCGATCGTCTTGGTACGGTTCGAAAGCCCAGCGCATCGCGCCACGCGATCTACGTCTCCCGCGCTAGATTGTGCATCGAGCGGGCGAGCGGAGTCGGATCGAATGTGGGTCAGCAAGATCAGCGAGATCATCGGGTCGAGCCCGGAGAGCTTCGAAGCGGCCGCGGCCGAGGTCGTCGCTCGCGCGAACCGTACGCTGCGGGGGATCACCGGGATCGAGGTGGTGGACAAGCGTGTGAAGATCGAGGGCGACGCGATCGCCGAATACCGCGTGCGTTTGCGTCTGTCGTTCGACGTCGCGCCTCGCAGCGAGTCCCACTGGTAGCCGCGACCGAGGAACCGACTTCAATGGCCATTGCTTCCGTCTCCACGATCACGAGCGCCTCGCCCAACAGCTGGCAGGAAGCCGCCGAGCTGGGCCTCGAGCGCGCGCGACAGACGTTGCGGGGCATCACGGGGATGAAAATCGTCGAGGAGAAGGCCATGGTCGAAGACGGCGAGATCGTCGAATACCGGGTCACGCTTCAGGTGATCTTCCTGCTCGAGGAGACCGAAGTCGACGGGTCCGGTGGATAGGGTGGCGGCCTTCGAATCGACGTCCGCACCCGTGCCGGCCATCGTGACCGCCGGCGACAGCGGTGCCGCGAAGGCGGTCTACGGCAAGAGCAAGGTCTACCTCGAGGTCGAGGATTTACCGCTGGTCGCCCACGTCGTCCGCGTCCTCCAGGACTGCCCGGAGATCTCTGCGGTCTGGGTCGTCGGCGATCCGGGTCGGCTCGAGGCCGCGCTGAGCGGCGGATTGTTCCGGGACGGTCTGTGCAAGCCGCTCTACCTCGTCGAGCAACAGCGCGATCTGATCGCGAACTGCTGGGAGACCTATCGCCGGATCCTCGCGGACGACCCCACGAAAGGGCACGACCCCGAGAGCGAAGCCGACAAGGACCAGGAGGTGCTCTTTCTCTCGGGTGATCTGCCCCTCGCGACGCCCCAGGAGATCTCCTCCTTCATCCAACAGGCGCGGGTCCAGGGGGACGACCACGTCCTCGGCCTCTGCCCGGCCGAGTCCCTCGACATCTATCGACCGAAGAGCGAAGGCGAGACCGGGATCACGGTTGCGTACTTCAACCTGAGAGACGGTCGCTTCCGCCAGAACAACCTCCACTATGCGCGCCCGGGGCGGATCGGCCGTCGCGAGCGCCTCGAAGAGATGTACGAGATGCGCCATCAGCGGCGCTTCTGGAACATGTTCACGCTGACGCTGCGGCTCCTGCTCGACCGGGTGGGTGGGCTCAAGATCGCTTTCCTGTTCGGAATGATGCACATGGCCGGCGTAGCCGACCGGAACGGCCATCCGAGATTGGCGCGGGTCCTCGCGCATTGGGTGACGCTCGACATCAATCGGACGACGATCTGCAAGCTGCTCGACACGCGCTTCTCGTTCGCCGTGACCGAGAGCGTGGGGCCGGCGCTCGATGTCGACACGGAAGAGGAATACGACGCGATCTGCGAGAAGTACGCCGAGTGGATGGCGGAGCAGCGCGAACGAAGCGAAAGGCTCCACGGGCCGATTCCGCCGCGGATCGCGGCGACACAGGGAGAATCCGGTGTCTGAGAACGAAGCGATCACCGCCGCCCGCGAGCACGCCGCGCTCTTCGACATGACGGGTCTTCGCGGGTTGGTCGAGGTCACCGGTGAGGATCGTGTCCGCTGGCTCGACGGCATGATCTCCGGCGATGTGAACCATCTGGAAGAATCCGGTGACGGCGCGGGTTGCTACGCCACGCTGCTCACGAATCGTGGCGCGATCATCGCGGACCTCCACGTCGCGAAGCGGGGCGAGTGCTTCGTCCTGGAGAGCCTCGCGAGCGAGATCCCGCGCATCGTCGAAGCCCTCGACCGCCTCCTCATCGCCGACGACGTGACGCTCACCGATCGGAGCGGCGAATCCGTCACGCTCGGCCTCGAGGGCCGCGCTGCTCGCGAGATCCTGGCATCGGCCGCGGGTGACGACGTTCCCGCACCCGAACAGTGGGGCGCTCTTCGCGTCGGTGGGGCCGACGTCGAAGTCGGCGCGTTCGGATGGAGCGGGGAGCCTGCCTATCAGCTTCGCGTCGCGGAGACCGACCGCGCCGCCGTCGAAGCGGCGCTCGACGCCGCGGCGGGCGGGACGCTCGCCCGTGGCGACGAAGCCGCGCTCGAGATCCTGCGAATCGAAGCCGGCGTCCCCGCCCTCGGGCGTGAGCTGGACGAAGAAGTGCTCCCGCCGGAAGCTCGCCTCGAGCGGGCGATCGCGACGGACAAGGGGTGTTATGTGGGCCAGGAGATCGTGGCGCGGCTGCGCGCGCGAGGGCAGGTGAATCATCTGCTCGTTGGTCTCGATCTCGACGTGGCCGAAGCGCCCGTGGAAGGAACCGAACTGACCGGCGGTGAGCGCAAGACCGGCGAGCTCACGAGCGTCGCGATCTCGCCCCGCGCAGGGACGATCGCCCTCGGCTACGTGCGACGGGAGCACGCGGAGCCCGGGACCGAGTTGACCCTCGACGGGGGTCGCGCTCGCGTGGTCGCGCTGCCCTTCGTTCCAGTGGGGGAGTCGACCGCTTGAGTCGAGGTTGGCTGATCGTCTTCGCCAAGGCGCCGCGTCCGGGCCTCGTGAAGACGCGGATGTCTCCGCCGCTGAGCCTCGATCAGGCGACCGGGCTCTACGAAGCGATGCTCGCCGACGTACTGCAGGCGAGCGCGCGATTCGCCGCTGAATTCGATCTCGAGCCCGTGCTGGCGTTTCATCCACCGGATGCCGTGGGTGAGATGCTCGGTCGGGCACCGAGCGTCTTTCGACTCCAGATCCAGAAAGGTCTGGGGCTCGCGGAGAGAATGGCGAACGCGTTCGCAGAGGCCTCCGCCGGGGGGGCTCCTTTCGCGCTGCTGCGTGGAAGCGACAGCCCTGGGCTTGAAGCTGCCCATATTGAGGCTGCAACCCTACAACTTTTGCAGGGTGCGGACGTCGTTCTCACTCCCGACAGAGGGGGTGGCTACGCGATGGTCGGACAGCGTTCGGCTGATGCCCGGATCTTCGACGTCCCCATGTCGACCCACGACATGCTCGATCGGACCGTCGCGCTCTGTCACGACCTGGGCCTCGCCGTCGAACAGACGAAACCGACCTTCGATCTCGATCAAATCGAGGACCTCCGCCTGGTCGATCGTCTGCCGGAAGAAGGATCGTCGGACCTTTGTCCACGCACAGTCGAAACAATTGCGGAACTCCGAAAACGGAGTGTGCTATAGATCACCCCCATCGGCGGACTCCGTCGTACCCCCCGGCAAACGAGTGGACCGATAGCCAACGCAGCGGACGTCGAAGTCGACGACGAAGCAGGCGCAGCGTCCAGAAAAGCCCACCGGATCCCGAGCAAGGCGCGCCCACCCCGAACGCGCGCCAAACGCTGACGAGGAACCGAATGCAAACGACCCCCCGTCGGAGCATGTGGCGAGCTTGGGTTACGAGCTTCACCAGGAAGTGAACGATCGACGGCCGTCTTCGGCCGAAGCGTGCTCGCGTGGGCGTGTGCGGATCGGTGTGCTGCGCCGCGACCTGCTCACCTGCCTCGCGGACGCGCAGGCGATGGCGTCCGATCGGGCAACGATCCACTCGGCGGGGAACCCTGACGTCGCGTCGCGCCGCCAGAAGGGGGTCCCGCGAGATCCGCGTGTCGATTCCTCTCGGCACGACACTTGCTCTTCCGATTCGGGACGGATGCGTCCCACACAGATTTCCTCCGTGTCCGCGGACACGGAGTCACGGGGCCGTTCGCCCCGCACGATTCCCTCGGTGCCGGAGAGGGGGCCCGATTTTCGGGACCTCGCACGGTTCGAGTGGAGAGTCCGACAACCTAGTAGGAGAGATTCCAAATGCGTTCCAATTTGATCACCGTCGTTACGGCGGTCGCGAGCATCGTGCTCACGGCTGGCGTGGCTACCGCCGACCAGGTCCAGGAGCAGCTCATGCTCATGGAGCAGCGAATGGCGGAGATGGAGGATCGTCTCCAAGCGACCTCCGATGAGCTTGCGGCTGCGCAGGCGACCGTCGTCGAGCAGAAGGACCTGCTCATCGACTCGGGCCTCTACGAGGACGAAGGCCTTCGCTCCGGTGCGGGCGGCTTCTTCGAGTCCGTCGACATCTCCGGCGTCGCGGCGGCCAGCTATAACCACCGCGTCATCGAAGGCGAAGAGGCCACGGGCGGCAACCCGCTCTTCAAGACCCCGAACGCCAATACCTTCCAGCTCGACCAGATCTGGATGATCGTCGACAAGGCGCCGACGGAAGACAGCCGCGGCGGCTTCCACGCGGAGTTCGTCGCCGGTACTTCGGCAAATAGCCAGATCGGTGGCTTGAATAACGATGGCACCGTCGGCATCTACTCGGCCTACGCGAGCTACCTCGCCCCGGTGGGTAACGGTGTCCAGATCGACCTCGGTCAGATCCCGACGCCGCTCGGCGCCGAAGTCGTCCAGACCAACGGCAACTACTTCATCACCCAGGGCGCCGTCTTCGGCCTCCAGCCGGTGGTTCACACGGGTGTCGCGTTCACGACGCAGCTCACTGATTCGCTCGGCTTCACCGGCGGTATCGTGAACGACGTCTACAGCGACACCGGCTTCTCGGGCGACAACGACAAGGCCTACTACGGCCAGTTCCAGTACTCGGGCGATACGTTCGGCCTGAACGTCGGCGGCATCATCGGTGATGCTGATGCCGGCGAGTGCGGAGTCGCCGGAGTTGGCAACAACGCTGAATGTCGCGTGTCCCTGGTGGACGTCGTGCTTTCGGCGGATCCGACGGACAACCTGAGCATCTGGGTCAACTACGACTGGAAGCACTCCAACGGCGCCTCGAACGCCAATAATGGCGATGCGCACGGCATCTCCGGTGCCGGTCGTCTGGCTCTCAGCGACGACATGGGCATCTCGAGCCGCGTGGAGTACATCTGGACCGAGGATACTCTGGCGGGTGCCGCTGACGACTCTGAGCTCCTGACCGTGACCGGTACGATCGACAAGACCCTCGCCGAGGGCCTCGTCGGACGGCTCGAGCTCCGCTACGACACGGCCATCGAAGGCAACGGCTTCGCGGCTCGTGGCGACGCGGTCGGCACGAACAACGACTCGCTCGTTGCGCTCTGGCAGATGTACTACGAGTTCTGATGCCTGAGTAGTTGGACTCTCCGCCGACCTACGCGGGTTGCCGCGTAGGTCGGCTGTCCAACGAGTCCAACAAGAAGGGCGCGACCTCCCGTATGGGACGTCGCGCCCTTTCTCGTTTCGGCGTCGATCGCCGAAGCGATGCTGCGCGTGAAGTCGGGATGGCGCCTCAACTGCCAACGCGCCAGGTGGCGCTGATCCCGAGCTTGTCCATCTTGGCGTAGAGCGTGCGCCGACCGATTCCAAGCGTTCGGGCCGCCGCGGAGCGGTTGCCTCGACATTCCTTCAGGGCCTGGGTGATCCGGTAGGCTTCGGCGAGGTCGAGCCACTCACGCAGCGTCTTCTTGCTGCTCACTCCGTTCCGCGCTTGCGTTTCGGGGCTGCTCGCCGACCGGACGAAGCGCGTGAACTCTTCGAGGTGGTCCATTTCGTTCGGGGCCATGGCAGTAGGGTCGAGGTCCATCGTGAGCCTTTCGGTCGGTCCGTTCGGGGATTCGGGGGGGCGGGTCTTCGCTGGTGAGGCAAGCGAGACCGGGTTGCGGCACGCGGGTGCGCGCGACTCACCAAATTTCTCGCAAGGGTCATGCCAAACCCTCTGTGCCGAGACCGGCCCGGAACCCAGGCGTCTCGCCGCTCTCGAGGCATTGAGTGGCGTCTCAGCCCAACCGGGTCGCGAGCGGTTGGGCGGCGCGCTGCTCAGACGAGCGGCACTGCCCGAATCACGAGCATCGATGCTGCCCATATGTGCAGTAATAGGCTCACTCGAGCTTCTCTGTGCGTCGCGGGTGGAGCGACGCGGCGCGGGAGGAGTACCATGCCGCCTCCGAACGATGCCCGTGGGCGCTCGCCACATCGCGACGCCCCGTCGGAACGACCGTCGTTCGCCTCCCGGAGTTCGCGTGCCATGAAGAAGATCGAAGCCATCATCAAGCCCTTCAAGCTCGACGACGTGAAGGAGGCCCTCGGTGGTCTCGGCGTCGAGGGCCTGACCGTGACCGAGGTCAAGGGCTTCGGTCGACAGAAAGGGCACACCGAGCTCTACCGTGGCGCCGAGTACGTGGTCGACTTCCTGCCCAAGATCAAGCTCGAAGTCGTGGTCGACGACGACAAGGTCGAAGGGGTGATCGAGGCCATCGTTGGGGCGGCGAATACCGGGAAGATCGGCGACGGCAAGATCTTCGTTCTGCCGCTCGACGAAGCCATCCGGATCCGGACGGGCGAACGCGGGCCGGCTGCGGTCTAGCGTGCGGGCACGGATGCGCGGGGTCCCGGGACTCCGGAAGGCGTCGGCCCTCCTCTCTTTCGCGGCGTTCGCGATCGGTGTGGCGGAGGCGGCTTTGGCCGACCCGTCGCGTCAGCTCCTCTGGGGCGACACGCACCTCCACACGTCGTACTCGTTCGACGCCTTCCTGAACGGGAATCGAAGCGCGGATCCCGACACGGCCTATCGCTGGGCGAAGGGCCTGCCTGTGATTCATCCCTATCACCGCGCCCGCGTGCAGCTCGAGACGCCTCTCGACTTCCTGGTCGTGGCCGACCACGCCGAGTACCTAGGGATCATCCGCAAGCTCTACTTCGGCGAGTACGAACGGGAGGGCGATGAGGAACCGCAGTTCGTGCGGCACCTCCGGGCGGAGATCGATGCGGGGCGCGGCGGCGCGGTGTTCTCGGGTGTCCTGCCCGCGGCCAAGGTCGAACCGGGCGAGACGCGAGATCCGGTGAACGATCAGGGACAGCCGAACCCGCTCCCGATTCCCGGCGGCGGCGAACCGATGCGAGCGACCGCCTGGTCGGAGACGACGGCCGCAGCGGATCGTCACAACGAGCCGGGTCGCTTCACCGCGATGATCGGCTGGGAATGGAGCTCGCTGCCGAACGGCGCGAACCTCCACCGCGTCGTGATGACGAACGCGGACGGCGAGATCGCGCGTACCTTCCTTCCCTACCGCTCGACCGACTCGTCCTATCCGGACGATCTGTGGGCCTGGCTCGACAAGACCAGCCAGTCGACCGGGGCCGGGTTCGTCGCGATCCCGCACAACCCGAACATCTCGAAGGGCTACATGTTCGGCGCGACGGCCCTCGACGGAACGCCGTACACCGCCGAGAGCGCGCGGACCCGCGTGCGATGGGAGCCGGTCGCCGAGGTCACCCAGTACAAGGGCGATTCCGAAACCCATCCCGATCTCTCGCCCGACGATCCTTTCGCCGACTTCGAGACCTACGAGGGGTACATCCAGACGAACGTCCAGACCTACAAGGCGAGCGTCGGGGACTACGCGCGCTCTGCGCTTCGCCGCGGCCTCGAGATCGAAGAGCAGGTCGGGGCCAACCCGTACAAGTTCGGCATGATCGGTGCGACGGATTCCCACTCGGGTCTCGCCGCTGCGGAAGAAGACAACTTCTGGGGCAAAATGGCCGTCGATTCGACGCCCGAGACGAAGGACCAGTTCGGCGTCGGTCGCGTCGTGGACGGCTGGAACATCGGCGCCCAGGGCCTCGCCGGCGTCTGGGCCGAAGCGAACGATCGCGACTCGATCCTGGCAGCCTTCCAGCGGCGCGAGGTCTACGCGACGACCGGGCCGCGCATGCAGGTCCGCTTCTTCGGCGGCTGGGGCTTCAATGCCCGCGATGCGAAGGCCGCGGACTTCGTCGAGCGCGGGTACGCGAAGGGCGTCGCGATGGGCGGGGACCTCGCGGGTCCGCCGCCCAACAGCGGCGCGTTGACGCGCCTCTTCGGGGAAAGTGCGGGCGCGCCTTCGTTCCTGATCCACGCAGCGAAGGATCCGAAGAGCGCCAACCTCGATCGCATCCAGATCGTGAAGGGATGGCTCGCCCGCGACGGCAAGAGTCGCGAACGCGTCTACGACGTCGCGTGGTCCGGCGATCGTGCGATCGGCTCGGACGGCGCCCTCGAAGGGGTGGGGAACACCGTGAACCTCGAGACCGGCGCGTACACCAACGACATCGGTGCGGCGGAGCTCGCGCAGGTCTGGACCGATCCGGACTTCGATCCGGGGACCCGCGCCTTCTATTACGTACGTGTGCTCGAGATTCCGACCGCGCGGCACTCGCTGCTCGATGCGGTCGCCCTCCAGGGCGAACCGTCGGACAAACAGCCGCCCACGCTCCAGGAGCGCGCCTACACGTCGCCGATCTGGTACACGCCGTAGTCCGGTCGCTCGTGTACGACGCCCTCCGTTCACCGCTCGCGATCTTCACGGTCGCGGGGTTCGGGCTCTTCGTGATCGCCCGCCTGTTCGCACCGCCAGCGGAGGAGGCCTCAGGTCGCGCGATCGTCGTCGAGCGCGAAGCGCTCCTCGCCTACGTCCAGCGAAGGAGTGGCGAGGCGGATGCGACGAAGCTCGTCGAAGTGTGGGACGGGCTCGACGCCGAGGCGCGTCAGGTCTGGGTCGATCGCTTCGTCCGCGAAGAAGCCCTCGTCCGCGAGGCGCGAAGGCTCGAGCTCGATCGCGACGACGACCTGATTCGCCGCCGGCTCGTCCAGCAGATGGAGTTCCTCGTCGCCGCGGAGATCGATTCCTCGATCGACGAGGCCGCCCTGCAGGCCGCGTATCCGGAGTACGCCGCCGCCCATCGCATCCCGGCGATCGCGACGTTCGCCCATGTCTTCGTTCGCGATGCCGAGGCGCTCACGCGCGGACCCGAGGGACCGGCCCACGCGCGGGCTCGTGCCCTGCGCGACGCGCTGGTCGAAGAAGGCGTCGGCTTCGAGGGCGCCGGGCGCTACGGCGACCGTTTCCTCTACCACCGTGCCTACGTCGATCGTACGCTCGACGAAGTCCGCGCGCATTTCGGGGCGGCGATGGCCGCTTCGCTCGAGACGCTCTCGGCGGATCCCGCGCGTTGGCAGGGGCCGATCGCTTCCCAGCACGGCTGGCACGCCGTCCTCCTGCGCGACTGCACGCCCGGCCGTGCGCCGACCCTCGAGGAGGTTCGAACCGCCCTCGCGGAAGACATCCTCCGCACGCGCCGCGAGGCGAGCGTCGATCGCGGCGTTGCGGACATCGTTGCAGGCTATCCGGCGGAGGTGTCGGAGGCGGTGCTCGGGTCCTCGGGGGAAGGCGAGGGCGCGGCTCGCTCACGTTAGGGGAGCCTCCCCCCTTCGTATCCGATCGGCGCGCCCAACTGCTCGTTCCGGCATATGATTTCGCCCCGCCCCGCCGGATCTCGCCACTTCCTTCTTGTCCGGTCGCCCGATCGGACCTGGGGAAGACGACATGCGTCGAACGGCTTCGATTCTCGCGGCAGTGATCCCGCTTCTGATCTCGAGTCCCGCCTCCTCGGCGCTGTACGTCGAGGCTTCCGTTTCGGGCATCCCGATCGGTCCCGACGACTACGTCGGGCTCATTCCCGGCGATGTGCTGACGATCGATATCACGATCCGAACGGATGAACACGTCAATCCGGCGAATCCCTCGTTCCCGGGCGAATCCCTCGCCCAAGGCCTGCGCGCGGCGAACTACGACCCGACGATCCTGAACCTCGGGGCGGCCACGGTTGTCCCGTCGGCGATCTTCGGTCTCGACTTCGGGGGCACGATCCTCGGCGGTCTGACCAACTCGGCGCTCGTCGGAGAGCAGGCTCCGGCTGCGGGGATCCGCGCGGGTTGGAGCATCAACCTCTTCCAGGGGGTGGCCACCCAGCCTGCGGCCACGACCGGCCCCGACACGTTCCAGATCAGTTTCGTCGCCGGCGCTCCGGGGGTAACGACGATCGATATTGGTGCGTTCGCGAGCTACTCCGACACGTACGCCGTCGCCGCCGGCAACGACGCCACCGTCTATCTGGCGAGCGTCAAAGTTTGCGTGTGCAACCGGTATCTGCCGTCCCCGCCGATCCCGGAACCGACGACGGCGCTTCTTCTGGGACTCGGGTTGGCCGGTCTCGCCTGGACGCGGCCGATCGCGAACGACTAGCCCGCCTTCATATACTCCGGCTCGTTGAAGACGTAGCTCTTCTGTTCGACGCGCTTCTCGATCCGCCAGCCGGCCTCGGTACGCACATACTCGTCGTGGTACCAGAGGCCGCAGAAGAAGATGTGGCCCGTGTCCTCGCCGTCCTTGGGCTTGAGCTCCTGCGGGTTCCAGCACATGACCTTGCCGGTGGCGCGGTCGCCGTCGAGCTTGATCTGGTGATTTGCGTTCAGGTGCTGGTGGTTCGGGAAGATCTTCATCGCCTTGTGAAGGAACGCGATCGTCGCCTCGAGATCGCCCTTCGAGCCGCCGAACGCCGAGTAGTCGATGAAGGCGTCGGCGGTGAAGACGTCGTCGCGCAGCGCGTCGAAGTCCTTCGTGTCGATGATCTCCGAATAGCGCCAGGCGAGGTCCTGGATCTCGAGCTTGTCGGAGATTTCCTGGAGCGAGAGCATGGGCGGGTCCTTTCGAACGAATGCGCGGTTCGACTCGACGTTCGCGCAGCGCTCGACGAGCGTCGAGCCCGCGAACGGGCCTGCCGGGCGGGGCTCGCGAGAGAGCGGGAATTCGTCCCGGCGGGGCGCTCCGGGCGGTTCCGGGACCGCAAGTTCGAACAGAGCTTGGACGGGTGTGGAAAGCCGCGCCGTCAGCGATCGCGGCGGAAGCTGTCAAGATCGAGCGAGCGGCTAGATTCTGCCCCCAGGAATGAGAGAGCATTCGGTCGTCGGCCTGTCGGCGTCGCTGCTCGAACTGCCTAGCCGGAGCCCTTGATGAACTTCGAGAACCTCTCGATCCTGAGCGTGCGCCACGTCGATGCCCCCAACGTGGTCACGTCGGCCGAGATCCAGTCCGAACTCGGCGAGACCATGGACCGTCTGGGCCTGCCGCCGAACCTTCTCGAAGGCGTGGCGGGCATCCACGAACGTCGCTTCTGGGACGAGGACACGAAGCCCTCCGATGCCGCGACTATGGCGGCGGTCGCGGCCCTTGATGATGCGGAGCTCGATCGGGGCCGGCTCGGCGTTCTGGTCAATACCTCGGTCTGCAACGACTTCATCGAGCCGTCGACCGCGTGTCTCGTGCACGGGAACCTGAAGCTCCCCGACACGTGTCTGAACTTCGATGTCGGCAACGCCTGCCTCGCTTTCTTCAACGGAATGGAGATCGTGGGCAACATGATCGAGCGGGGGCAGGTCGACTACGGCATGGTCGTCGACGGGGAGTCGAGCCGCTTTCTGACCGAGTCGACGATCGAGCGCTTGAAGAGGCCCGAGACGGATGCCGCGACCTTTCGCCGGGAGTTCGCGTCCCTGACGACGGGGTCCGGGTCCGTCGCAATGATCCTGTGCCGCTCGGACCTCGCCCCCGGTGGCCATCGCTTCCGTGGGACCTACACCCGCGCCGCGACCGAGTACAACCGACTCTGTCTCGGTCAGGTCGACCGTGGCGTGACGGACACGAAGGGGCTGCTCATGGCAGGCGTCGAGCTTTCGAAGCAGACCTGGGCCGGGGCGCAGGATCACCTCGGCTTCGACGAGAGCGAAGTGGATGAGTACGTGCTCCACCAGGTCAGCCAGCGACACGCGGAGCAGCTCGCCGAGAATCTCGGCATCGACCTCGAGAAAGCGCTTCTCATCGTCGGCCAGTTCGGAAACATCGGTCCGGCCTCCGTTCCGATCGTCCTGTCGAAGGCCGTCGACCTCGGCCGCGTCCAGAGGGACGATCGCATCGTGCTCGCCGGCATCGGAAGCGGACTCAACTGCACGGTCGGCGAAGTGATCTGGTGAGACCATTGGACGCGCCCGCGCTGCCGCCGAAGGTCCCGCCCGCGCTGTATCCATTCGAAGGCCGCGTCTTCGAGCGGGGCGGCCTACGTCTGCACTATTTGGATGAGGGTCCTGACGGTTCGGATCAGGGCCCCGACGGTCTAGACGCGGGTCCCGGCGGTCTAGCCGAGGGCCCCAGCGGCGCGATCGTCGAAACCGTCGTGATGGTGCACGGCAATCCTACCTGGTCCTTCTACTACCGCGATCTCGTGGGCGCATTGCGCGATCGCTACCGGGTGCTCGTGCCCGATCACATCGGCTGCGGTCTCTCGGACAAGCCGGACGACGCGGAATATGCCTACACGCTCTCGTCTCGGATCGACGACCTCGAGGCCTGGCTCGCGCAGGTCGTACCCGAAGGACCGATCACTCTCGTGGCGCACGACTGGGGCGGCATGATCGCGATGGGCTGGGCTGCGCGGCACCCCGATCGGGTGGCACGGATCGTGTTGATGAACACCGCGGCCTTCCACCTGCCCGACGACATGCGGATGCCGCCGACCCTCGCTTTCGTTCGCAACACGCGCCTCGCGAGCTGGCTCGTGCGGCATGCGAATCTCTTCGCGCGCGGGGCGACCTGGATGGCCTCGGCGAAGTGGATGCCGAAGACGCTTCGCGACGCCTACTGCGCGCCCTACGATTCGCCGGAGAATCGCATCGCCACGCTCCGCTTCGTACAGGACATCCCGCTCGCGCCGGGCGACACGGCGTGGGAGGCGGTCAGCGCGGTCGAAGCGGCCCTGCCCCGCTTCGCGGAGACGCCGACCCTGCTGCTCTGGGGAGAGCGCGACTTCGTCTTCCGGCCCGGCGTCTGCGACGTCTTCGAGCGTGCCTGGCCGCACGCGGAGACTCGGCGTTTCCCTCGGGCGGGTCACTACGTTCTCGAAGACGCCGCCGACGAGATTCCGCCGATCGTTCGGGACTTCCTCGCCCGCCACCCGGTGACGGCGGTGCCCGATGCGGTCGCCGGCTCGTGAACATCGCTTCGGTCGTTCTCGAACGCGCCCGTATCGAGCCCGAGGCGACAGCGATCTTCGCGCTCGGTGAACGCGACGCGAACGGCGAGCCCCTCGCTGCGACCAACGTCTCTCTCGACCGGGTGAGCGATCGTTATGCCTTCGCGCTCCGGGATGCGGGCCTCGAACGGGGCACGCGCACGGCCCTGCTCGTGCGCCCCGGTCTCGAGTTCTTCGGGCTGATGCTCGCGCTCTTCAAGCTGGGCGCCGTTCCCGTCGTGATCGATCCCGGGATCGGTCTGCGTCGCTTCGGTCGATGCCTGGGGGAAGCGGCGCCCGAGGCCTTTCTCGGGATCCCGCTCGCGCAGTGGATTGGACGGGGGCTCGGTTGGGGTCGAGGCACGTTGCGCACGAAGATCACCGTCGGTCGCGGTCCGCTCGCGCCCTCTCCGACCCTCGCTTCGCTCGTGCGGAACGGGCCGGAGGCCGAGCCCTTTCCCGTCGCGCCGACCGAGGACGAGGACCCCGCCGCGATCCTCTTTACGAGCGGGAGCACGGGTCCGCCCAAGGGCGTGCTCTATACCCACGGCCAGTTCGCCGCGCAGATCCGGGCGATCCGTGCGCTCGGGAATATCCAGCCGGGCGAGGTGGACCTCGCGACGTTTCCCCCCTTCGCCCTCTTCGACCCGGCGCTCGGGATGACCTCCGTCGTGCCCGACATGGATCCCACACGTCCCGGCTCCGTCGATCCGCGCGCCATTCTCGAGCCCGCCGAGCGCTTCGGTGCCACGAACCTCTTCGGCTCGCCGGCTCTGCTCGACGCCGTCGCTCGCGGTGGCGCGCGAACGGGCACGAAGCTCACGACGCTGCGGCGAGTGGTGTCCGCGGGTGCTCCGGTCTCGGCGGACGTGATGCGTCGCTTTCTCGCGCTGCTCCCGGACGACGCCCGGGTTCTCACGCCCTATGGCGCGACGGAGTGTCTTCCCGTTTCCTGTATCTCCAGCGAGGACGTCCTCGGGGAGACCGCCGCACGGACCGCGGCGGGCGCGGGTGTCTGCGTCGGCACGCCGGTCCCCTCGATCGACGTGCGCATCCTGGCGATCGAAGACGGGCCGATCGAGGCGATGGGGTCGGCGCGCACCCTGCCCCCGGGCGAGATCGGGGAGATCACCGTTCGTGGGCCGCAAGCGACCGCCCGCTACGTGGGTCGCCCACAAGCGACCGCCCTCGCCAAGATCCGCGACGCGGACGGCGGGTTCTGGCATCGGATGGGCGACGTCGGTTACTGCGACGCGGAAGGGCGTCTCTGGTACTGCGGGCGCAAGGCCGATCGCGTGGAGACCGCGGACGCGACGTTCTTTCCGTCGCCCTGTGAAGGTGTCTTCGATGCACATCCCCTCGTTCGTCGTTCGGCGCTCGTCGGAGTGGCCGGGGCGCAGGGTGAGCCGGTTCCGGTGATCTGCATCGAAGTCGAGCCCGGGACGCGGCGCGCGGCGCGTCGGTCGCTGGTGTCGGAGCTGCGCGCGATGGCAGAGCGCCATGCCCCGACGCGCGCGATTAGAGACTTCCTCTTCCATCGCGGATTCCCCGTCGACATCCGACACAACGCGAAGATCGATCGACCCGCGCTCGCCCGTTGGGCCGCGCAGCGAACCCGGCGCCGGCGATGAGAGTGCTGATCACCGGCGGCGCCGGCTTTCTCGGCTTTGCCCTCGCGCGCAGGCTTTGCGATCGGGGCCATTCCGTCCGCAGCTTTTCCCGCGGCGACCATCCGTCGCTCGCGGCGCACGGCATCGAAGCGGTTCGGGGAGATCTCGCCGATTCCGACGCGGTCGCGCGGGCGGTCGCCGGTCGCGACATCGTTTTTCACGTGGCCTCACGGGTGGGAGGTTGGGGGCCGGTCGCCGAATTCGTTCGAACCAACGTGGAGGGAACTCAGCACGTGATCGACGCCTGTCGTCGGCACGGCGTGTCTCGTCTGGTCTATACGAGTACGCCGAGCGTCGTGCACGACGCGCATGATCTGGAGGGGGCGGACGAGTCGCTCCCCTACGCGAAGGACTTCGAGGCGGCCTATCCGGCGACGAAAGCGCAGGCGGAAGCCCGGGTGCTCGCTGCGAACGACGCCACCCTCGCGACCGTGGCGCTGCGTCCGCATCTGGTCTGGGGCCCGGGAGACAACCAGCTCCTGCCGCGGCTCCTCGAGCGCGCGCGAAGCGGGCGGTTGCGCCACGTGGGCGACGGGCGAAACCGCGTCGATGCGACCTACATCGACAATGCGGTCGACGCGCATCTGCTCGCGGGGGAGCGGCTGGCGCCGGGGGCGCCGTGCGCCGGACGTGCCTACTTCATTGCCAACGACGAGCCGAGGCCGGCGCGCGAGCTGCTCGACGGCGTGCTCGCCGCAGCGGGCCTGCCCGCGCCCCGCGGCCAGGTTCCGGCGCGCGTCGCCTGGCTGGCCGGCGCCGGTTTCGAGCTCGTCTGGACGCTCCTGCGTCGGGTCGACGAGCCGCCGCTCACCCGCTTTGCGGCACGTCAGCTCGCGACGGCGCACTGGTTCGATCTGTCCGCCGCGAAGCGCGACCTGGGCTACAGGCCGCGGGTCGGCACGGACGAAGGGCTCGAGCGCCTGCGCCGCCACCTCGCCGAAGAGTCGCTTCCCGCCTAGCGCGACCGCCGAGGACGTTTCAGTCCAGGCCCAGGACCTGCTCGATCCGGTAGAGACCCGGCTCCTTGCCCACGAGCCACGCTGCGGCGCGGACGGCGCCGCGGGCGAAGTGGCCGCGGGTGGCCGCGCGGTGGGTCAGCTCGACGCGCTCGCCGCCGCCGATGAAGTAGACGGTGTGCTCGCCGGGGTTGTCGCCGCCGCGGAGCGTCTGGATTCCGATTGCGCCTTCCGGTCGCACGCCCGTCTCGCCTGCACGTTCGAGGACGATGTGGTCCTCGAGCTGCTTGCCCTGACCCGCGGCGACGTTCTCGGCCAGGAAGAGCGCTGTCCCGGAGGGCGCATCGCGCTTCTGTCCGTGATGGAGCTCGAAGAGCTCGGCGTCGTAGCCGTCGCCAAGCAGCCGAGCGGCTTCCCGCGCCAGATGGCCGAGCACGTTCACGCTGACCGAGAAATTCGGGGCATGCAGGACGGGGATCTGCTCCGCGGCCTGGACGATCGCGGCTTTGCCCGCATCGTCGAAGCCGGTCGTTCCCGTCACGTAGGCGACGCCCGCGTCGACCGCGGCGCGCAGGTTCTCGAGGGTCGCCGTCGGGATCGAGAAGTCGATCGCGACGCCGCAGCCCTCGAGCGCGTGCTTCGGGTCATCGACGAGCTCGACGCCCTCGGCCAGCGTCTGGCCCACACGCTCGTGGCCTTCGCGCTCGAGGGCACCGGCGAAGACGAGCGAAGGCTCGCCTTCGAGCGCCGCGCGCACCTCGAGGCCCATGCGCCCTTCGGCGCCCACGATCATCACGCCAGTCTGATCACTCACTGCAGGATCCCCAGATCTTTGAGCACGACCTTCAGGCGCTCGAGGTTCGGTTCGGTGATCGGCGTCATCGGCAGACGGATCTCGCCCTCGCACCAATCGAGCGCCGCGCAGGCGGCCTTCACCGGAATCGGATTGGTCTCGCAGAAGAGCGCGTCGAAGAGCGGGATCAGCTCGTGATGGAGCCGGCGCGCGCCCGCTGCATCGCCCGCGTCGAAGCGCCGGACGAGTTCCTTCATTTGCGCCGGCGCCACGTTGGACGACGTCGAGATCACGCCCTTCCCCCCGACGCTCATGAGCGGGAGCGTGAGCGAGTCGTCTCCGGAGAGCACCGCGAAGTCGTCGGGGCAGGCCGCGACGACGTGGGACATCTGGTCCAGGTCGCCGCTGGCTTCCTTGATGCCGACGATGTGCTGGAGCTTTGCGAGACGACCGACCGTCTCCGGGGCGATGTTCGACGCCGTCCGTCCCGGGATGTTGTAGATCACCAGAGGAAGCGCAGTCTCTTCTGCGACCGCTTTGTAGTGCTCGTAGATCCCTTCCTGGGTCGGCTTGTTGTAGTACGGCGAGAGGAGCAGCGCCCCCGAGGCCCCCGCGTCTTTCGCGTGCTGCGTCAGCGAGATCGCTTCCGCGGTCGAGTTGGAACCCGTGCCCGCGACGACCGGCACGCGCCCGGCGGTGGCCTCGATCGTGATCTCGACGACGTGGTTGTGCTCGTCGTGGGAGAGCGTCGCGCTCTCTCCGGTCGAGCCGCAGGGGACGAGGCCGTCCACGCCCGCTTCGATCTGGCGCTCGACGAGTCCGCGCAGGGCGTCCTCGTCGACGGCGCCGTCTCGGAACGGCGTGATCAGGGCGGTCATGACACCTTCGAACATGGTCGGTCCCTCCCTCAATCCACCGGCCATTCGCCGGTGAAGACGGTGGCTGCGGGGCCCGTCATCCAGACCGGCGAGTTCTTGTCGGCCCACGCGATCTGGAGCGTGCCACCGCGCAGCTCGATTTCCACTTCGCGGTCCACGACGTCGCGGAGCATCGAAGCGACGCCGACCGCGCAGGCGCCGGAGCCGCAGGCGAGGGTCTCGCCGGTGCCGCGTTCGAACGTGCGCTGGCGGATGTGGGTCCGATCGACGACTTCGATGAACTCGACGTTCACGCGGTTCGGGAAGGCGACGTGGTTCTCGAGCGGAGGGCCGACCTTGTCGAGGGGGATCGAATCGATGTCATCGACCTGGATCACGCAATGTGGATTGCCCATCGAGATGGACGACGCTCGGAGCTCCTTGGGTGCGCCCGGCCATTCGACGTCGTCGGGCAGGTCGATCGGGACGTCGAGGACGGGACCCGCACCGGTCGCGAGGGTCGTGGGGATCTTCTCCGGAATCAGGATCGGTAGCCCCATGTCCACGCGGACCCGGCCTTCCCCGGCCCACTCCGGATAGACGACGCCGCTGAGCGTCTCGACGCCGACCTTCTCTGCGTGGGTGTGGCCCTCGTCGCGCAGGTATTTGTAGAAGGCGCGGATGCCGTTGCCACACATCTCGACCTGTGAACCGTCGGCGTTGTAGATGTCCATCCGGAAGTCGGCCTCGGTCGACTCACGAACGACGAGCATCTGGTCGAACCCGACGGCGAAGTTGCGATGGGCGATGTCTCGAGCGAGCTGGGACATATCGTCCGGCAGCTCGACCTTCAGGCCGTCGAAGAGGACGTAGTCGTTGCCTGCACCATGCATCTTGGTGAACGGAAGCGTTCGGCTCATGGGAATTCTCTCGAGCGTGGACCCGCGGTACGGATCGGGGAGGGGATCGCGGCCGGCCTCAGATTTCGAGGACGCAACGATCGGATCGGTTCGCGCAGGGCGACCGAGTCGCTCGAGGCATCCGGGCGATCAGGACCCTGCGAGGAAAGAAGAAGACGGAAGCGTGGGCGCCGTCGCCCGGCTCTGCTGGGCAGGCTCCGGGGCAGGACGCTTCGGCCGTCCGTATCGCCCACAGCCGCCTAGTGTAGCCACGATCGCGAGGATCGTGAGCAAGGCGACTGCGGGCCCGGGCTTCTTCGAGAGGGCGACCGGTCTCTGCTTCGAAGAGGACGCGATCATCGCGCTGCCTCCGCCTCGAGGCGCTCGATCTCGGCGCGCTCGGCGGCGAGCTCCCCGGCGATCTCCTCGAGGTTCGCCTCCACCCGGACCCGGGCCGTGCCGCCCGCGAGCGCTCGGCTCTCCAGCGACCGCTCCAGGTCGAGCAGGTCGTCCGCTCCGGCGTCGAAGGCTTCGTGGAAGCCCTGCATTTCGTTCTTGGAGAGCGAGCGCAGGTCGAGGCCTTCGCGGGTCACGTGTCCGACGATCTTGCCGACGACCTCATGGGCGTCCCGGAAGGGCACGCCGGCACGGACGAGGAACTCCGCCAGGTCGGTGGCGAGAAGCATCGGGTCCGACGCCGCTTCCGCCATCCGCTCCCCCCGCACGTCGAGGGTCGCGATCGCCCCCGCCATGACCTCGAGGGAGTCGCGCAGCGTCTCGACGGTGTCGAACAGAGGTTCCTTGTCTTCCTGGAGGTCCCGGTTGTACGTGAGCGGCAGGCCCTTCAGGACCGTGAGCAGCGTGACGAGGTTGCCGATCGCCCGTCCGGACTTGCCGCGCACGATCTCGGGCACGTCCGGGTTCTTCTTCTGGGGCATCAGGCTCGAGCCCGTCGAATACGCGTCCGCCAGCTCGACGAAGCTGAACTCGCTCGACGACCAGAGGACGAGCTCCTCGGCGAGTCGGGACAGATGGACCATCGCGATCGCCGCGTCTGCCATGTACTCGAGCGCCAGATCCCGTGACGCGACCGTATCCATCGAGTTCCGCGTCGGCGCTTCGAACCCGAGCTCCGCCGCCGTCTCTTCCCGCAGCAGGGGCAGCGTCGAGCCGGCCATCGCCCCTGCGCCGAGCGGGCACCGGACGATCCGCGCCCGGGCGTCGCGGAAGCGCGCGGCGTCCCGGCCGAGGGTCTCGATGTGGGCCAGCCAATGGTGGGCGAGCCGGACCGGCTGGGCCCGCTGGAGGTGGGTGTAGCCGGGCAGGACCGTGTCGACGTTCTCTCTCGCGCGTTCGAGGAGGACGCCCCGAAGCTCGAGCAGACCTCGCTGGGTCGCGAGCGATACGTCGCGGAGGAAGAGCGCCAGGTCCGTCGCGACCTGGTCGTTGCGGGAGCGGCCCGTGTGGAGCTTGCCGGCGACGGCGCCCAGATGGGTGCGGAGCCGGGACTCGATGTTCATGTGAATGTCTTCGAGGGCCGGGTCGAAGGGGAAGGTTCCATCCTCGATCTCTTCGGCCACCCGTTCGAGCCCACCGACCAGCTCCTCGGCTTCCGTGTCGCTGATGAGTCCGGCCCGGCCGAGCATCCGTGCCTGGGCCTTCGAGCCCCGGATGTCGTGGCGAGCCAGGACCTTGTCGAAGTGGATCGACGCAGAGAAGCGTTCGACCGTTGGGTCGGTCGCTTCGCTGAAGCGGCCCCCCCACGGTTTCGTACCGCCATTCTGTCCAGACGAAGCGCTCATGGCGGCCTACTCTCGCGGTTCTCGCGCTCCGGAGCAAGCGCGCACATGGGGTTTGCGAAGGAACGCCGCACGGTTCGCGGGTTCCATGAAGGGGGCCGGTGTGACGTCGGCAGGTTTGGCGGCGTTCTCCCACGTGGACTCCCCGGGAAGGCGGTACCGTCCCGTGGGGCACACCCGGGAGTGCGCTCGCGAGCCGGACGATTCGGGGGGATCAGGACCAGCACCATGCCGAGGGGCAGCAAGGAAAAGCCGTCGCGGAAGAGAGCGGCGAAGGCGAAGGCCGCGAAGCGCCCGGCGAAGAGGCAGGGCGCGAAGGCAAAGGCCCCGGGTGCGAAGAAGCGTCCGGCCTCCGTCGCCGCGCGTCGCGCCGGCCTCGTCGTGATCGCGCTCGCCTTCGCGGGCGGGCTGTGGACGTCCCATGCGCTGCTCGAACTCGATCGCATCGTCGTCGAGCGCTTCGAGGGGCGCCGTTTCTCGGTTCCCTCCCGTGTCTACGCCGCGCCGATCGTCATCTATCCCGGCGCCGACTGGCAGCGCCTCGATCTTCGCGGCTGGCTGACGCGGATGGGCTACCGCGAGCAGAGCGAGGCCGGGCCGCTCGGTGTCGGTCACTACCGCTGGCTTCCCGGGCGTTTGCGGGTGCACTTGCGAGCCTTCGAGCACCCGCAGCTGCCCGAGCCGAACCGCAAGGTCGAGCTCCGCCTCGAGAAGGGGCGGGTCCGGGAGATGCGCGACGACCGGGGCCGCCCGGTCGACGTCGTGTCTCTCGAGCCGGAGCCGATCTCCTCCTTCTACGGCGAGGGCCGCGAACAGCGGGACCTCGTCGAGCTCGCGAACGTGCCGACCCATCTGACCGCCGCGATCACCGCCGTGGAGGACCGTCGCTTCGAGGAGCACCACGGGATCGACCCGGTGCGGATCGCCGGGGCCATGCTCGCGAACCTGCGGGCGGGCGGGATCCGACAGGGTGGCAGCACGCTGACCCAGCAGCTGGTGAAGAATTTCTTCCTGACGCCGGAGCGCACGCTGACGCGCAAGGTCAAGGAGGCCTTGATGGCCCTGATGGTCGAGGCCCGTTACGGGAAGGACCAGATCCTCGAGGCCTACCTGAACGAGATCTACATGGGGCGGCGCGGCTCCACCTCGATCCACGGCGTCGGGGAGGCAGCGCGTTTCTTCTTCGGAAAACGGGTCGCCGATCTCGAAATCGACGAGTCCGCGGTGCTCGCGGCGGTCATCCAGAGCCCCAACGCGCTCTCGCCCCATCGCCACCCGGAGCGGGCCAAAGAGCGGCGCGACCTCGTCCTCAGCCTGATGGAGGGCCAGGGTCGCATCACCGCCAAGCAGGCGAAACGCGCCCGCAACCGGCCGATCTCGACCGCCGCGATCGCCCTCGAGTCCGGACAGGACCGCTACTTCCTCGACGCCCTCGCCAAGCAACTGCCCGAGGTCTACGACGCCCCGCTGCTCGCGGTCGAGGGCCTGCGCATCTACTCGACTCTCGACCCGACGACCCAGCGCGCCGCGGTCCGTGCCCTGACCGAAGGCCTCGAGGGGCTCGAGAAGCGCCTGGGTCAGAAGACAAACGCGGCAGGGGAGCCGCAGGCGCTCCAGGGGTGCCTGCTCGCGATGCGTCCGCAGACGGGAGAGATCCTCGCCTTGGTCGGGGGCCGCGATTATTCGCGGTCGCAGTTCAACCGCTGCACGATGGCCCACCGCCAGGCGGGCAGTGCCTTCAAGCCGATCGTCTATGCCGCAGCCCTCTCGCCCGGGTCGGGGCCCCTGGTGACGCTCGCGAGCCGGATCGAGGACGAGCCGATCGCGGTGGAGACGCCGGATGGCCTCTGGGAGCCTCGCAATTACGACGACGCGTTTCGGGGGCCGGTCGGCGTGCGGGAGGCGCTCGAGCGCTCGTTGAACGTGCCTGCGGCGCGGCTCGGCCAGTTGCTAGGGATCGGGAACGTGGTGCAGATGGCCGAGCGGCTCGGGGTGTCCAGCAAGCTGCCCGACGTGCCCAGTCTCGCGCTCGGGACGGCCGAGGTGTCGCCGCTCGAGCTGGCCGTCGTCTATTCGACCTTCGCGAACAACGGCCTGCGCCCGACGCCCCGGAGCTTCATCGGGCTGCTCGACGATCGCGGCGTCGGGCAGGAGCAGTGGCCCCTCGCCGGTGCCCGGCGGGTGCTCGACCCGGGGACGGCCTACCTGACGACCTCCCTCCTCGAGGGGGTCGTCGACCGTGGGACCGGTGCAGGGATCCGTGCCCGCGGGTTGCGCGGACCGATCGCGGGCAAGACCGGCACGACCGACGACGAGTTCGACCTGTGGTTCGTGGGGTTCACGCCCGAGCTCGTCGCCGTCGTGTGGGTCGGGTACGACGAGCCGCGCGCCATCGGGGTGCCGAGCAGCCGCGGCGCGCTGCCGATCTGGGCGGACTTCCTGACGGAGGTCTCGGGCGCGCGGGTTCGGGGCGTCTTTGCGCGGCCCGGCGGCGTCGAGCGAATCGAGATCGACCCCGAGACCGGTGCGCGGGCGCTCGCCGGTTGTCGGCTCCGGAAGACCGAGTACTTCCTCGAGGGCACCGTGCCGGAAGAGACCTGTCCGCGCGGCGGTTCCCCGGGAGGTGGGGGGTTCTTCCGCCGCTTGTTCGGCGGCTGATCCGGAACCTCGGCGCGAAGTCCGTGCCCGCTTCGGCCTTCTGTGCGAGTTTGCCCGGCCCCTTCAGGATGGAGCGCTCGATGCGACCCCTCGCTCTCGCCGTCATCACCTGTCTGCTCACCGTCGCGCTCGGCTGCGCCGGGGGGGCGCCCCTCCCGCCGGGTTTCAGCCCCTCCCTCCGTCCGCTCACCGCAAGCTCGGCGCTCGGGCGCTATGACGCGGCGCGAGATGGGTCACTGCGACTCGTCATCGAGGGGCTCGACGAGGATCAGTCCGCTCGACCTGCGAGGGCCCTCGCCAAGTACCAACGCGCGATCCGCGTCGATCCGACGAACCCCTTCGCGTTTCTTGCGCTCGCTCGGTATCACCTCGAGGGAAACTCGGTCGACGAAGCCGGTGCCTTTCTCGACCAGGCGCGGGCCCTCTTCGAAGCCCAGGGTGACCTCGGCCCCTCCGTCGACGTCTGGGGCCTCGGTCTCCGGGCGGGAATCGACCGGGCGCGCGGCCGCGACGAACGGGCTGATGCGCTCTTCGATCAGGCGCGGCGTCTGTCTCCCGAGATCTGGGGCGACGAACGCCTTGCGGCGCGGGAGCTTCGCTAGTCGTGGCCGTGCTCGGGACGAAGCGCTCGGCGTTCCTGCCGATGGGGCTCGTCGCGCTCGCGCTGGATCAGCTGGGGAAGCTGCACACGGCCCAGACGCTCGACGCAGGGGATCGCGCCCCGCTCCTCGGCGATCTCCTCGCCTGGGCCAACGTGCCTGCGATGGGCGGTGCGTTCGGGATCTTTCAGGACTGGTTGCCCGGGGCGCAGCTGATCGGTTTCTCGGCGTTGGCCTTCGCGGCGACCGGGATGATCGTCGTCTTCTATCGCGGACTGGCCCCTGGGGAGCAGGGAAGTGCCGCTGCGTTGGGCGCGATGCTCGGCGGTATCGCAAGCCATGCCCTCGATCGGCTGCGGTACGGGTCGGGACTCGACTTCCTCCACCTGGGTCCGCCTTCTTCGAACCTGTTGCCGGACTTCAGTCTCGCCGACGTGGCGATCGTGCTGGGGGTCGCGACCCTCATCATCGAATTGCTCGCAGCCGAGTTCACCGCCCGTGCATCCGAGCGTCCACAGCGTTAGCGTTGGCTCCGTGCGGGTGAGCAGGACCTCGCTCCGCGACGCGCACCGACCGACGACTTCGTCGGTCCCGCTCGTGCGCTCGCACCCTGCGCGATTCGTTATGGCGGTCGCCGCGAAAGACATGCGCTTGGTGCCTCCTCTATTGCGTGCGAAAGAGGCGTCGCCGCGCTTCGAATTTTTTTCGGGCCCGTTGCGCGCAGCGCGTGCGGATCGAAATTCCTTTGCGGTCGCGCGACTGCGCCGCATCGCACAGACACTTAACTGTGTTATTCGCAGTCCCGAAGCGTGACGGCGTTTCGAATTCGTTGACACCTCTCCGAAGCTTGCGTTAGAACTAGCGTGACCCCTGGGCCTCACGGACCGACTCCCCCCCCTCTTCAACGCGCCGCTACGAACTGCCTGCCAAGCCGGTTCGATTCGATTTCATCTCACCCAACCGAAATCGAAAGTGGAGCATCGAGCGCGGCGGCGTCCTTCCTGGTTGCCCGGATCTAGGCGGGTGCTTCAGCGGAGGGCTGGAAGCGAACGCGTGGATCAGTGCAGCGTTCGCTTCGATCGATTCTCGAAGCGCGACCCGAGCAGGAAGCGGAGCCCCCCCGATGGCCAAGACGTCCAGCAAGCCGAAGAGCGAGTACGCGATCCAGACCGTGTCGAACGCACTTCGCATGCTGGAGGTCTTCCACGAGGAATCCGAGATGGGCGTGAGTGACCTCGCGAGGCGTCTCGGCCTCCACAAGAACAACGCCTTCCGCCTGCTCGCGACCCTGGAGCTCGCGGGGTACATCCAGCAGACGCCGGCGACCGAGCTCTACCACCTGGGTCCGCGCTGCCTCGAACTCGGTCACGCCTTCGCGCGAAGCCATACCCTGATGAGTCAGGCCCGGCCCATCCTCGAGAAGCTGGCCCGGGACGCCGGAGAGACGGCTCACCTCGGTGTCCTCTCGGGGCGCGAGGTCGTCCACCTGGATGGCGTGCTTCCGGAACAGCTCGTGCTGACGGGGCTTCGCGTCGGAAATCGCCTCGATGCCCACGCCACGGCCCTCGGCAAGACGCTGCTGGCGGGAGAGATCGCGAACCGCAGCCTCGGGCTCGCGCCTGCCGAGACGGACAGCGGCGAGACTCCGGCGCCCGGCAGTCTCGAAGCCGAGCTCGCCGGGGCGACGCTGGCCCGGTACACCGAAGCGACCCTCGCCGACGCGACCAAGCTCGTCGAAGAGCTGCGCGCGGTTCAGCTCCAGGGCTACGCGACGGATCTCGAGGAGTACTCGCCCGGACTGCGGTGCGTCGCTGCTCCGGTCCGCGACGCGAGCGCCCGCGTGATCGGCGCGCTCTCGCTTTCGGGTCCGGCGATGCGCCTCGACGAAGACGCCCTCCACCGGGCGGCTGCCCAGGCGGTGACCGCCGCCGCCGCCGCACTGTCAGCGGAGCTCGGCTACGAAGCGTCCGCGGCGTTGAGCGCCTCCGTCTAGGTCGCCACCGTCTTGCGCCCGTTTCGCCCGGCGGGCGACTCCCGGTGCAGCTCGATCTCCTCCCGGAAAGCTTCCCCGTCCATCCCGCGCGGTATGCTCCGCGCCCATGGATTTCGAACTCGACGACGCCCTGCTGACGCTGCAGGCCACGGCTCGCCGCTTCGCGGACGAGGAGATGGTTCCCCACGCGGCGGAGTGGGACCAGCAGGGTGAGCTGCCGCTTCCGGTGCTGGAGAAGGCCTGGGAGCTCGGGCTCTCGCACACCGGGATCCCGGAGGAACTCGGTGGCGTCGGCCTTCCGGTGACCGCCGCGGTCGTCGGCGTCGAGGAACTCGCCCGCGGGTGTGGCGGCGTGACGACCTCGATCATCTCGAACGACCTCGCGCTCAACCCGATCCTCCTCGGCGGCTCCGACGATCAGCGCAAGGAATGGCTCGGCCAGTGCGTGGAGGAGTTCAAGATCCTCGCGTTCTGTCTCTCGGAGCCTGGCGCGGGCTCGGACGTGGCCGGCCTGCAGCTCCATTGTGAGCGGGATGGGGACGATTACGTCCTGAACGGCACGAAGGCGTGGATCACGAACGGGGGATACGCCGACCTCTACAGCGTCTTCGCGACCCTCGACCGCGGCTCCCGGCACAAGGGCATGTGTGCCTTCGTGATTCCGAAGGGCACGCCTGGTCTCTCGCCGGGCCGCAAGGAAGACAAGATGGGCCACCGGGCGTCGAACACGACGCTGGTCCACTTCGACAACGTGCGCGTGCCCGCGAGCCAGCGCCTCGGCGCCGAAGGCGAGGGCTTCAAGATCGCGATGGCCACCCTCGACCGCGCTCGCCCGCAGGTCGCGGCGCTCGCCGTCGGCGTCGCTCGTCGTGCGCTCGAAGAGAGTCTCGCCTACGTGGCGGAGCGGAAGGCGTTCGGTCAGCCGATCGGCGAGTTCCAGGGGCTCCAGTTCATGCTCGCCGACATGGCGAAGAACATCGAAGCGAGTCGTCTGCTGACGGCCCAGGCCGCCTGGTTGCTCGACGCCGGACGAAAGTCGGCGAAGCAGAGCGCGATGGCCAAGCTCTTCGCGACGGACACCGCGATGGACGTCACGACCGACGCCGTCCAGATCTTCGGTGGCAACGGGTATACGAAGGAGTACCCGGTCGAGAAGCTGATGCGCGACGCCAAGCTGATGCAGATCTACGAAGGCACGAATCAGATCCAGCGCGTCGTGATTGCCCGGGAGGTGGCCAAGGAGTAGTTGCCCCGCGGGCGTCTGCCCTTCGACAGCCGGTTCCGTGGAAAGCGATTCCGGCCGTTTCACTTGCGCCCCGATCTGCCGGTCGGAGCGGGACACGAGGCCCCTAAATTGTTGACAATGCTCGGAAACTCGCGATTGCGGACTCCGGATTCGTCGACGGGGCACCCACTCTTGACTAGGATTCGCAGCCTTTCGCTGGAGGCTCGGCCGGGCTCGACCCCCGAACTCCACAAACTCCATCTGCGCCAGCTGTCCAGACGGTTCGTGCAGTACGGAGGCGAGATCTGAGGGGATCTCCTCGGACTCACCTGTGTACTGATGGAGCCACATGCGCCCCTCTCAGCCTCAGCCCACCCTCACCCTCCCGGGACCCTGAATCACTCGACTTCCAAAGCGAAGCGAGCGGGCCTGGAGACAAGCAAAGGACCCCGTTGTGAGCTTGAACGACGACGCTCTCGAATATCACGCCAAAGGCCGGGCCGGTAAGGTCAAGGTCGTTCCTACGAAGGAGTGCGTGACCGCCGCCGACCTGTCGTTGGCCTACTCCCCGGGCGTTGCGGCTCCGTGCCTCGAGATCGAGAAGAACCCGGAACACGCGAATAAGTACACCGCGCGCGGCAACCTCGTCGCGGTGATCTCGAACGGCACCGCGGTTCTCGGCCTCGGCAACATCGGCGCCCTCGCGAGCAAGCCGGTGATGGAAGGCAAGGGCGTTCTCTTCAAGCGCTTCGCGGACATCGACGTCTTCGACATCGAGGTCGACTCCGAGGATGTGGAAGAAGTCATCCGCTTCTGCGAGATGATCGCTCCCACCTTCGGTGGCATCAATCTCGAGGACATCCGCGCTCCAGAGTGCTTCGAGATCGAGGAGCGCCTCAAGGAGTCCCTCGACATCCCCGTCTTCCATGACGATCAGCACGGCACGGCGATCATCTCCGCCGCCGCGCTCCTGAACGGCCTCGAGCTCCAGAACAAGAAGCCCGAGGACGTGAAGGTCGTTTTCTCGGGTGCGGGTGCCTCGGCGATCTCCTGCGCGAAGCTCTACAAGGACGTCGGCGTCAAGTCCGAGAACATCCTGATGTGCGACTCCCGTGGCGTCATGTACAAGGGACGCGGTTCGGGCTTCAACAAGTACAAGGACGAATTCGTCGCCGAGACCGACGCGCGCACCCTCGAGGACGCGATGGTCGGTGCGGACGTGTTCGTCGGCTTGTCCCAGGCCGGCCTCGTGACCAAGGACATGGTGAAGAGCATGGCGGATCGCCCGCTGGTCTTCGCCATGGCGAACCCGGATCCGGAGATCATCCCGCCGGATGCCAAGGACGCCCGCCCGGACGCCATCTGCGCGACCGGTCGCTCGGACTATGCGAACCAGGTCAACAACGTCCTCGGCTTCCCCTTCATCTTCCGCGGCGCCCTCGACGTCGGCGCCAAGAAGATCAACGAAGAGATGAAGCAGGCGGCGACCTACGCACTGGCTGATCTCGCCAAGCGCGGAGAGGCGGTCCCGGACGCGGTCAAGCAGGCCTACCCGGGTGAGAGCTTCGACTTCGGCCCCGAGTACATCATCCCCAAGCCCTTCGACCCGCGAGTGCTGCTCTTCGTGGCGCCGGCGGTCGCGAAGGCGGCAATGGACTCCGGGATCGCGGAGCGCCCGATCGACCTCAAGGACTACGAGGTCAAGCTCCAGGAAATGCTCGGCGAGATCGCTTCGCTGTAGCGTCCAGGCTCGGGCGAGCAAACCGGCGGCCGGCCCTCCCCGTTGTGGGAAGGTCGGCCGTTCTGCATTCTGGGGCCCTGTTCCCGAGGAGCTCCCCATGTTCAAGAAGATACTGATCGCGAACCGTGGCGAGATCGCCGTGCGCGTCGTCCGCGCGTGTCGCGAGATGGGGATCGCGTCGGTCTCGGTCTACTCCGAGGCGGACACCGATGCCCTCCACGCGCGCCTGGCGGACGAGGCGGTCTGCTGTGGCCCGCCGCGGGCAACCGAGAGCTACCTCGACATCGCGAAGATCGTCTCGATCGCGAAGGAGACCGGCGCCGACGCGGTCCATCCCGGCTATGGCTTCCTGTCCGAGAACGCCGACTTCGCGAAGGCAGTGACCGACGCCGGGATCACCTTCATCGGCCCGACGCCGGAAGTGATCGCGGCCATGGGGCTCAAGATCGCGGCGCGCGAGCGGATGATCGCGGCAGGAGTCCCGGTCGTTCCCGGCGGCGATCGGATCGAGGATCCGGCGGAAGCGGCGCAGGCCGCAGAGGCGATGGGGTACCCGGTCCTCGTGAAGGCTTCCGCCGGCGGCGGTGGCCGTGGGATGCGGCGCGTCGACGGCCCGGAGGAACTCGAAGCGGCACTCGAGCGCGCGGCGAGCGAAGCGGAAGCCGCTTTCGGCGATGGTGCCGTGTATCTCGAGAAGTTCGTCGACGGTCCGCGACACATCGAATTTCAGGTGATGTCCGATGCGCACGGCCACACGATTCATCTCGGCGAACGCGAGTGTTCGATTCAGCGACGCCACCAGAAGCTCGTCGAGGAATCGCCGGCCTATGGCATGACCGACGAGGTGCGCGCAGCGATGGGCGACGCCGCGGTCCGTGCGGCGGAAGCCGTGGGTTACGTGGGTGCGGGCACGGTCGAGTTTCTGATGGACGCGAGCGGGTCCTGGTATTTCCTCGAGATGAACACCCGGATCCAGGTCGAGCATCCCGTGACCGAGGCGGTGACCGGCGTCGACCTCGTGCAGACGCAGATTCGTATGGCCGCGGGCGAGAAGCTCGAACTCGCCCAGTCGCAGGTGGCGCTCTCCGGTCATGCGATCGAGGTTCGGATCTATGCCGAAGACCCCGACAAGGGATTCATCCCGTCGCCGGGGCCGATCGTCGGTTGGCGCGCACCCGAAGGCGCTGGGATCCGCCTCGATACGGGCTTCGAGGGGGGCCAGACCGTCACGCCCCACTACGACCCGATGATCGCCAAACTGATCGTGCACGCGGACACGCGCGCGGCCGCGATCGACCAACTCGCCGCGGCCCTCGACGACTACGTGATCGCGGGCATCCGTACGGGTCTGCCCTTCCTGCGCCGCGTCTGCGAGAACGCGGTCTATCGCAAGGGCCAGTACGACACCGCCTTCATCGAGGATCACATGAGCGATCCGCTGCCTCCCCTCGACGATGCGACCCGCGACCTCGTGTTTGCGGCGGTCGGCAAGCGCGCCTCGGAGGAGCAAGCTGGTGCGACCGCGTTCGAGGTCGCCCTCCCGAAGACCGAGGCCCTCGCCGTTCGATGCGACGGCGACGGGGTCACCGTGGAGGGTCGTGCCATCGCCCTCGACGTCCTTCGCGAAGACGGACCGATCGTCGAGCTGGCCTCGGCCGGCGTCCTTACCCTCGTGCCGCGCAAGAAGGGCGGGTACGACGTGGGCCTGCGCGACCGCATGCTGCGCGTGAAGTGTGACGCCGATGGCTGACGAAATTCTCGAGGTCGCGCTCCGCGACGTTCGGCCCGGGACGAGGGAGGCGATCGGGCGCGACTTCCGCCCTGCCTCGATCCGGCAGCATGCGCGAGCTTTTGACGCGGCGGACGAGCCGGGTCGAGGTTCGGGGCAGGAGAGGCACGATTGATTCGCGCACTCGCGACCGCTTGCGCGCTGATGGTGGCTGGCCTGACCGGCGGCCCGGCGCAGGCTGAGGATGCATCGGCCGCGGCGCAGCCTTTCTCCTTCGCCCTCGTCGGGGACTACCCCTACTTCCCCCGAGACGACGCCGGTTTTCCCTACCTGATCGAAGACCTGCGTCGGGCACCGGACCTGGCTTGGATCCTCCATCTCGGTGATCTCCACAATCCGAAGGCGACGCCCTGCTCGGAGGAACTCTTCACCGAACGGCGAGACGCTTTCCTGGCCGCGGGGCGGCCCTTCGTGATCACGCCAGGGGACAACGACTGGGCGGACTGCGACGGAGCCGGGTATGAGTGGCTCGTTCCGTTCCGACGGGTGTTCTTCGGCGACCCGTCACGGATTCTCGCGGACACCGGGATCGAGCCGCGGATCCAGGGGGGGCGGGATGGCGTCCGTGAGAATCTGATGTGGGTCCGGGACGGCGTCGTCTTTGCGACGCTGCACATGATTGCGGGGGCCTCGCCGCCGCGACGTTGGATCGATGCGAGCCGTCATGAACGCGACGCGCTGCGGGAAGCGGGAACCGCGTGGATGGAGGAGGCTTTCCGCGTCGCCGAAGCCGAGAATGCGCGCGGGGTCTTCCTCGCAACGCAGATCAGCCTCTGGCCGCTCACGGCGAACCCCGCTGCGATGAACGTCTTCGACCCGGGCGCTCTCGAGCCGCCCTACCTCTTCGATTCCTTCCTCGAATCCCTCGTCGACCGGACGCGCGCCTTCGGTCGGCCCGTCGTCCTCGCGAACGGCGACACGCATACGTTTCGAATCGACAAGCCGCTCTTCGACGAACATCTCGAGGTGCTCCAGAATTTCACGCGGGTCGAAGGCTTCGGATCTCCCCACGGCCATTGGGTGCGTGTCCTCGTCGAGCCGGATCGCGAAGAGGTCTTCAGCTTCCGACAGGAATGGGTCACCGAGAATCTCTATACCCTCGTTCCGCGTGAAGAACGGAACGAAGACTACGAGGACTACTCGATCGGGCGAATGATCTACGCCGTGCGTGTGGTCCAGTGGACGCCCACGGCGCTCGCGTTCCTAGGCGCACTCGTGGTCGTCCGTGCCGGCGCTCGATGGGCGCTTGGCCTGCTGCGTCGGCGGAGGGACGTCGCCCCCTAGTGCGTCCCGCCGTCAAAGGTGGGCGTTCTACCCGTCGCTCTTTGCGACCGCGCTCCCCGCACGCTTCGCTTCCCGGCGGGCGGGATCGAAGAGCCAGGCGACCCCGACGCCTGCGAGGTAGAGCACGATCAGCGGCACCGCGAGGAAGATCTGGCTGACCGGATCCGGCGGCGTCAGCATCGCGCCGACGATGAAGACGATCAGCACCGCGTAGGGCGTGGCAGAGAAGAGCTGCTTCGCGCTCACGATCCCGGTGATCGAAAGGAAGAACACGAAGAGGGGAAGCTCGAAGGCGACGCCGAACGCGAGGAAGAGTCGCGTGGTTAG
>PAQX01000040.1 GCA_002709835.1 Deltaproteobacteria bacterium
GGGACTGGCCCTGACCTCGGGCGTCACGCTCTTCCTCGTCCCGGCGCTCTACATCTCGGCCAACGACATCAATCGATGGATCGACGACTGGCGGAAGGCGCGAAGGGGCGAAGAGCCCTCGTTGCAGGTCGCGGACCCTCCGAATATCGGGGGAGACGGGTCGGAAGAGGCGGCCGCGTGAGACCGCCCCCCGACGCTTCTCTCGGACGCCCCTCGCGCATCGAGCCGGACGCGATGCCGGACGGGGCCCCGCGTATCCTCGGCACGGTGAAGAAGCATCCGCATCTGTTCGAGCCGATGCTCGGGTTCTCGGCGGCGCTCGCGAACGGGGCGCTCACGCGTCGCGCCTCCGAGATCCTCGCGCTCCGAGCGGCCTGGAACTGCCGCTCGGCGTTCGAGTGGGCGCACCATGCGCGGTATGGCCTCGACGCCGGCCTCTCCGCGGAAGAGATCGATCGCCTCGCTGGCGGCGCGCCGGAGGACGGCTGGAGCGAAAGCGAAGCTGCGCTCGTCCGGGCTGCGGACGAACTCCACGCGGGACAGGACATCTCGGACGCGACCTGGGCGCGACTGGCCCAGGACTTCGACGAGGGGCAACTCGTGGAGATCCCCTTCGTCGTCGGGCAGTACACCATGCTGTCGATGGTCGCGAAGGCGACGGGGGTGCCCGTGGATCCGGCGCTGCCGCGGTTTCCCGAGGCGGAATAGCGCTCTCTTGCGGGCGCGCCCCGCGAGGCGGAGGACGTGGTGATCCCTCAGGCTGCTCGGCCGCGCCAATGCCGATCAGGGATCGTTCCCTTTCTGGACCGATCGAAGCGCTCCTTCACCGGCAGTGAACCGCGGCATCGAGGGCGTTCGCGAGCCGTTCGACGTGGATTCGAACCAGCAGCGAGGTCAAGCGATGCGCGAGCCAGGGGCGATTGATCCGGAGGAAGCGGAACGCGAGGGAATCGATCTCGAAGAGCTCGAGATTGTCGTTCGCGACCGCCGAGTCCGGCTGGCCGATCTCGCCGATCAGCGGCAGGCCGCCGAGGATGTCTCCCGGGGAAAGCTGAAGGATCGGCATCTCGACCCGGTCACGCAGGCGTAGCTGAAGCGTCACCTGCCCGCGACGGATGACGTAGAGAGAACCTCCTCCGGGGTCGGTTTCACCCTGTCGATGTACGAAGTGTCCGGCGGGGATCGTCTTCATCCGAGTCACGCTCGCGAGTCCGAGGAGATCCTCGTCGCCGAGATCACCGAGCACGGTCTGGTCTTCGAGGAAGCGGGAGACTCTGCGGGAGCGTTCGTGAACGAGATCGCGGAGGGCGGTCTTCTGTGCCGATGCCAGAGGGTCGAATTCGAAGCCGCTGAGCACGCTTCCCTCTTGAGCGTCATCTCGAGTCCATAGGCCCACTACGGGAAGGACCATCGTCGTGTTGTCCAGGCTGATCTGGACCTGCCGAACTGACTTGAGATCGATCGGGCTCGGTGTGGACAGGCAAACGCCGGTCGACGACAGGTCGCGCGTTCGCCCGAAGAGGTGACCGCAGAGTCCATCCGCGTCGATCCGGACGGGGAGGTCGATCGCTACGCGCTGCGCGGCGCGAATACCGAGCGGGTCGACGACACGGACGCCTTCGTTCGCATGATCTGCTTCGTACATGGAATTCTCTCTTCCTATCAAGTTCCCGCGGCGGACCGGTCGGGCTGATCAGCTGCCCATCTTCTTGAGGTCGGCTAGCACGCCCTTTGCGTTCGCCTTCAGCGTTTCGAACACGCCCTGGCCGGTCGTGGCGCAGGCTGCGAACTCCGGGGCGCCGGTCGGGTTGAGGAGGCGCTGGAGCTCCTCGAGCGGCGCGGCATTCGGGAGATCGCGTTTGTTGTACTGGATGACGTAGGGGATCTTGTCGAGCTCGTAGCCCTGCTCTTTGAGGTTTACCTTGAGGTTGTCGAGGCTCTCGACGTTGGCCTCCATCCGCTCGATCTGGCTGTCCGCGACGAAGACGACCCCGTCGACGCCTTTCAGGATCAGCTTACGGCTCGCGTCGTAGAAGACCTGGCCCGGCACCGTGTAGAGGTGGAAGCGGGTCCTGAAACCGCGGATCTCGCCAAGGGCGAGTGGGAGGAAGTCGAAGAAGAGCGTGCGTTCCGTCTCGGTCGCGAGGGAGATCATCTTCCCCTTCACGTCCGGGTTCGTCTTCTGATAGATGTGCTGAAGATTCGTCGTCTTCCCGCAGAGACCGGGACCGTAGTAGACGATCTTGCAGTTGATCTCTCTCGAGCTGTAGTTGATGAAAGACATTAGGTGGTGTCCGTATTCGTCGAGAGTTAGCTCAGGCGTTGGAGGTGCCTGCAGCCAACGACTGACCTTCGATCAGTCGTTGAAGAGATTGTCGATGTCGTCGTCCGTGATCTCAGCGAACGGCGACGAAGCGTGATGGGCCTCGGCCTTCTTCCTGACTTCTTCGAAAACCTTGGCGAGCTCGGCGCCGGCCTTCTTCACGCGAAGGCGGACTAGGCCGAGGGAGCTGCGCTCGTCGAACACGACGACCAGGATCATGCGGTCGCCGACCAGGGTCATGTGCAGGTTGTCCCGCTGCCCCTGGTGGAAATGGATCGGGAACTCTTCCTCGCCCACGACCTTGGCGAGGCCACCGGTAGCGGCCACGCAGCCGGCCGTCAGGCTGGCCAGGCTGGTGCTGTCGAGGCCCTGCATTTCGCCGGCCTCGCCCACGAGCTGCCCGGCTTTGTCGACCACGAAGACGGCCTTCGCGTTGGCGTCTCGGACCAGCTTTTGGATGATCGCGAGGACCCGGTCGAAGTCCTCCTGCTGCATCACGAGCTGGGATTCCATCATCGGCAGTTGCCTCTGTAAACGTCCGGGAAATCGACCCTTTTTTGGCAAAGTACCCCGAGCAGGGAGAGCCGCCAAACACGCACCGGCATACACCGGGAGCGCGTCTGTCCTTGATTCGGCCGTCGTTCGTGGCGGCTTTAGGAAACGAGCGTGGTTTTGCGGCCGCAGGGGTCGATTTCGTTCTGAAAGACGACCGGCCTGTGACGGCGGCGTACGGCTCTCTTGCCGAAGGGGCGCGTGGGTGGGGAGCGCGAGGACGCCCCGGGCCGACCTCAGTCCGCGATGGATCGCCGATTCTCGATCGCGCGGCTGACCGTGACGTGGTCGGCGTACTCGATGTCGCCGCCGAGGGGCATTCCGTAGGCGATCCGCGAGACCTGGACGCTCGAGTCGTGAAGGCGGTCGGCGAGGTAGTGAGCCGTCGCGTCGCCTTCCGCCGTCGGGTTGGTGGCGAGGACGACTTCCTTCACACCGTCCTGCGCGACGCGGCGTTCGAGTTCGCCGACGCGGAGGGTCTCCGGGCCCATGCCGTCGATCGGAGACAGGGCGCCGCCGAGCACGTGGTAGAGGCCGCGGAAGCCGCCGCTGCGTTCGATGGCTGCCATGTCGGCGGGCTCTTCGACGACGCAGACGACGGTCCTGTCGCGATCTGGATGGGCGCAGACCGGGCAGGGCGTTCGGTCGGAGAGGGTGAAGCAGGTCTCGCAGACGACGGTGTCGCGTTGGAGGCGCGCGATCGATTCGGCGAGTTCCCGCGAGAGATCTTCTGGGGCGCTCAGCAGGAAGTAGGCGAGCCGGGTCGCTGACTTCTCGCCGATCCCGGGGAGGCGCTTCAGACTCGCGACGAGTCGATCCATCGCGGGTGAGGAGGACATCAGCTGCCTCCTCCCGGCATGCCCGGCAGGTTCGCCAGCCCACCCAGCATGCCGCTCTGAAATCGCTGCATCTCGGCGGCGACCGCCTCCTGAGCCTTCGTCATCGCTGCGTTGACCGCGGCCGCCGTGAGGTCCTGGATCATGTCGCGATCCTTGTGCTCGATCAGAACGGGCTCGACTTCGATCGAGAGGACGCGGAACGCACCGGAAACGGCGGCGGTCACCATTCCGCCTCCCGCACTCGCCTCGTAGCGGCGGCGAGCGAGCTCGGCCTGAAGCTCGCCGAGCTTCGACTGCATCTCCTGAGCGCGTTGGAACGCTTCCTTCATCTCGTTGGGATCCAACTTCGTCTCCTGCCCTGCGACGCGGAACGCCGGAGCCTAGTCGTTTCGACCACCGCGGCCCGCGTTGGCGCCGAGCGGGCGGATCTCGACGATTTCCGCCTTCAAGACCTCGATCGCGAGATTGACCGGTTCACTGTTCAGAGCTTCCTGTCGCTGTCGGCGCTCGTACTCCCGGGATTCCCGGCTCTGCTCACGAGCGGCGTTCGCGCTCGCGATCTCCACCGTGATCTTCGTGGGCTTGCCGAAGAGCTGGGTCGCAAGGCTCTCGAGGTCGGGCTGGCGTGCACGCAATCGCTCCACGTGGAAGGAAGCATCCGCACCGATCCGGATCACGTTGCCCTCGATCCCGACGAGGGTCGTTCCGTCGAGGCTCGCGAACTTCGAGCGGTCGAGCTCGAGCGCCTTCGCCTTGAAGCGGTCGAAGATCGAGTCGGGCGGGGCGCCGCCTCCGATGGTGGGCGGCGCGCCGGCGGGTGGTTTCGGCGTTGCGGCGCCGGCGGGCGGGCCGCTCGGCGGCTCCTCTTCGAAGCGCGACGGTTCGGCGGGCATCTCGCTCGGGCGATCGAAAGCCTCGTCGACGTCGGGCGTCGGCGGCGCAGCGGCACGGGGCGGCGCAGCGGCGTTGGAGGGGGCGGGGGTGTCCGAGGTAGAAGCGGGTGCGTTTCGGACGGGAGGAACCGACGCGGCGGGTGAAGAGGGCGCTGGTCGGGCCGCTGGGGGCGAGTCGAAGCCGTCCACGTCGTTCTCGGCGGAGCGGGTGGCACCGCCCGCGGCCGGCGCGGAATCCGGGGCGCGTCGTCGGGGCCCGCGGTTCGAGACGCGGCCCCCGCCACTCCCGCCACCACTGCTGGGCACGCCGCCCGCGGCCAGGCGTCGCTCGAGCTGGTCGAGCCGCGCGAGGAGCTGGCCGACGTCGTCGCCCGAGGGCATCGTGGCCAGCCGGATCACGGCCATCTCGAGGACGGCGGTGGGCTGAGGAGCCCAGGAGAGGTCCTCGATCTCCCGCACGAGGGCGCGGAACATGCGACGCAGGCGCGCCGGCTCGGTCTTGCCGGCGAGTTCGATCAGCTCGGCGCGTTCTTCGTCGGTCCCTTCGAAGAGCCCTTCACCTTCCGGTGCGACCCGCAGGACCGTCAGGTCCCGGAGCAGTTCCAGGAGCGCGTCGGCGACGCGTCGCGCTTCTGATCCGCCGCTCGTGGCCTTGGTGACGTGCTCGAGCGCGCGTGCCGCGTCGCCCTCGATGCAGGCGAGGGCGATCTCGCGAAGCACGCGGCGGTCGACCAGGTCGAGAACGTCGGCAACGACTTCGTCCGTGATCTCGGCGGTCCCGTCCTGTCCGCTGGAATAGGCGACGATCTGATCGAGGAGCGTCTGCGCGTCGCGCATCGAGCCGTCGCCTTCTCGCGCGATCGATGCGACGGCCGCAGGCGAGATCGAGATGCCCTCGGACGCGCAGATTTCGGCGAGGCGGTCTCCGACGGTCGTGAGCGCGATCCGGCGGAGGTCATGGCGCTGGCAACGGGACAGGACGGTGAAGGGGATCTTCTCCGGGTTCGTCGTCGCGAACACGAAGAGGCTGCGCGGCGGTGGCTCTTCGAGGGTCTTGAGCAGCGCGTTGAATGCGGGGACGGACAGCATGTGGACCTCGTCCACGATGAAGATCCGGTACTTACCGGGTGCAGCGGCGTAGCGGATCGACTCGATGACCTCCCGCATGTCGTCGATGCCGGTCCGGCTCGCCGCATCGATTTCCTGGACGTCGGTCGAGCGTCCTTCGGTGATCTCGGTGCAGGGCGGACAGCTTCCGCAGGGCTCGATGGTCGGGCCCTTCTCACAGTTGAGGCAGCGCGCGATCAGTCGCGCGAGCGTCGTCTTGCCGACGCCTCGCGGCCCGGTCAGGAGCATCGCGTGCGGGATCCGGTCGCTGCGGATCGCATTCCGCAGCGCCGTCGTGACGTGCGCCTGCCCCGACACTTCGTCGAAGCTCTGCGGCCGCCACTTTCGAGCGATGACCTGGTAACTCAAAGGGGGGTATCCATCTGCACACCGAGCCTTGACCGCAGGGCGGCCCACTCGCAGCCAAGACCTGCTGCGGCTGCTTCCTTCCGGACCTGACCGGGTTCACAGGATCCCGAACTCGAACGGGACCCTGCGGTCAACGCTCGGTGTGAGGTAGGAAAGTACCGGTGGCGGGGGCTGGATTCAATCGCGACGGATGGGGCCCGTGGAGGTCGGATCCGGCTAGTATCGCAGGATCCGATCCGATGAGGAGAATTCGAGATGGCGGCGACCGAGACCCCCGACCTGCGCGAAGACGAGGCACGACTGCGCGATTTGGCGCTCCGTTACGCGCGCATGATGGACAACCTGTCCTTCGACGACCTGCCGACGGTGTTCGCCGACGATGGCGTCCTTTCAGGGCCCGGCTACGAGATGACCGGGCACGACCAACTCCGGGCAGGGCTGCAGAGCCTCGACCAGTTCGAAGCGACGCTGCACGGCGTGCTCAATACCTACTTCGAGATCGACGGTGATCGCGCGACGGGCGAGGTCTACTGCGTGGCGAACCACGTTCACCAGGTCGACGGACTTCCCTTCAAACTCGACATGGGGATCCGCTACGCCGACGAGTACACGCGGAAAGGCGAGATCTGGGTGATCCAGCGGCGGGTCTTCAACATGGTCTGGGAGACCGACACGCCGATGCGCATGTCCGTCGACGGGAAGCCGCAGGCCGCGGCCTAGCGCTCTTCGGCTTCGGCTCGAAGCGTCGGCAGCGCCTCGGCGAAGTCGGTGAGCGAGTCCATCCGCCAGGTCGCTGTATCGAACCGCGGATCCGCCCCGTTCGCCTGCTCCGGAATCGCGACGCAACGCATGCCGGCCGCCAGCGCGCTCGCGACGCCGTTGGCCGAGTCCTCGATCGCGATCGTGGCGCTGCCCTCGACTCCCAGGTCGCGCAGCGCTGCCAGATAGACATCGGGATGGGGCTTGCCGTTCGTCTCGTGCTCCGCGGAGCGGCAGACCTCGAAGCGCCTGCGGAGGCCGAAAGTGTGGAGGGTCGCCTCGATCAGCCGCATCGAGGACGAGGACGCGAGTCCGATCCTCCACCCGTGGGCTTCGGCCGACGCGAGCGCTGCCTCGACCCCCGCGATCGGTTTCGCTTCGTGGCGGATCAACCTCTCCATGGCGTCGATGACGGCGTCGGCGACTTCGTGGATCGACGGTGGGTGCCAGTCCCGCTCGCGCGTCCAGTACGCGACGACTTCGTCCATCCGGAGCCCCATCGTCTCCACGCAGTCGGCCTCTTCGATGTCGAGTCCATAGCGCGCGAAACACGCGACCTCGGCCCGGCGCCAGAGCGGTTCGGAGTCGACGAGGACGCCGTCCATGTCGAAGACGAGCGCGCGGTTCACGCGAGGCCCTCCCTACGGAGCGCGGGGGCGCTCACGCGAGGGCGGCGCCGTCGATCCGGATCTCTTCTCCACTGATGTGGAGCGCATCTTCCGAAGCGAGGAAGAGGATGAGGTCGGCGACGCGCTCGGGACCGGCGGTGCCGTGGAGCGAGGCGAGGCGGTTGAGGAGGGCGAAGTCCGCGTTGTCGGGCATCGTCGTCGGCTTCGTCATCCCGGTATCGATCGAGGCCGGCGCGATCGAGTTCGCGCGGAGCCCGCGCCCGGCATACTCGACCGCGATCGCGCGGGTGAACGCGTGGATCGCGCCCTTCGAAGCAGAGTAGGCGGCGCCATAGGCGAGTCCCGAGAGGCCGGCGGTGGAGCCGATGTTCACGATCGCGCCCTTTGTCTCCAGCAGGTGGGGAATCGCGGCGCGGGTCATGAGGAAGGTCCCATCGAGATTGATCGAGAGGATCCGGCGCCAGGCCGCGAACTCCATGGCGTGGGTGTCCGCGTAGCCGATCACGCCGGCGTTGTTGCAGAGCGTGTCGAGCCCGCCGTAGGTCTCGATGCAGGCCGCGACACTGTCGTTCGCCTCGCTCTCGTCGGAGATGTCCGCGACCCGCGACTCAATTCGGGCGCCGCTCGCAGACGCAGCCTCACTGGCCGCCTTGACGGTCTCCTCGAGCCCTTCGGCGACGACGTCGGTCACGAAGAGTTTCGCGCCCTGGGCCGCGAACTTGAGGGTGGCTGCGCGTCCGATGCCGGAGGCGGCGCCGGTGAGCAGGATGGTCTGGTCGGTGAATCGCGACATCGAGAGGCTCCTTGCGTGGGGAAGCCGAACTTCGCAGACGCGGTGAGGGGCAGCAAGCGAAGCTTTCACACCGATCGCGGCGCACGGGTACCCCGTCGCTAGCGCCAGCCCCGCGGATTCTCCTCGTCTTCCCGGACACGGCCTTCGAAAGCTGCGGCCATCCGCGCCATCTCGTCCGGATGGCGGGTGCTGACGTCCCAGCTCTCGTTCGGGTCCTGCTGTAGATCGAAGAGCCAAGGGCCCATGTCGGCGTTGGCGGAGAAGCGTTCGGTTCCCCCTGCTCGGACGCCTCGGCGGCGGTGGTACTTGAATCGTGCGTCGCGGACGGCGTCCAGGCCGCCGCCGTTCCCGCCCTGGGTCATGCCGTAATAGTAGACGAAGCGATTCTGCGCGGGCGCGGCGTCGAAGAGATGGTCGCCCATGTCGCGTCCATCGAGGATGCGATCCGGCGGCATCGGTAGGTCGAGCAGCGATAGCAGCGTCGGCACGAGATCGACGCCGCCGACGGGCGCGTCGCTCTCGCGTCCTGGGGCGATCCGCGCGGGCCAGTGCAGAAGGAAGGGGACTCGCTGGCCACCCTCCCATGTCTGGTTCTTGCGGCCGCGATTCATGCCGGGGCTGCCCTCGTACCAGGGGCCGTTGTCCGACGTCGCGATCACGATCGTGTTCTCGAGGACACCGCGACGTTCCAGCGCGTCCAGGATCAACCCGACGGAGTCGTCGAGGCCCTCGACGACGTCGCCATACAGTCCCGCGTCCGAACGGCCGCGATCCTCTTCCGGCCGGAAGAGCGGAATATGAGGAAAGTTGTGGGCGAAGTAGAGGAAGAAGGGGCGGTCATGATCGCGCTCCAGGAAGTCGACGGCCGCTTCTTCGTAGACCTTCTTCATTCGGGTCTGGTCGAAGGGGGCTTCGTGCTCGATCTCTTCGCCGCGATAGATGGCGAAGGGGACCATGTCGTTGCTGTAGAGCGCACCCAGGTAGGAATCGAAGCCGCGGTCCAGCGGAAGCGACGGGGACCGGTCGCCCAGGTGCCATTTGCCGACCATGGCGGTCGCGAAGCCGGCGGCCGAGAGGATCTCCGGAAGCAGGATCTCTTCTGCTGCGATCCGCGTTGCGGGGGCATCCTGAGCGCGCAGGGCCCACTCCATGGGATGGCCCGTCGGGAACGCGACTACGTTGAGCAGCGCGCGCTCCGGGTATCGTCCGGTGAGGAGGCCCGCGCGTGCGGAGGTGCAGACGGGGGAGGGCGAGTAGTAGTTCTCGAGGCGAAGCCCGTTCGCGGCCATCCGATCCAGATTCGGGGTCGCGATCGATTCGGCGCCGTAGGCGCCGAGGTCGCCGTAGCCCAGGTCGTCGAAGAGGATGAGAACGACGTTGGGGCGGTCGGCGGACGTTTCGAGTTCGGCGAGACGCTCGAGGTAGCGTCGCTTCGATTCGGCGTGGACGGCGTCGTCGGGGCTCTCGTAGGTGAGGATCCGATACGCGAAGCGGAGGACCCAGACGAGGCTGAAGGTGAGTGCGACGAGGGCGAGGACGCCGAGGCTGCGGGTCAAGAGATCGAGCGCGCGACGCATCCGCCTAACGGCTCGCCGTCCGCGATGCCGCTTCGCATTCGGACTTCACGTGTTCTCCGACCCACTCGACTGCATTCCAGAGCAGGGTCTTCGTGTAGTCCTGCGCGTAGGAAGCACCCCAGTGGCCCATGGCGGTGTAGGCCGCGCGACCGCCTTCGACGCAACGGGACCAGACGATCGGGTGGTCGCCCATCCGGATGTCCTTTTCTTCTCCCAAGCCTCGGATGAAGGGGGCGTAGGTCGACTCATCGACGGTCAGGAGCACGTGGTATCCGGCCTCTCTCGCACCGCGGTCCCACGAGTACCATTCCTCGGCGTGGATGAACTCGGAGGGGAGTCCCGTGGTCACCGGATGGAGCGGGTCGTCGACGACCACCCGTGCCTCCTGGGTCTGAGGGCCGAGGATGTGGCCTAGATAGGTGCCGGTCTTGAGCGTCTCCTCGTACCAGGTCCACTCGGCGTGGGAGCCGTCGCCCGCGGCGTGAATACCGAGCCACCCGCCGCCGCCCTCCAGCCAGCGCCGGAAGGACGCGTCCTGCGCGTCGCTCGCATGGTCGCCGCTCGCGCTCGCGAAGACGATGACGTCGAAGTGCTCGAGAAGGGCGCCCTCGAAGATGGCGCTGTTCTCCGTATGGAAGACGGCCCAGTTCGAAGCGGCCGCGAGTTCGTCGAAGAGCGCGTGCGCCGCCGCGATCCCCTCCGTGTGACGAAATTGATTCGTCTTCGAATAGACGAGGACCCGGAGGTCCGCGCTGGCTCCGAAATCGGCGGCGATCGCCGGAGGCGTCGTCTCGTGGTCGTGGCTCGGAAAGAGGATGCCCCACGCGCCGATCCACCAGACGAAGAGGAGTCCTCCGGTGAGGAGTAGGGCGGCGAAGCTGGTGACTCCGAGGACGATCTTCTTGATCATGCTTCTCCGCTCTCCCGCGTGATCGTGCGCCGCGAGACGATACCCGGATCCGTGGGCAGCGTCCGCTCGCGCCCGCGTCGAGGACGGCTACCGTTTCGGCATCGCGACGGGGGATGGATTTGGGCGAGCGGACGAAGGAACGGCGGGTCTGGGGGCTCGGGCTGATCGTGGCGGGGATCCTTTTGGAGGGCTGCGGTGGCGACGTGGTGAACGTCGCGGAGCTCGAGGCGGCTCGCGCGAAGGCCGCGCCCGCAGAGCGTGAATGGCGGAGCTACCTGGGGGACCTCGCCTCTCGTCAGTGGTCGCCGCTCGAAGCCGTGGATCGTTCGAACGTCCACCGCCTCGAGCGGGTCTGGACCTACCATGCCGGCGCGCCCGCCTCGGCCGGACTCCAGATGCAGGTCAATCCCTTGATCGTCGAAGGCGTGCTCTACGGCGTCTCTCCCAATCTCACCCTGTTCGCCGTCGACGCCGCGACCGGCAAGGAACTCTGGCGATTCGACCCGGGCGTGGGAGCCTGGATCGCGAGTCCGAGTCGCGGAGTCGCCTGGTGGGGAGATGGTGAGGATTCGCGGATCTTCTTCGGTGCGCAGAGCTTTCTCTACGCGGTCGATGCCCGGACGGGGCGTCGCGTGGAGTCCTTCGGGGACGGAGGGCGGATCGACTTGCGCGAGGGGCTCGGCCGCGACGTCTCGGCCGACCTGATGGGCGTGACGGTCACGACCCCTGCGACGGTCTTCGAGGATCTCCTGCTGATCGGCGGACGGGTCAACGAGACCGAAGGGGCGGCGCCGGGGACGGTGCGCGCGTACGACGCCCGAACCGGCGCGCTTCGCTGGGCCTTCCATACGATTCCGAGGCCAGGGGAGTTCGGGCACGAGACCTGGCCTGCGGAGGCCTGGCAGACCGTCGGCGGCGCGAACGCCTGGGCCGGGATCACCGTCGACGTGGAGCGCGGTCTCGCCTTCGTCCCGACCGGCTCGGCGACTCCCGACTTCTATGGGGGCGATCGCGTGGGTGACAATCTATTCGCGAATACGCTGCTCGCCCTCGATGCGCGGACCGGCGAGCGGGTCTGGCACCAGCAGCTCGTGCGTCACGACGTGTGGGATCGCGACCTGCCTTCCCCGCCGAACCTGATCGAGCTCGAACGGGACGGGGTGCGTTTGCCCGCGGTCGCGCAGACGACGAAGCAGGGACACACCTATGTGTTTCACAGGGAGACCGGCGCGCCGCTCTTTCCGATGCGGGAGGAGCCGGTCCTGCCCACGACGATCGAAGGCGAAGTCGTCGCTTCGTCGCAGCCGATTCCGGTCGCCCCGCCCCCCTTCGTTCGCCAGACCCTCGACGAGGGGAGCGTGAGTGACCGCACGCCGGAGATCGAAGCGGCGCTCCGCGCGCGATTGTCGACGATGCGCTCGGGGGGGCTCTACGTCCCGCCGAGTATCGAGGGCTCGATCCTGGTGCCGGGCATCGACGGCGGTGCCGAGTGGGGCGGCGCCGCGTGGGATGTTTCGACCTCGACGCTCTACGTGAACGCGAACCAGGTCGCCTCGGTCCTGCAGATGGTGGAGGCGGCGGGGGATACGGAGCTCACGGACACAGCCTATCTCGGCCTTTGCGCCGGCTGTCACGGGCTCGACCTGAAGGGTGACGGAGCTGGAATTCCGTCGTTGATCGGCATTCGCGATCGGATGGGCTTCTTCGAGTTCCACGCGCTCCTGCGAGACGGCCGTGGACGCATGCCTCCGGTCGCCGCGTTCATGCCCTGGTGGCAGCGTTATGGAGCAGCGTGGCTCCTCTACGACCTCGACGAAGAAGATGCGCCCATTCACTGGGTGGAACGCGAGGGAGAGAAGCGCGTGACCAGCGCGGGCTACAAGGACTTCACGGATCCCGATGGCCTCCCCGGATCTGCGCCGCCCTGGGGCACGCTCACCGCGATCGACCTCATGGCCGGCGGGATCCGCTGGCAGATTCCGCTCGGCGACTACCCCGAGATCCTGGCCGAGGGCCGAAGCGGGCTCGGCTCCCAGAACTACGGCGGTCCCGTCGTGACCGCCGGCGGTCTTCTCTTCATCGCCGCGACTCCGGACAAGAAGATCCGTGCCTTCGACAAGGAGAGCGGTGCGCTTCTCTGGGAGGACACGTTGCCCTTCGGCGCCTACGCGACGCCGGCAGTATACGAAGCCGCTGGCCGGCAGTTCCTCGTCCTGGCCGCTGGGGGCGGCAAGTTTCAGCAATCGTCGGGTGACGCGTATGTCGCGTATGCGCTCCCGGAAGACGTGCGTTAGGCGCTAGCTCCGTTCGTCGCGGAAGCGCTTCGGCTTCGGGCTCGTCTTGATCTCGGTCAGTGGGTCGAGCGATCCCGGGGCGACGACTTCGACGGAGAACTTCACTCCGATCTTCTCCTTGAGCAGGGTCTCCAGTTCATCGCGTACGCCGTCGTGGTCGCTCGCGGCTCGCTCGGTCGTGACCATGACGATCATCTCGTCCCGGTTGTTCTCACGGACGGCGCGGACGAAATAATCCTCGGTCACCGCATCGTGGGTGGTCACGATTTCGCCGAGCGCTTCCGGCCAGACGTTCACACCACGCAGCTTGACCATGTTGTCGCCGCGGCCGGAGAAGGGGCCCATCCTGCGCTGCCAGCTTCCGCAGGCGCAGCGTTCAGGCGGGTGGAGATAGGACAGGTCCATGATGTTGTACCGGAACTGCGGGCTGCCGGTCTTGTAGAGTTCGGTCACGACGAGGGAGCCGAGTTCACCGTCGGGCAGGGGCTCACCGGTGTCGACGTCGACGACCTGAACGATGAAGGCGTCCTCCTGGATGTGAAGACCCTGTCGAGCGGGGCACTCGGTCGCGATCCACTGGACTTCGTGGAACCCGTAGCTCTGATAGTTGGGCGTGCCGAAGGTCGCCTCGAGGAGCTCGCGATCGCCGATGTTCGGCAGCGCGCAGAGCTTCAGGTCGTTCTTCGGGTCGATCCCCATTTCGCGCGCCTTGTCTGCGAGACGCAGGAGATAGTCGCCGGTGGTGAGGATCGCCTTGGCGCCGTACTGGATCGCGAGCTCGATCTGGCGCTGGCTGCTCGTCACCGTTCCGGTTCCGGTCGTGAGGACGACGCAGTTCAGCCAGTTGTAGAGGGCCTCGTCCATCGAGAACGCGCCATTGTGGGTCGAGTAGGCCCAGGCGTTCAGGACCGTGTCCCCCGGCCGGATGCCCTGCATGTAGAGCGCGCGGGCGGTGAGGATCGAGCCCGCCATGCGGTCCCAGGTCGTGTAGAGCGTCGGCCGCGACGTTCCCGTCGTTCCCCCGGACATGAACACCCGCATCGGCTCGCGGACTGCGTCGTCGGGATGGACGCCCTGGTAGTCGCCGAGGGGCGGATGCGCTTCGATGCTCTTCCGGATGTCGTCGACGGAGTAGAAGGGGATGCGGTCGAGATCGGCCAGGGATTCGATCGAGCGCGGGTCGAAGCCGGCAGCGTCCCAGCGTCGGCGAAAGAAGGGCACGCGATAGGCGCGCGTCGCGCGATCCTTCACGCGGGCGAGCTGCTTGGCTTCGATCGTCTCCCGGTCGTCGAGCCAGGTCGTTTCGAAGTATTCCGGCGGCGGCGGGTACATCCGCGTGAGTGCGTTGTAGTCGACGGCCTCGTGAGGCCGGCGGATTCCCTGCGGCATGTTCCTGTTCCTCGGTCCTACGCGAGTTCGCCGATCCGGCGAAAGACCCGCGCGGCATTTCCGCCCATCAGGTTCGAAGCGGTGTCCTCGTCGAGCCCGAGCGCGTCGAGTTGAGCGAGCGCGTGCCGATGGCCGACGGTCGGAAAGCTCGTCCCGAACATCGCCTTCCGTCGCCCCGCGCCCCGAATGAAGTCGACGAGAGCCGCGTGCCAGCGCTTCGGAGGAAGCGAAGCGGTGCCCAGGTAGACGTTCGAGAACTTGAGGGCCATCGCGATCGCTTCTTCGACCCAGGGCCAGCCCGTATGGGAGAGGACGAAGTCGACCTCCGGGAAGTAGATGGCGGGGCGGTCGATCCCGATCGGGTGACCGCACTGCGAAGGCATCCGCCCGCCCGAAGTGCCGGCCTGCATCACGAAGGGCAGTCCCGTCTCGTGGGCGAGGGCGTAGTAGGGGTAGTAGTCGGCGGCGTCGAAGGGGAGGTCGAAGCTGTGCGTATGGGTGTGGAGCGCGACGACCCAGGGGCGCGCCGTCATCTCTCTCGCGCGGTCGAGGCCCTCCGCACCTTCGCGGGGGTCGATGCTCCACTGCGCGACGAAGCGGCCCGGGTACTTCGAGGCGAGGGGCTCGATCTCCTCGACGCGGGTCGCGAAGCCTTCGAAGTCCGTCACGCCGGCGTGGGGCGGCAGGTCGCAGACCGGCAGCACGAGGGTCTGGAGCCCGATCGCGTCCATCCGCTCGACCATCGTCTCCGCGTCGCAGAAGGAGTCCTCGGGATCGCGCCGGACCTTGATCGGAACGCCCTGCGCTTCGAGGCTCGCGTTCCAGAGCGCTTCGCGATCCGGCAGGAACGCGTTCGCCCAGGAGTCGATCATGCCGGCGCGCTCAGCCATGGGGCGAATTCCTTCTCCAGAGGGGAGCCGCGAGAGGGTAGTCGCTCGGCACGCCGATGTGCACCCGTCTGAATCAGCTTTGGCTCTCGGGGGTGTATTTCACGTGCATGTGCTGCACGCTTCGCACGAGCGCGGATTCTCCGAGCTCCGGTCCGTCCGTCGCGTACTCCATGTCCGGAATCCGCCGGAGGAGTTCTTCGAGGGCGACCCGCAGCTCCATCCGCGCCAGGTTGGCCCCGAGGCAGAAGTGGTTGCCGATCCCGAAGGCGACGTGCTGAGGCTTGCGGTCGAGATCGAAGTCGTCGGGATTCTCGAACTGCGTCTCGTCCCGGTTGGCCGAGCCGTAGATCATCAGGATCTTCTCGCCCTCTTTGATCGAGACGCCGCCGAGCTCCGTGTCCTGCGTCGCCGTTCGCTGGAACGAGAGGACGGGCGAAACGAGCCGGAGCATCTCTTCGACCGCCGCCGGGATGAGCGACGGATCGTCGATCAAGCGCTGGCGCGCTTCCGGGTTCTCGATCAGGAGCTGCATGCCGCCGGTCAGTCCGTTCCGGGTCGTCTCGTTCCCGGCGACCATGAGCAGGATGCTCAGTTTGATCAGCTCGTCGTTGTTCATCGACCNGTGCTCTTCGTCCCGGTCGTAGACGTCGTCGACGGAGTCNTTCTGGTNCTCGTGTTCGACNAGGACGCCTTCTTCNTTCGCCTNGACGAGGANGCTGATGAGGTCGTCNTTCGGCTCGACGCGGCGGNTCTCGATGATNTCNGTCACGTANGTCATGTATTCCAGCGCGGCCTTGCCCGACGCCGCGACGACCTCCGGCTTGTCCAGATTGCCCTGCGCGCTGATCATCGCGTCGCTCCATTCGTGGAAACGCTCTCGGTCTTCGCGGCGGATGCCGATCATCTCGGCGATCAGGATCAGCGGCAGCGGGACCGCGATGTCTTCGACGAAGTCGCACTCCCCCTTGCTCGCGATCGCGTCGAGGGCCTCGTCGGTGATCTGCTTGAACACTTCTTCCCACTTGCGAACCATCCGCGGGGTGAATCCGCGATTGATCAGACCCCGCATCTCGCCGTGCCGCGGTTCATCTTCGTCGATCATGCCGATCTTGGCGTTGATGCGGCCCGGGAGGACACCCTCGCCGGAGCAGAAGAGGTGGTTGTTCTTCGAGGCATATACGACGTCCTCGAAGCGGGTGACGATGTAGGCCTCGGTTTTTTCGCTCCAGTAGACGGGCGCATTCGCGCGAAGCCAGCGGGTGCGTTCGGGGGTCTCTTCGTTCCAGGCGTGCGCCTGGCTGAAATCGATGTCGATGTTGGTTTCGTCGAATCGGGTGGTCATGGTGCGGAGCTCCAGCGAGAGAAGGGGAAAGGGTCAGCGCGGTCGAAGCGTTTCGATCGCGAAGTCGTTGGCGGCGTGGAGGCCTTCCTCGACGGGGTAGTCGGGATTGGCGAGCCAACTCGTGATCGCCGAGTTGAGCATCCCGACGATCATCTGGCTGAGGAAGTTCGCCGGATGGTCGTTCCGGACGGAGCCCTCGCGCTGGCCATCGCTCAACAGATCGACGAAGGGCTCGAAGAGGCGCTCGAGGTAGGGGTGGGGACCGGCGGGGGTGCCGTCGAGGCGGATGAACTCGAGCAGGGCCGCGCGCGCCGGATCCCGGTTCTCGCTGATGTCCCGGGCCGCGCGATCGATGAATCCACGCAGCCGCGAGATCGCGTCGCCTTCGCCACCGAGGCTCTCGACGGTCATGGCGTGGAGGTGATCGACGACCTCGGCGGTCATCAACGAGAGCAGGGCCTGCTTGCTCTGGAAGTGGTTGAAGAAGGTGGCCGGGGCGACGTCCGCGGCATGCGCGATCTCGTCGACGGTGGTGGTATCGAAGCCCTGCTTCGCGAAGAGCTCGCGCGCCGCGGCGTAGATCCGGCTCCGGACCTCGAGCTTCTTGCGCTCACGGCGCCCGAGCGGAGCTGTCGGGGGCATCGACATCCGAGTCTCCACGATCTGGCCCTCCTGTCGTGGGCACCTGCTTGGAGCCCTCTCTATTCATGGAGGATAATTAATTCTTAGAGTCTACTCTGGAATTGGAGTCTCCTCCACTCAAAAAATCAGCCAATTCATCTATTTAAATGCATCCAGCCGGCATTTTCGGATATGCGAACGAGTTCGAAGAGTGCGATCGAGGGCTTTCGGCCACCATCAGAGCTGCGGGTCTCGTTCGCTAGCCTCGGCGGTCCCCCGTGCGGCCCGCTGGATGCGGCCGGAGAGACGCGCCTTGGATCGACCGACCGGTGGCTCCAGCCCGCTCGTGTTCGCGGTCGCCCTTCCGCTCGGGGCGGCATCGATCCACGCGTTTGGCGAGTTCGCCTACTTCCGTCGCTGGCTCGAACTCGGCAGCGACGAGACCGCGCTCCGAGCAGCGGTGGCCGTCCTGCTGCTGGGCCGGTCGTGCCTCGCCGTGGGCGTGCTCGCGGTGGGGTTCGTGGCGGTCTCGCGCGTCGCGAGCGACCGGACGGTCCGCCTGGCGTCGGTGATCGGGACCCTCGGGCTCTTCGGCAGCCTGCTCGCCGATCTGGAAATCCGGCGGCGGACCGGGAATCCGATTTCGATCTACCTGCCTTTTTTGTTCGAGGCGGAGACCTTCGTCTGGGCCGGCACGGCGTTCGATCCCGCGTCCGCGATCCTGCGATTCCTCGGCCAGCTTCTGGGGGGGCTCGTCGGTGCCAGTTTCTTCGCCTGGGGCTTCGAGCGGTGGGTCGAAGGCGGGCCGACGCGCCGGGAACGCTTGGCCGTCGCGCTCCTCGCCGGCTTTCTCATCGCGGTGCCCGTTCTGGCGATGGGCGCGGCGGGCTCGGCACCGGCTCCGTTGGTCGCCGAGCTGCGGGATCAGCTTCCGTCGCTTCGGAGGTTGACGTTTCTTTCTACGCCAGACGCAGGGGCCGCTGCATCGCGTTCGGCGATCGCGGCGCGCTACCGGGCGGCGCTCCCTTTACTCTCTGCGGCGCCCGAGTGGGCATCCGTCCCGGCGATCGACGGCGGGAGAGAGGCAGACGTGCTTCTCGTGGTCGTCGAGAGTCTTCGGGCGGATGCGCTCGACGCGGAGACGATGCCCTTTCTCTTTGGATGGTCGGATCGCGGGCTTTCGCTCCGGCGCCACTCGTCGACGTCGAACGCCTCCCACTATGGCCTCTTCGCGCTCCTCTACGGGCGAAGTCCGCTGCGCTACTTCGAGACGCTCGAGTCGGGAGAGCCGCCGACGCTGGTCGAGACTCTCGGGCGGTCCGGCTTTTCACGCCACGTCCTGACCTGTGCGGCACTCGACTGGCACGGCATGGACCGTTTCATGGGGCCGCCGCATTTCGAACTCGAGCGGCTTCGCGGCCCCGATCTCGCGACGTGCGACCAGAGGGTCGTGGAACGGACGGCCGCGCTGCTCGCCCCCGGAAATCGCCCTCCGCGGCTGGTCCTCGCCTTCCTGATGTCGACCCACTTCGGCTTCCATCACCCCGAGGACGCCGCGCCCTTCCAGCCGGCCCTGGGCTCGCCGAATGCCTCGACCCTCGACCCGGATCGTGACTACGAGGGGCTGCACAACCGCTACCGGAACAGCGCGCACTACGTGGACGCGCTGCTTCGCTCGCTCGTCGAACGGGTCGATCCGGCGAGGACATTCCTCGTCGTCACCGGGGATCACGGCGAGGCGCTCTACGACGATGGCACGCTCGCGCATGCGAGCCGACTCTCCGACGTACAGACCCGGGTTCCCTTCGTCTTGACCGGTCCGGACGTCGAAGCGGGGCGTGTCCGCGACACGCCGACGGACCATGCCGACGTGGCGCGGACCCTGCTGGCGCGGCTCGGTGCGTCGGCCAGCTCGCTCGAGGGACTCGGCGGGGTGGATCTCGTCGATGGACCGGATCGCGAATTCGTTCCCGTCGTCCATGGGAAGGCTCGGCGTGGGGGCGAGGATCGCCTCGCCCTGGTGACCCGGGATGCGCGCTACTCGCTTCTTCTCGACGGCGAGCGCGGCTTCGCCCGATTCGGCGGCGTGCTCGGGGCAGCAGGGCGTTTAGAGCGTCGGACCGTTTCCGACGCAGAGCGCGGGCAGGTCGTTCGCTTCTTCGACGACTATCTGTCGACGTTCTCGTCGCGGGCGATCCGCCCGCGCATGTCGATCGAATAACGCGCTGCGATTTCCGGCGCCTGGAACTTCGCGAGGGGGGGCAGCGAAGGCACTCGATGGAGTGTGACCCGAAGCGTCGGCTGCGCATCGGCATCGTCCGCGTTCGAGAAGACGTCGAAGCGCGCGAAGCCGAGGCTTGCTTCGAGGAAGTCGGCGTTCTCGACCCGATACTCCGTGTCGGGCTGATGTTCCGCGTGGGCGCCAGATCCCGCGATCACCGTCAAGCGGGGAAGGCCGCGCCGCTCGCCCGGGATGGCGCCGAGGACGTGTACGTGGCCCGCCACGTAGGCGTGGACGACGGTGTTCGCCTGCCGCGCGGCGGTGGCCACCATGTCGAGCAGCTGGGGATGTCCCGAGATCGTCGGGCGATGGCCGACGATCACGCGGAAGGGGCCCCGGGCGCGTCCTAGGGCTTCCGCGAGGGCCCGCGTGGCGTCCTCGTCCCACGGCCATTCCGAGACGATGAAGATCAGGCTGAGGCCGCCGGGGAGCTCGCGGATCGCGGGCCTCTCGGAAGTCGGGACCTCCCAGTTCGCGACGTATTCGGGGACCTTCGTTTGCTGGAGGCGCACGCTTTCGTTGGCCATCACGTCGTGGTTGCCGACGACCGCATAGATCGGAGGGGGGGAGGCTGCCTCGGGGCATGCGCCTCCGAGCGCCTCTCGCAGCGCATCGGAGGGACGGACGAACGCGCAGTAGGGAAGCGCGACGTTCTGGATCACGCGCGACACCAATTCCTCGGCCCGGAGTCCTTCGGGGTAGAAGTTGTCGCCGAGGAGCACCAACGCATCCACCGGGGACCCGCGGTGCGCGCGTTCGAGCGCGTGGCCGACGGCGAGTTGGGGTTCGAGCAGCGAAGGCCAAGGGCCCCAGGGTTCGCCGGTATCCCCGATCGCGAGGAAGGAACCGTCAGGCGACGGGGATCCGGTCCGGAGATCGTCCTGCGAGCACGCCAGCGTCAGGGCGCACGCCGCGCCGAGGACGAGTCGAATCGTCGCGCGAGAAAAAGAAGAAGCGAGCACCGTCGCAGAGCGCCTTCGCGGGGAGATTGGGGAAGCGGGCGAGACGATAGGGTAGCCGATCGTCACGCTGCGACCGTCACGTACGTTTGCGCCGTCAGCGCCTCTGGTCCACGAGGCCCGCCCATCCGGAGGTCTTTTTGCGGGAAACGGCATCCAATGGATAGAAGCCGCGTTCGCGCTCGGTGCGGCGTCTCGCGCCACTCGGGTGGACGCAGCGAAGCGGTTGGCAGAGCGCGTCGGACGGAATCAAGAAACGAGCTCGGAAGGAAGGGATGCCGCTGCGCGAGGTGGCCCTCACGACGACGACCCCTCGGCATCCCTTCATCGGTACGGCGGTCGACATCGCCAACGCCATGCAGGCCTGGTTCGAGGCCGACGCGGTCGATGGGTTCATGCTCGATTGTCCGGTCTTGCCGACGGGGTTGAACGAGTTCGCCGACGAGGTCGTACCGATCCTGGTGGAGCGGGGGCTCTTTCGGGGCGACTACGAATCCGAGACGCTTCGCGGAATCTGGGGTTCTCGAGCTAGTGGGGTCGCGTGTCTAGCCGCCCGCCAGCAGCGCCCCGTACGCCGCGTGGAGGATCCGCGCACCGCGCTTGTCGCCGAGGAGGTTGCTCTCCATCCGGTTCATCACGTACGTGATGGTCGCCCGGAGGTCGAGGTCGGTCATCGCGATGGAGCCGCCCCAGCCGCCCCAATAGAAGGCGCGCTCGCTCGGAGACATCGGCACGTCTGGATGGATCAGCCCGAACCCCTGGCCGAAGCGAAGCGGCGCGCCCATCACGAGGTCCGTGCCGATCGTTTGTTCTTCGAGGATTCGTTCGACACCGGCTTGACTGAGGATCCGAACGCCGTCGACCTCGCCGCCGCAGGCGAGGGCGGAATGGATCCGACCCACCGAGCGGGCGTTTCCGGTTCCGCCCGCCGCAGGAATCTCCGCGCCACGCCATTCGCGATCTCTGGGCTCGTGGCCGGTGATCGGGACGCTCGACATCGTGCGATGGGGCAAGGAATCCTCCGGCGCAGTGCTGTCACCGGCCGCTCCGAACTCCGGGGGGACGAGGTCGGCGACGCGTGCGTCTTCGGAAGCCGGCAATCCGATCCAGAAATCGGCGCCCAGGGGCGCGGCGATCTCGCTGCGGAAGAATTGGCCGATCGTCTGGCCGGTCACGCGCCGAACGATCTCTCCCTGGAGGTAGCCCTGCGTGATCGCGTGGTATCCCGAGGCGCTGCCCGGCTCCCACCACGGGCTCTGATTCGCGAGTCGTTCGCAGCAGAGGTCCCAGTCGTAGAGCAGTTCATGGGATTCGAGCGCCGGCTCGAAGCCCGAGAGGCCGGCGCTGTGGCTCATCACGTGGGAGATGGTCACGCCTTCCTTCCCATTCTTCGCGAACTCGGGCCAGTAGGTCGCGACCGGAGCTGCGAGGTCGATCTCATTGCGATCCGCCAGGACGAGGACGCTCATCGCGGCCATGGTCTTCGTCGTCGAGTAGACGTTCACGATCGTGTCGCGTTCCCAGGCGCGCCCGGTACCGTCGGCCTCGCCTGCCCACAGGTCTACGACGAACTCGCCGTCGCGTGTGACCGCGACGCTCGCCCCCTGTTCCAGACCGAGCGCGAAGTTCTTCTCGAAGGCCTCTCGGATCGGCTCGAAGCCGGGGTTTGCGAACCCATGGATTTCGATGGACATCGGGCGCTTCCTCTTCTGAGCGACGTGTCATGCTAGCGGCGAATCGCAACCACGGGGCCGTTCACGCGCATCCCGCAGGCAAGAGGCGGCGCCCTCGGGGCGCAGGGGCTGGAATGCTGGCGTCGATTCGAGCCTACTTCTACTTTGATCCGAACCGGGCCCTCGCGGCGATTCGAGTCGAATCGTTCGGCCATCCTGATTCAAACCCGGAGATCCGAGCGCTCCGGAGAACCGCATGAACCGCGCCCTCCTCACGATGCTGCTGTCCAAGGCGCTCCTTCTCCCGTTGAGCGCGTTCGGCCAGGCCACGCCGGTTTTCGACGTGGTTACGTTCGGTGCGGCCGGCGACGGCATGACGGACGACACCCCGGCGATTCAGGCCGCGGTCGATGCGGCGGGCGCGGCGGGCGGCGGGATCGTCGAGTTTCCGTGTGGCCAGTACCGGGTCGGGGAGGCGGGGGCGAATCGTTTCTACTCCGGCGTCCAGATCACCTACGACCACATCGAACTCCGCGCGGCCACCGCTCACTGTGCGGAGATCCTCCCCGGCTTCACGCACGGCGGGACCGCGGTCGCAGCCTGCCCGGCCTTCGTGAATACGCCGAATCGCGGCTCCAACAAAGACTGTGCGGCCGCGCCGAATCTCACCGGTCTGACGATTCGCGGCCTCGTCTTCACCGACGATGACCCGGGCGGCCATTGCCTCGGGTACAACACGACGCGCTTCGGCGCGTGCCTGTCGGAAGAGACGCACGCCCTCACGGTGCTCGACACCGACGATACGCGGATCGAGAACAACCGCTTCGAAGCCTGGGGCGACGAGACGATCACCCTCGGCTCCTCCGGCGTGATCGACGGCAACGTCTTCCTCAATACGCCGAGCATCCCCCACGGTCTGGGCGGCGCGATCATCGTCGACGGATCCAACATCACCGTCTCGAACAACCTGATCACGAACACCCCCGACGATCCGGTTGGCGAAGGCTGCGGCCCCATCCGATGTCAGAACCTCGGCGCCGCGATCCGTGTCGAGACGAGTATCGGAACCGAATCGGGCTTCATCGACATCCGCGGCAACGTCGTCGAGAACTTCAGCGGATATCACGGGCTCAATCTCTCGGCGACGATCGCGCAGGTGCACGACGTCGTCGTGGAGGAGAACACGATCATCGTCGGCGACGGAAGCAGGACGGGCTGCGGACGTTCACCCCAGCCCTGCGAGGACGGGACCCCCGGCTGCTCGATGCCCGTCGAATGCTCGGTCTACTTTCAGGGCGCGGCCGGAAACCCGACCTCCCACGATCGCATCCGATTCGAGCGGAACCATCTGGTGGGAGGGGTCTTCGCCGACATCAGCTCCGCCGCTGGACAGGTCGAGTTCATCGACAATCGGATCGAAGGAACGGGCGCCCGCGGCGTCGTGATCGCCGGGCATCCGCTTCGGATCGAAGGCAATCGGATCGAAGGCTTCGCCAGTGAAGCGATCCACGTGGTGGGGCTCGGGAACGATTTGTTCGGAACGGGCGCCGTAACGATCCTCGACAACGATCTCGTCGGGAATGCGGACAACGGGGTGGTGCCGCACAGCCTGATCACGATGTTCACGGAGGCGGGCGGGGCCTGCGGCCCGGACGGCATCGTGCCCGGAGGCTTCGTCGTCGAAGGCAACCGCATGATCGGGAGCGGCGTGCCGGATTCGATGGATCGCGCGATCCGACTCTCCGTGTGTACCGACTACGTGGCACGAGACAACCTGATCGACTTCATGGGGTCTGCCACTGCAGGCTCGAGCGGCATCCTGCACGCGTCCGTCGCGACGGGGAACCGGATCATCGGGTCGCGGAACTACGGGATGCTCACCGCCCGTGACGGCGCGATCCTCACCGGCAATTCGATCGACCTTCAGGGTATGGGCAATCGCGGGATCTTCGCGCTCGGCGGAAGCGGTGTGGAGATCCGTGGGAACCTCGTGATCGACTCGACCTCCCGGGGCGCCGACGCGACCGGGAGTGCGCCCGTCTGTGAAGAGAACGAGTCGCGCAATCTGCTCGGCTTCGGCGAGCGCCGCTTTACGTGCGGAACCGACGGGGCCGGCGCAGGCTGTGCGGCGGACGCGTCTGCCAACGGGACCTGCGATCTCAATCTCGTCTGCGACAGCGGTGACCTCGGCTGTGACGGACTCCTCGACGTCGACGCGGACGGCATCACGGATCTCGACGAACTCTACGGCGGGACCGATCCGCTCCGCGCGGACACGGACGGAGACGGAGTCTCCGACTTCGGCGACAACTGTCCCATCACGCCGAATCCCATGCAGACCGACGCGGACTCGGACGGGAGGGGGGACGCCTGCGGGCCGGTGGCGGTCCCGGAACCCGGGGTCTTCGCGCCGGTTCCGTCGTCCTTGGGCCTGCTCGGTGCGCTCCATCTCCTGCGGTCACGCGCCCGCCGCTCCAGCCGCGCCCGACGCGCCTGAGCGCGGCGAAGGCCCGCGCGGACGCGCCGTCGGTTGCTACGGCCCCGGGACCGTCGGCACACTCCCGTCTGAACCCGCCCCATCCCCCGGTGTCCAGCCGAGAGGAGCCCCCACCATGGCAGCAGAAGCGACCGTCGACACCGACGCTCAGCCTCCCCCCGATCCCGCCGCGCTCCGTGCCTTCGCCGCAAAGCTCGACAAAGCGAACATGAAGAAGGTCGGTGCGTTCCATTTCGCGATGGTGATGGGGGCGCTCACGCTATGGGGGGCCGCGGTCGCGTGGGCCCAGACGACCGGTTGGGCGATCGCGGAGCTTGCGGCCGTCGCGAACGCGGTGATCGCCGGGACCGTGATCTCTTCGACGCTCCACGAGTGGGGCCACTTCACCGGCGCCCGCCTCGCCGACGCGCCGTCGCCGGTTCTCGACGAGCCGCGTAACCACTACTTCATGTTCGATTTCAAGACGGCCGACGCCGACGTCCGGCAGTTCTCGTGGATGAGCTGGGGCGGGATCCTCGTGCCGTGGGTGATCGTGGCTTCGGCGCTCCTGCTCGTCCCTTTCGGTCTCACGAGCGGCGCGGCGCTGATCGCGACGCTCGTCGCGAAGGCGACTGCGGCGAGTCACTTCGAATTGCCGATCGTGCGAGACGCGAACGCCTGCGGCGATCACAACGAGGCCTTCAAACGCGGAATCTCGGGCGGTCTCGACAAGAGCGGCCGCGTGGGGAACGCGACGGGGATCGCCGTCTTCGTGCTCCTCGTTCTTCTCTTTTAGCGGTATCCGATCGGAGGACCTGGCCATGAACGAAGCGACCGGAACGCAAGAGAGGGAGCGCGGCGCGAGCGTTCGCATCCCTCCGCCGATCATCCCGGTGATCGGATTGGTCGTGGGGCTCGCGCTCGACGCCATCGCGTCGCCGTTCGGGGCGGGACCGGTGGGGCTGGTTCGATGGGGAGGCGGCGTCGCGTTCATCGCCATCGGCATGGGCCTGCTCGCCGCGGCCGCCGGACTGTTCCGGAAGACCGGCCAGGACCCGAAGCCCTGGGAGCCGGCGCCCGAGTTGATCATCGTGGGCATCTACCGGTACACGCGCAACCCGATGTACGTCTCCTTTGGCGTGCTGCAGGCCGGTCTGGGCCTGCTCCTGGGCAGCGCGCTTCCCGCGCTGCTCGTGCCGGTCAGCGGGTGGGTCATCTACCTGATCGCGATCCGCCACGAGGAGGACTACCTGCGCGGCAAGTTCGGCGCGGACTACGAGGCCTACCTCGGAAAGGTACGGCGCTGGCTCTGATACCACGATCTTCGCCAGACCCGCGTCGAGGGCAGGAGGCTGCCGGACTCTCCTATTCTCCCCCCTCGAAGAAGAGGAGCCCTCGTGACCGAACTCGCCTTCAAGACCGCCCACGGAATCGCCGCCGTCATCGCCCGGGGCGACGTCTCCGCTCTCGAGGCGACCGACTACTTCATCGGCCGGATCGAGCGGCACGATCACGAGGTCAACGCCGTTCCCGTTCGCGACTTCGATCGCGCGCGCGAAGCAGCAAAGCGCGCCGACGAGGAAAAGGCGAAAGGCGAGGCGAACGGACCGCTTCACGGCGTGCCGATGACCATCAAGGAGTCCTACGACATCGAGGGCCTTCCCACGACCTGGGGCTTCCCCGATTTCGAGGGCAACATCGCGTCGAGCGATTCGTTCTCGGTCGCGCGCTACAAGGAGGCGGGGGCGGTCTTCCTCGGGAAGACGAACGTGCCCGTCGCTCTCGCGGACTTCCAGAGTTACAACCCGATCTACGGAACGACGGGCAATCCCTGGGACACGGGGCGCACGCCCGGTGGCTCCTCGGGAGGAAGCGCCGCCGCGCTCGCCGCTGGGTTGACCGGGCTCGAGTCCGGCTCGGACATCGGCGGCTCGATCCGGAATCCTGCCCACTTCTGCGGCGTCTACGGGCACAAGCCCACGTGGATGATCGTGCCGCCTCAGGGCCACGGCCTCCCCGGGCAGCTCGCGAGCCCGGACATCGCGGTCTGCGGTCCGCTCGCCCGGAGTGCCGAGGATCTCCGCCTCGCTCTCGACACGATCAGTGGTCCCGAGCCGCTCCAGTCCGAGGGTTGGACCCTCACGCTTCCGAAGCCGCGCCACGAGCGTCTCTCCGACTTCCGCGTCGCGATCTGGGCGAACGACGACCTGGCGCCGGTCGATGCGGATGTCGAAGCGCGCGTGAAACAGATCGGCGACGTGCTGCGTAAGGCGGGGGCGACGGTCTCCGACACCGCGCGGCCTTCGATCGAGCTGCCGACCGCCCACGCGACCTACGTCAGTCTGTTGAACTCCGTCATGGCGGCGTCCGTTTCGGAAGAGGAGCGCGAGCAGTTCGCCGCGGTCGCTTCGGAACACGAGAAGGGCGACCTCTCGCCTCGTGCGGTCAACGCGCGGAGCATGATCATGACCCACGCCCAGTGGCTCGGCGCGAACAACCATCGCGAGAGTCTGCGTTATGCGTGGCGCGACTTCTTTCGGGAGTGGGACGTCCTCATCTGTCCGCAGACCGCGACGCCCGCGTTCCCGCATGACCAGTCGGAGTTCGCAGGCCGGACGCTCGAGGTAAGCGGCGAGCGTCGGCCCTATTTCGAACAGCTCTTCTGGGCGGGCTTCGTGATCGCTTCATATCTGCCGAGCACCGTGTTCCCGACCGGGCTCTCTCGGGGCGGTCTGCCGATCGGATTGCAGGCGGTGAGCGGCGAGTACCACGATCACACGACGATCGAGTTCGCCCGCCTGATGGCGGAGGAGATCGGTGGTTTCGTGGCCCCGTCCGGGTTCGAAGACTGAGCAGCGGAGGGACCCACCATGTCCGATTCGGATCGAGAGTTCGAGATCGTCCTCTGGGGCGCGAGCGGCTTCACCGGCAAGCTGACCGCCGAGTACCTGCTCCGGAAGCACGGCGCTTCCGGGGGCCTGCGATGGGCGATCGGGGGTCGGAATCAACAGAAGCTCGAACGCGTACGCGACGAACTCGCCGAAGAGACGGGCGTCGATTGCGATGCGCTGCCCATCCTCGTCGGGGACGGAGACGACGGGGGCTTCCTTCAATCCCTCGCGCTTCGCACGAGGGTCGTGTGCACGACGGTCGGTCCGTACGCGAAGTACGGCTCGAAGCTGGTCGAAGCCTGTGCGTCGACCGGGACGGACTACTGTGACCTGACCGGCGAGGTCCACTGGATGGCGCGCATGATCGAGGCGCACGCCGGTGCCGCCGAGGCGAGCGGGGCACGGATCGTGTTCACGGCCGGCTTCGACTGCATCCCGTCTGATCTCGGCGTCTACTTCACGCAGCGCGAGATGATCGCGCGCGAAGGCGCGCCGGCATCGCGGATCGAGCTCCGGGTCGCGGTTTTCAACGGTGGGGCGAGCGGCGGAACGATCGCGAGCATGTTGACGATGCTCGAAGAGGCCGGAGAGGACCCGCAGGTCATGCGGGTCATGAACGAGCCGTACTCGCTCAACCCGAAGGATCGCCAGACAGGCCCCGATGCCGCGGAGAAGCTCGCGCCCCGCTACGACGAGGCCTTCGGGCAGTGGGTCGCCCCCTTCGTGATGGCCGGGATCAACACGAAGGTCGTGCGGCGATCGAACGCGCTCCTCGACTTCCGCTACGGACGGGACTTCCGCTACGACGAAGCGATGTTGATGGGGTCGGGCGCGGCGGGCATGGCGAAGGCGGGCGCGACGGCGTTCGGGTCCGCAGCGACGATGGGCGTCATGTCGATCGGATCGCTGCGGCCGATGATCTCCGGGCAGCTGCCCCAGCCGGGGGACGGGCCGACCCGGGAAGAGCAGGAGAGAGGCTCTTTTGATCTCCTGCTCCGCGCGACGAGCGGCCACGGTGTGGAGCTCCGCACCCGGGTCCGGGGCGACCGCGATCCCGGCTACGGCTCGACGTCGAAGATGCTCGCAGAGAGCGCGCTTTGCCTGGCGCGAGACGAATTGGCGGCCGCGGGTGGAATGCACACGCCGGCGAGCGCGATGGGCGATGCGCTGCTGGCGCGGATGCCGGATGCCGGCGTGATGTTCGAGGTCGAGGGCTGAGGCAACTCAGCCAGCCCTCTGGGATTGTGCGGCCGGACTCTCCTTCGTCCACGCGAGGATAGGAGGGGCGCTCCTCAGCGCAGGACGACGGGCATGGCGATGTGTCGATGCCAGAGGGGCCAGTTGGCCAGCTCCAGGGTCTCCGGGGGGCGCGCAAAGTGTGCCTCCGGGAATCGTTCGAAGAGCCTTCGAAGCGCGACGCGCGTCTCCATCAGGGCGAGCTGTTTGCCCAGACAGAAATGAGCGCCGAACCCGAAGCCGAGATGCGGGTTCGGTGAACGAGTCTCGTCGAAGGTCTCCGGCTGGTCGAAGACCGCCGGGTCGCGGTTCGCGGCACCGAGCAGCGGCATGACCATCGTCCCCCGCTCGATCGGAATCCCCGCGATCTCGACGTCTTCGCACGGACGGACCGGCTTCGTGCCCAGGACGGGACCGTGCAGACGGACGAGTTCTTCCATCGCGTCCGTCCAGCGTCCTTCATCGCCTTCGACCCGCTGACGCACGCCGGGCGACTCGATCCAGAAGCGGATTCCGTTCGTGATCAGATGTTCGGTCGTTTCGAGGCCGGCGATGATCAGCAGGAAGACCATCGCGACGAGCTCGTCAGTCGTGAGTCGATCTCCGTCTTCTTCTGCTTCGATCAGCGCGGTCAGAAGGTCGTCTCCCGGTTCGGCCCGCTTGCGCTCGATCAGCTCGCGGACGAAGCGTCCGACCCGTCGCAGATCGAAGAGCATCGTCTTGAGGATGCGTGTCCCGGTCAGCCCCTTCGAGAGCACGGTCAGTCCATTTTCCATTCGCGCCGCTTCTTCGGGTCGGATGCCGACGAGCTCCGAGATCACGCGCATCGGCACCGCCGTCGCGTAGCTTTGGAGAAGGTCGATCTCGCTTCCTGGTGTCGCTTCGGTCCGTCCTTCGAGAGCGTCGAGGAGCTCGGCGGCGATCGACTCGACCCGGGGTTCGAAGGCGGCGACACGGCGGGTGGTGAAGGCCTGGTTCACGAGGTTTCGGTGACGGCGATGTTCCGGGTCGTCCTCGTAGATCATGCTCGTCGACAGGGCAGCGATCGACTTCGGAAGCGGGAGGGGTAGCGCGCTGCCCTTCGACTTGCCGAGAGACCGCGCTCGATTCCGGACGAAGCGCTCGTCGGTCAGAACGAAACGGCAGTCTTCGTATCGGGATACGAGCTTGAGGCGCATCAGGCTGATCCGTCCGTCGACGACGGGCGCCTCGTCGCGAATCCGCGGGTACCACGACTCCTTGTTCAAAAGGAAGTCACGCGACGCGAGGTCGATCGGTCGATCCAGTCGAAGCTCGGGCGTGATCTCTGCGGCGGCTGCCATTCTCGCTCCTCCCTCCAGGCGCCTCACGAGGATGGCATAGGCCGCCGGCTTCGCCTCGGCGGCCATGGAGCGGTTCGTGCGATCCCCTAGAATCGCAACGCAACTACCCCCGGAGGCCCCGCTCATGTCCTTCGAGATTCGCCCCTTGACTGCTGCCCTCGGTGCCGAGATCCACGGCATCGATCTCACGTCCCTGGACGACGACGCGTTCGCGGAGCTGCGAAAGCTCTGGTTGGACTACAAGGTCCTCTTCTTCCGCGACCAGGATCTGACGATCGAAGAGCACATCGCCTTCGGCCGGCGCTTCGGTGAGCTCGAGCTCCACCCCTTCGCTCCGGACCTGCCGGAGTTTCCGGAGATCGTGCACATCACGTCGACCAAAGAGCGCCCCTACGCCGCCAACAGCTGGCACAGCGACGTGACCTGGCGGCGAGCCCCTTCGCTCGGTTCGATCCTGCGTGGGCGGGTGATCCCGCCCGTCGGCGGCGACACCTGCTTCGCGAACGCCGTCATGGCGTACGAGCGCCTGCGTCCGGAATGGAAGGAGCGGATCGAAGGGCTCACTGCCGAGCATGACTACATGCGCGTCTTCGGCCGGGGTGTCCCCGACGACAAGAAGGACGAGATGCGAAAGAAGTATCCGGTTCAGCACCACCCGGTCGTCCGTACCCATCCCGAGACCGGAGAGAAGGCGATCTACACGAATCGGAACTTCGTGAATCACATCGACGGGATCGCGCCCGAGGAGAGCGAGGAGATCCTCGAACATCTCGAGCGTTCGATCATGAGCCCGAACGTGCAGTGTCGCTTCCGATGGGAGAAGGACTCGGTCGCGATGTGGGACAATCGGTCGACTCAGCACTTCGCGACCAACGACTTCTGGCCGGAAGAACGCCGGATGGAGCGCGTTACGATCGTCGGCGACGTTCCTCGTTAGTCGATTTGTTGGTCGTCTGCGGGCGCTCGGCGACGGGTTGGCCGGTCGCGTACGGGTGCTAGTCGGCTGGGACCATGCGGACGATCTGACCGCCGCTCGCGTGCTCGAGTAGGAGGACGACGTGACCGTGGGCGTCGACTTCGACGTCCCGGATCCGTGCGAGGTCCCCGACGAGAAGCTCCGTCCGGACATGGCGATCCTCCTCGATGAGGATGCGGAAGAGGTCGCTGCCCTTGAGCGAGCCGACGAGGAAGGCGTTCTTCCATCCAGGGAACGCGTCGCCGTCATAGATCACGAAACTCGAGATCGCGGGGGAGGGCGTGATGTCGACGATCGGCTGCTCGATCTGCTCGAGGTCGAGTTCGATCCCGAGGACGTCGCCGTACTCGACGGGCGTGCCGTCGTAGTCCTGGCCCAGGGAGTAGAGCGGCCATCCGTAGTTGCGGCCGGGTAGAAGAAGATTGATTTCGTCTCCGCCTCGGGGGCCCATCTCCGCTTCCCAGAGCTTTCCGGTCCGGGTCTCGAATTCGAGGCCCTGCGGGCTTCGGTGGCCGTAGGTCCAGATTGCCGGGATCACGCCGTCGATCGCGACGTAGGGATTGTCGTCGGGGACCCGCCCGTCGTCGTGCAGGCGAAGGATCTTGCCATAGGGCTTGGCGAGATCCTGGATGCCGTCGAAGTTCGAGAGGCCCTTGATCCCGATGCTCATGTACACGTAGCCGGCGGGGTCGAAGGCGATCCGACCGCCCGCGCCGAGATCCGGCGCGATCGTGTAGTGCTCGGGGTCGGCCTGCCAGATCGTCTCCTGGTCGACCCAGGCGCCGTCGCGAATTCGTCCACGGATCAGCTTGTTCATCGAGACCGGTAGCGGGGTGGATCGACTCACCGTATTGCAGTCCTCGCAGCGTTCGGTGAAGTGGAGATAGACCCAACCGTTGTTCGCGTAGTCTGGATGNAGCGCNACGTCGAGGAGTGATCCGACCGCAAGCGCCAGAGTNNCGAGCTCGAGCCCGGAGTCGTNTCCGCGCGGNGTGCCTCGAATCACGCTGCGNTNGCCGTCNGGTCGGACGAGGACGAGTCCGCCGGTCTTCTCGGTCAGGAGGAGGTCGCCGTTCGGGAGCGGGGCGATCGAGAAGGGAAGGGGAGACAGACCCTCCGCGACGACCTCGAGCCGATAGGCATGCGCCTCGGTCTCGATGATCTGGTTCGGGACGAGAAGCGCGCGGTCGTTCTCCATGTCCATGAAGCGCTGTCCGTCGCGCCGCTCGGCCACGTAGAGCGCGATGCTCTTGATCTCTTCCTGGCTCAGGACCTGATCCCACGCGGGCATGCCCTTGGCGGGGTAGCCGTCCCGGATGCTCGCGATCAACTCGGGCATCGCGTCGCCGTGTGCCAGCGGATGGCCGGCGAGGGGCGGCCCGAGGGTGCTCCCCTCGAGGTTCTCTCCGTGACAGACCGCGCAGTTGTCGGCGTAGAGGTGCTCGATCGGGTCCTGGCGGGAGAGGTTCCAGAACACACCCGCGACCACGGCCACGATGAGGAAGAGCAGGGCCGCCAGAAGGGCGGCGATTCGGAGGACGCGTTTCAGCATGGTCTTTCGGATCCCGTACTTCCGGCGAGGCGAGTGGGTTTCATCGTCGCGCCGCACCGGCCCGTCGAGGGGCACCGAGCGCCGCCGAACCACGATACGCTCGACGGGCCGGATACGGAACCTCGGGCTCGTCCCGGGGATGAGAGGAACCCCGCATGCCGATCTCCGCTTCTGCGGTCGGAGCGAAGTTGTCGCCGATCCAGACCGAGATGACCACGCGCCGTCTGCTGGCCTTCGCGGCAGTCATCGGCGACACCTCGCCGATCGTCTTCGACGATCTCGATGCCCGCTTCTGCGCGGCGCCACAGATCTGCGTCTCCCTCGAGTGGGCCTCCGTCGTCGCGAACAATCCTGGCGCCGCCGTCGGCGCGACCCCCGAAGAGTCACTCCGCGGCGTCCACGCCGTTCAGGACAGTGTGTTCCATCGTCCCGTCCGGCCAGGCGAGACCCTCACGACCGAAGGCGAGATCATCGGCCTCTGGCCGGGGCGGAGCGGAACGAACATGGCGACGCGCTTCACCCACGCCGCGGAGGACGGCGCTGCGGTCTTCACGAGCTACATGCAGAGCACGTTCCGCGGCGTCGCGCTCGAGGGCGAAGCAAGGCCGACCGAAGACCGCCCGACCGTACCTTCTCCGTCCGACACGGCGTCCGCCCCCCTCGAAGAGGATATCGACGTCCCCGTGTCCCTTCCCCACGTGTTCTCGGAGTGCGCGGAACTCTGGAACCCGATCCACACGGAGCGCGCCGTCGCCCGCGCGGCCGGTCTTCCCGACGTGATCCTGCACGGCGTCGCGACCTGGTCGATGGCGGGGCGCGCGATCCTCGCACGCTACGCCGGCGGCGACGTCACGCGCTTGCGTCGGCTGCGCGGACGCATGTCGGCGATGATCGTTCCCGGTGCGCCCGTCAAGCTGCACACGCAGCAGGATCGCGTGGGGGACACGGTGCGGGTCTTCTATTTGATCGAGAATGCGGAGGGGGCTGTCGCAATCCGTGAGGGCTATGCGGAGATCGATGGGGAACTCGATGCCCGCTGAGGACCATCGCCTCACGACCCGCGAGATGGCGCGCTTCGTCGCGGACGGCTTTCTCCGCTTCGATGCCCTGGTGCCGGACGACATCAACGCCCGCGTGGTCGACGAGCTGCGGGCACTCGCCGCGATCAAACTTCGCCAGGCAGCCGGGGGCGGCGTGGCGGAGAACGCCGAGGACGTCGAGCACGGCCGTTCCCTCGTGCCGCTCTCCGAGTGCTACCCCGAGCCTTCGACGATCGGCGAGATGCTGCGCCTCCCTCAGGTCCACGGGATCATCGCCTCGCTCGTGGGCACGGACCCCGTCTTCGACCACGACTTCGTTCATCTGCTGCCGGCCGGGAGCACCTTTGCGCAGCATCTTCACGTGGATGCCGTGATCGACAGCCGCGATCCGAGCTTCGACGTGCAACTCTTCTACTTCCCGAACGAAGTGAGGCTTGGCGAAGGCGGGACCCGCTTCGTTCCGGGAACCCACCTTCGACACACCCGCGCCGAAGGCGTCGCCCGCTATCAAAACATCCTGGGCGAGCAGCAGTACAGCGGGCCGGCCGGAACGCTCGTCATCTTTCATCACGCGCTGTGGCACGCGGGCCGCCCGAATCCGGGCACGACGGACCGGTGGATGTACAAGATTCGCTTGAACCCGCGTGTGCCCCAGGTGCGTCTGTGGAACACCGAGGACCTCGACGCGATCCACAACGACGCATCGGATCACACCTTCGCCCACATGCGCGAGGACAGCGTGGCTCAGATCCTTCGGACGATGCAGCCCTGGCAGCAGGGTCACGAGGCCCGCTACGAGCAGATGGAGCGGGCGCGGCTCTGGCGCTACGTGAGTGGCGACGCCGCCTTCGACGTCGACTACTACCACACGCGACTCGAGGGAAGAGCGCGCGCGAACGAGGGGGGCTCGTGATGGAACGGCAGCAGGTTCTCTATCTGTGGCTGGCCGAGGGGGCGCTGGACACGAACACGATCGCGTGGGCGTTCCATGACGGATCCAGCGGCGACGGGCCGCCCCTGGCGGAAGGGGAGCCTCCTTACGCGACGGGCATCGCGGCCCTCGAGGATGGCTGGTTTCTGATCCAGTCCCCCGCGCCCCACCTGTTTCAGCCCGGTGCGGAGCACGGAACGTCGTACCTGCCCAACGAGTTCGTGTTCGAGCGTCGCGTCCTCGTCTGAGGCCGTGGCGCGAGCGCGGGATCGAGCGGCTAACGTGATCGTCGTCTCTGCGAACCCTGCTGCGAACCGGGAGGTCCCGTCGATGGAAACCGTGCGCCCCGAATCCGTCGGCTTGTCGAGCGAGCAGCTCGCCCACGTTGATCGTCACCTGCAAGAGAACTACGTCGATTCGGGAAAGATCCCCGGGTGCCAGACGCTGGTCTTCCGAAGGGGCGGGCTCGCCCATCACAGCGTGCTTGGGAAGGCCGACCTCGAGCGCGGTACCGCAGCAGCGGATGACACGATCTATCGCATCTACTCAATGACGAAGCCGATCACCAGCGTCGCGCTCATGCAGCTCCACGAAGAGGGGCGCTTCGCGCTCTCGGACGCAGTCCACCGATACATCCCGGAGTTCGAGGCGCTGCGGGTCTACGAGAGCGGGGTCTATCCCCACTACGATACGAAGCCCTGCGAGCGCCCGATGACGATTCGGGATCTGCTCTCGCACCAGTCCGGGCTGACCTACGGCTTCATGGCACGGACGAACGTCGACGCCGGCTATCGCAAGGCCGCGATCGGGGAAAAGGGGCGGAGTGGCACGCTCGCCGAGATGATGACGGACCTGTCGACGCTGCCCCTCGAGTTCTCGCCGGGAACGGCCTGGAACTATTCGGTCGCCACCGACGTATGCGGCCGACTCGTGGAGTTGATCTCGGGGCAGCCCCTCGACGTCTACTTCCAGCAGCATATCTTCGAACCGCTCGGGATGGTCGACACCGGATTCAGCGTGCCCGAAGCCGACCTTCCGCGCTTCGCCGCCAACTACGAGCGCCGTCGAAACAAGACGCTTCGACTCGTCGACGATCCCCTCGACTCCGTTTACAGGGAAGGAGTGACGCTCCTGTCCGGCGGAGGGGGGCTCGTGTCGACCGGCGCCGACTACCTGCGGTTCTGTCGCATGCTGCTGGGGGGCGGGACGCTCGAGGGAACGCGCGTGCTCGGCCGCAAGACCCTCGAGCTCATGACGCAGAACCACCTCGAGAGCGGGGGCGATCTGATGGACACGAGCGTTGGCTCGTTCGCGGAGACGCCCTACGTCGGCACCGGCTTCGGACTCGGCTTCTCGGTCACTCTCGACAACGTCCGCGGTCAGAACGTCGGAAGTCTCGGAGAGTTCGCATGGGGCGGTGCGGCGAGTACGATCTTCTGGGTCGATCCGGTCGAGGATCTGGCGGTGGTGTTCCTTACCCAGCTCATGCCTTCGCGAACCTTCGATTTCCGGGGACAGCTCAAGGCGATCCTCTACGGCGCGCTGCTGAACGACTGAGCCGCGCTCGTTCGATTCGCGCGAAGAGAAGCGCGCGCCGGCTCCGCTGGAGGGCATGGGTTTCAGGGCATGCGGCGCTGTCCCGGCCGCCCCGATGGGCAGTCGATCGGTGGGAGAGGCCGCTCCCGGCAGCGTTTCGGGAGTGACGCGCGGTTCGACGGATCTGGCCGACGGTGCGCGATCCATTCCATACTCTCCGTCTATCGCCCGCGCCGTCCCTGGCGCGCGTCGTCGGGCCAGGTCCGCCCGGCGCCTCCAGGCGTTGCGACCGCAGCCCGTGCGTTCCGCCGGGCGCGGTACGAAAGGAAGCCCCGAGATGGCCGTCATCCTGAGCGAAGAACAGTTGATGCTGCGCGAGAGCGCGCAGACCTTCCTCGCAGACCAGTCCCCCGTGACGCGCATGCGTGAACTGCGTGATGCCTTCGACGATACCGGGTACACGCCCGAGATCTGGAAGCAGATGGCCGATCTCGGTTGGCTGGGGATCCTCCTGTCCGAAGACCACGGCGGAAGCGACATGGGCGTCGCGGATCTCGGCGTCGTGCTTTGGGAGTGCGGCAAGGTTCTCGCGCCGGAGCCGCTCGTCTCGGCGCTGCTTCTCGGCGCCAACGCGGTTCGCCTGAGCGGGAACCAGACGCTCCAGAAGGACTTGCTCCCCGCCGTCGCCGAGGGCGATCGGATCGTCGCGCTGGCCCTCGAAGAGACCGCTCGCTTCCACCCCTACAACGTCGCCACCACGTTTTCCGGAGGCGCGATCAGCGGCACCAAGATCCACGTGCTCGATGGACACGTCGCCGACCAGATCGTCGTCGTCGCGCGCACGGCGGGGAACGCCGGGGATCGAGAGGGCCTCGCGCTCTACCTCGTCGACGCGGACGCCAAGGGCGTCTCGATCACGCGCAACCGTCGCATGGATGGCCGCAATGCGGCGACCGTCGAGTTCGATGGCGTCGAGGTCGGGGCGGATCGCCTTCTCGGCGACGCGGATCTGCTCGATCAGGTCATCGACCAGGCGACCGTCGGCCTCGCTTCCGAGATGCTCGGAACCGCGGAAGAGGCTTTCGAGCGGACGCTCCAGTACCTGAAGGACCGAGAACAGTTCGGCGAGAAGATCGGCACGTTCCAGGCCCTGCGACACCGCGCCGCCGAGATGTTCTCCGAGCTCGAGTTCGCGCGGTCGATCGTGCGCGATGCGCTCTCGGCGCTCGACGAAGGTCGCGCCGACGCGGCGGTCTGCGTGAGCGCCGCGAAGGCACAGGCGAGCAAGGCCAGCCGACTGATCGGCGCCGAAGCCGTCCAGATGCACGGAGGAACGGGCATGACCGACGAAGAAGAGATCGGTCTCTTCTTCAAGCGACTCAAGGCGGCCGAGCTCTCGCTCGGCGATGAGACCTATCACCAGCGCCGCTTCGCGACGCTCCAGGGCTATTGAGCCTCTCGGACACGAAAGGGACGAATTCAATGGCAGATCTCGAAGCGTTCAAGGAAGAAGTCCGCGCCGTTCTCGCCGAGCGCCTCCCCGAGGAGCTCCGCAAGGGCAACCGTTCCGACCTCCCGCACGACCTGCTCGGAAAGTGGATCGTCGAGATGGGCGATCGCGGTTGGATCACCCCCGACTGGCCGACGGAGTACGGTGGCGGTGGTCTCGATCGTGAACACACGGCGGCCCTCAAGGCCGAGCTCAAGAAGGCGAAGGCGCCGATCGTGAGCTCCTTCGGCGTGTCGATGCTCGGCCCGACGCTCCTCGAGTACGGAACGGAAGAACAGAAGAAGGAGTTCCTCCCGCAGATCTCGAAGAACACCGTCCGCTGGTGTCAGGGCTTCAGTGAGCCCGGCTCCGGCTCCGACCTGGCGAGTCTCCAGTGCCGGGCGGAGAAGGAAGGCGACGAGTACGTGATCACGGGCCAGAAGATCTGGACCACCGGTGCAGACCGCGCCGACTGGATCTTCTGTCTGGTGCGCACCGACTTCGATGCGCCGAAGCACGAGGGCATCAGCTTCATCCTCTTCCCGATGCATCAGGAAGGGGTGAAGGTCGCGCCGCTCACGCTGATCGATGGCTCGGCTCATTTCTCGCAGGTCTTCTTCGACGGCGCCCGCGCCAAGGTCTCGAACGTGGTCGGTCCGCTGAATGGCGGCTGGACCGTCGCGAAGCGGCTCCTCCAGCACGAGCGCAGCACCGACGGCTCGAGCGACGGCGGAATCGGCGGCGCGGCCAAGGAGTCGATCACCGACTTCGTGAAGCGTCAGGTCGGCCTCGAGAACGGTGAGCTCGCCGACCCGACGATCCGCGAGCGCCTCGCGGCCCACGAGATCGACAAGCGTGCCCTGAGCCTGACGATGCGGCGTGCGGTGGAGGAAGCTCGCGCCGGTCAGAGGGCCCGCGACATCGGCTCCCTGGGCAAGTTCCGCTGGGCCAACATGGTCAAGAACGAGCAGGACATCGCGGTCGACTCGTCCGGCAGCCAGGGACTCGGCTGGGAAGGTCCGGGTTACGAAGACGCCCAGATCGAGCGTACCAAGAAGTGGCTCATCACCCGCGCCGATTCCATCTGGGGCGGCACGAACGAGATCCAGAAGAACGTGATCGCGAAGCGGGTGCTCGGCATCCCGGAGTAGCCCGCTGCCAAGGAGGGAGACCGTGCCCGAGGGACCGCGCTCCGGTCAGCTTCTCGAGATCGTCTACCCCGAGGATACGAACAGCCAGGGAACTCTCTTCGGCGGCCACGCGCTCGCGCGAGGATTGGACAGAGCGCTCGCTGCCTGCCACCGTGGAGGTCGAACGACCAGCACGAGGGGCGGACGATGGCCGAAGATTCCGTAGAGAAGCGCGAGAAGGAATTCTCGCAGGCCTTCGCGATGGACTACACCGGCGATCGGGAAGGTGCACCCTCGCAGGACTACTACGAGGGGATCAAGAGCCGCTTCGCCGAAGAACGCGATCTGCGGCTCGGCTATCGGCCGCCTGGCACCGAGATTTATCAGGCCCTCGAGGGCGACCTCGAGCGCTTCGAGCACGACCCGCGTGAAGCGGTCGTGACGCCCCGTAAGCCGATCGAGGACGAAGTCGAGGTCCTCTTCATCGGCGGGGGGTTCTCCGCGCTCCTCACCTCCGCGCGGCTCAAGCAGAAGGGCGTCGAGTCGGTTCGGATCGTCGAACGCGGGAGCGACGTCGGCGGAACCTGGTACTGGAACCGGTATCCCGGGGTCGCCTGCGACGTCGTCTCCTACGACTACCTGCCGCTTCTCGACGAGACCGGGTACATCCCGACCCGCCATTATGCCGGGGGCGAGGAGATCTGGGCGTACTGCAAGATGATCGCGGAGCGCTTCGAGCTCTATGACCTCGCGGTGTTCCAGACGACGGTGACCTCGACCGTCTGGGATGAGGACGATCAGCTCTGGCACGTGGGGACGAACCGCGGCGACCGGATGAAGGCGCGCTTCGTGATCTGTGCGAACGGCACCCTCGCGAAGCCCCGGCTCGCGCGGATCGACGGGATCGCGGACTTCGCTGGCCATAGCTTCCATACCTCACGCTGGGACTACGAGTACACCGGCGACGACCTCGAACAGCTGGCCGACAAGCGCGTCGCGATCATCGGAACCGGGGCGACTGCCGTCCAGGCGATTCCCGAACTCGGAAAGCACGCCAAGCAACTCACCGTCTTCCAGCGCACCCCGAGCTCGATCGACATCCGGGACGACTGGCCGACGGACCCGGAGTGGGCCGCGACGCTCGAGCCGGGCTGGCAGGCTGCGCGCCGCGAGAAGGCGATCGCCGGCCCTCTGCTCTCCGCCGATCAGAAGGCGAAGCGCGCCTCGATGTCCCGAGAGGAGAAGATCCGGCGTCAGGAAAACGCGAACATCGACTACATGATGCGTATCCACAAGCGCATCGAAGCGGACGTCGAGGATCCCGAAACCGCCGAATCACTGAAGCCCTGGTACATGTTCATGTGCAAGCGTCCCTGCTTCCACAATGAGTACCTGCCGACCTTCAACCGGCCCAACGTCCGACTCGTCGACACGAAGGGGAAGGGCGTCACCCGCATCACCGAGCGAGGGCCGGAGTTCGACGGCGAGGTCTTCGATGTCGACCTGATCATCTTCGCGACCGGGTTCGAGGTCCAGCAGACGGGGATCTACAACAGAATCGTCGGTCGTGATGGTCTCGATCTCGAGGACAAGTACGCCGACGGGATTCGGACCGTGCTCGGAATCCATAGCCGGGGCTATCCGAACTTCTTCGTGATGGGCGGATACCAGGCCTTCTTCGCCTTCAATCTGACCGACGTTCTGAACTGCCAGGGCGAGCACATCGCCGAGTGCATCGACCATCTCCGTCGGAACGATCTTCATTCCCTCGAACCGACCGACGAGATCGAGGAGTGGTGGGTCCAGGAGGTGATCGCGAATCGCGGCAAGACCAACCGCAACAAGGAATGCACGCCGGGCTACTACAACTTCGAGGGCGCGGAGAATCGTCGTCAGGACGGGAACTACAATGGCACGATGCGCCAGTACCTCGATTTCATGAAGAACGTGCGCGAGGGGATTGAGACGAATTTCGAGCTCTCCCCGAAGCGGCGCTGAGCTCCACCGAGAGGACGGACGCGTCCGAGGGCGGATCGGCGATCCATGAGGGCGCTCCTGGCGCGAGACCGCGGACCGTCCGAGCGCGATCCATTCGGCCGTTGTTTTCGATGAGGGGCGCGGGCCGCGCCCGCGGGCTCGGACAGGGATCAGCTTCGACGGGCGAGCGGGATCAACGCGAGCCAGCCTGCGATGAAGCAGAGTCCGCCGAGGGGCGTCACCGGGCCGAGGAGACGCGGACCGCCGAGGGCGAGGGCGTAGAGCGATCCGCTGAAGAGCAGGATGCCCAGAGTGAAGCCGGTCGCGGGCCCGCGGATCTTCGCGCCCGTGGCGCGTGCGTAGAGGGCGAGGGCGAGCAGCGCCACGGCGTGGAGCAGGTGATAGTCGACCGCCGTCGTCCAGACATCGAGCCGATCGGGGGTAAGGCGGGCTTCGAGGCCGTGGGCACCGAAGGCGCCGAGAACGACGCCGAGTGCACCGAAGAGGGCGGCGGTCTGGATCCACATAGGAACAGAATACGCGACGGCTCTGGACGTCGCTCGAACCCGCGCGTGGCCCTGGGAGGGGGTCGCGGTCTCGGATCAGCCGAAGAGATTCGCGTCGGCGAAGAAGCGGATCTTCTGGTTCGTGCTGCGGATCTGGTCACCCAGCGCGGACAACGCGTTGCGCGCGATCCGATAGCCCAGGCCCGCGTCCCGCTCGGCCAGCCCGACGAGGGCCGCGCGAGAGAGCGTCGCCAGACCGCAAGCGGTGTGTGCGACCGCGCTCGCGCTGCGGAGGGCGGGATTGTCACGCAAGAGATCGATCTCCCCGAAGCTGTCGCCGGGCTCGCAGATCGTGAGCGCCTCCTCCCCAGCGCCGGGGGTCTCGAGCGAGATGCGGACCGCGCCCTCGCAGACGACGAAGATCAGATCCGACCGGGCGCCCTCGTCGAAGGTCGTCTCGCCCTCTCCGAACTCCTGGAAATCGCAGAGCGATTAGACCGCCGCGCGTTCTTCGAGGGAAAGACCGTAGAAGAGGGGGCACTCTCCGAGATACGCGAAATCAGACATGTCAGCTCCTGGCCGGAAGGGCGTGCCCGATTGATCGAATTGGACGGGGCTTCGCTGAACCAGCGGCGTTCTTCGTCGGATACGAAAATCTCGGCCCCCACCGAAGATCCACACGCGTTGCCGCTGGGATTGGGTTCGCTCTGGGCTCACGCGACTGGGAGTTCGCGCTGGGTGATTGATGAGACGAGGGCGGGCGCCGACACTCCGCCTTCCGCGTCGCCCGCGCCACAGGAGAACCCCATGTCCGATTCCCGCGAATTCGATCTCATCGTCTTCGGCGCCACCGGTTTCACCGGTCGGCTCGTCGCCGAATACCTCATTACCCGAGACGGCGCGCCGCGCTGGGCGATGGCCGGACGGAGCCAGGGGAAACTGGAGCAGGTTCGGGACGAGATCGGCGCCCCGGCGGACACCCCGCTCGTCGTTGCCGACACCCGTGATGCGGCGAGCCTCGCGTCCCTGGCTGCGCGCACGCGATGCGTCGTCTCGACGGTCGGCCCGTATACGCTCTACGGCACGCCGCTGGTCGAGGCCTGTGTCGAGGCTGGGACCGACTACACCGATCTCGCGGGGGAGGTCCTCTGGATGCGCCAGATGATCGACACCTATTCGGCGCGTGCGGCGGAGACCGGCGCGCGGATCGTCCACTCGACGGGCTTCGACTCGATCCCCTTCGATCTGGGCGTGCACTTCCTGCAGGCCGAAGCGAGTCGACGTTTCGGGAGCCCTTGCTCGCGAGTGCGCGGTCGCGTCGTCGACATGAAGGGGACGCTCTCGGGGGGAACCGCTGCGAGCGGTCGAGCGACGGCCGAGGCCGTCTCGAAGGATCCGAGTCTCGCCGGTCAGCTGATGGATCCCTTCTGTCTCGCGGGCGGATTCCGGGGCCCCGCGCAGCCGAGCGGGAACGACGTCGAGGAGGACGCCGTCGCGGGCGGCTGGATCGCGCCCTTCTTCATGGCGCCGATCAACACGAAGAACGTTCACCGAACGAACGCGCTCCTCGGCCATGCGTATGGCGAGGACTTCGTCTACGACGAGATGTTCCTGACGGGACCCGGAGAGGCCGGCCAACAGGCGGCCCAGGGCATGGCCGCGATCTCCCAGGCGATGCTCGGCGGTGGTGGCGAGGGCGGGCCGAAGCCCGGCGAAGGCCCGTCGAAAGAAGAGCGGGACGCGGGCGGATACGACGTGCACTTCTTCGGGAGCCACGCGAACGGCGAGACGCTCCGGGCGCGCGTGACCGGTGACAAAGACCCGGGCTACGGCTCGACCTCGAAGATCATGGCCGAGGCTTCGATCTGCTTGATCGAGGAATGTGGGGACGTTTCGGGCGGGGTCTACACGCCTGGAGCGGTCATGGGAGAGATCCTCGTTCCGAAGCTCGTCGAGGGGGCGGGTCTCACCTTCGACCTCCTCGACTGACCGACGCCGTCGCGGGGGGGGCTAGCGTCGCCCCCCCACGCGACATGAGTCAGCCGCCGAGCGCCGCCCGCTCCGCCGCGAGGAGCGGGGCGATCGCTTCGTGTGCCTTCACGCGCTCGACCAGTCCGGCCATGTTCGGCCACTTGTCCGCGTCGATGGAGTACTGCGCATAGCCGGCGTTCACGAAGGGCGAGGCGAGGGCGACGTCCGCGATCGTGAGGTCGCCGAACACGAAGCCGTCCGCGGGGACCTGCGCTTCGACGTAGTCGAGCAGCGGCGGAAGCTTCTCGTCGATGATCTTCGAGACGGCTTCCTCGTCGACGGGCCGCTTGAAGACGTTCGGGACCATGAAGCGGTGGAAGAAGATCGCCGCCGCAGATTCGGCGAGCACGGTTCCGCCATATTCCTCGAGCCAGTCGGCGCGCGCCCGGTCCTTCGGGTTCGTGGGATAGACCGGGACCTCCGGGTAGGCGTCTTCCAGATACCGACAGATGACCTTCGAGTCGGCGATGTTGAGATCGCCGTCGACGAGCGCCGGCACCTTCTGGAGCGGACTGACCCTTGCGAGCTCCTCGTCCCCGGAGAAGGGCATCGAAGGGATGTGCTCGTACTCGATCTGCTTGAGGGCGAGCGCGGCCATGGCCTTACGGACGAAGGGAGACGCCGCCGCGCCGTAGAGCTTGATCATCGGAAGTTCCTTCTTATCTTTTTTCTTCGACCGACCGACCGACCGACCGACCGACCGACCGTCGTGCGCGGGTCAGGCGTGCGAGTTCTTCAGATGTCGCCCGGCGAGCACGAAGTGGAGGGCGCCCCAGACGTTCACGAACAGGAAGATCACGAGCGCCCAGCGAAGGGAGTCCGTTCCGAAGTGCGGCTCGAGCAGGTCGCTCATGATGCCCACACCCTGCGGGCCGAGTCCCATTCCGATCATGTTCGTCATGAACATCGAAATCGCAGAGGCGAGGGCGCGCATCCGAACGTCCACGAGTTGCTGGATCAGCGCCGCGGAAGGAGCGATGTAGAACGCCCCGAACATGGCGGGCAGGACGTAGAGCCCGATCGCCAGGTTGAAGTCGTCGACCACGAGGAAGCCGATCGAAAGGGGGAGCGGGGCGATGTTGCTGATCGCGATCGCCCATACGCGCCAACGGGGATCCCGGCGCCCGAGCGCGTCTACGATCCTGCCCGAGAGGAGGGTGCCGATCGCGCCGCCGACCCCGAGGACCATCGCCAACGTGAAGCCGACCCGCGTGGCGGAGATCCCGTGGCTGCGCGCGAGGAAGGCCGGCACCCAGAGGATCAGCCCGTAGCTGACGAAACCGCCCAGGGCCTTGCCGAAGACGATGTGGCGGATTGCCGGGTGGCGGAACATGAACGACACGGTCTCGCCGAAGCTCACGGGCTCGACGTCGCGGAGCGCGGCTTCCTTCGCGCCTCGTGCCGGCTCGCGGACCGTCAGGAGGAGAATTCCGGCGATCAGGAGACCGGGGAGACCGACGACGTAGAACGCCGACCGCCAGCCGATGTTGTCGACCATCCAGCCGCCGCCGAGGTACGAAATCAGAAGGCCGACGTTCGCGCCGACCGAGAAGAGCGCCAGCGCCGACGCGCGTTCGTGGGGACCGAAGAGATCCGAGATCATCGAGTGGGACGCCGGCGTCGAGCCTGCCTCGCCGGTGGCCACGCCCATCCGCGCGAGGGCCATCTGCCAGAAATTCGTCACGAAGCCGCACGCGACCGTCATGATGCTCCAGACGGAAATCGCGGCCGCGATCACGTTCCGCCGGTTGTTGCGGTCCGCGAACATCGCGATCGGCATGCCCAGCGTCGCGTAGAAGAGCGCGAAGGTGAGGCCCACGAGGAAGCCCATCTGGGTATCCGAGGCGCCCAGCTCGTTCTTGATCGGCTGGAGCAGGATGCCCATGATCTGGCGGTCGACGGAGCTCGACGCATAGATGAGGGCGAGGATGCCGACCGAATACCAGCGGTAGGCGTTCGAGGGTTCCGAGGAGGAGGGGGCGAGGGGCGCGGCCACGGCGTTACGTTCGCAAGGTCTGCTTCCCAGCGCCACCTGAGTCCCGTCCCGCCTATTCTTCCGCTCGGATTTCTTCGCTGGAGAGAGGGGCGATGGTCGAGACGAATCGAGACGAGTACGTGATCCACGGGTTTCCGAGGAGTCTCTTCACGTGCAAGTTGGAAGCGGCCTTCGGTTTCTACGGCCTGCCTTTTCGTCGGGTCCCGCGTGGGACGGGCGTCGACGACGAACTCGGACGCCGTGCCGGCACGCACCAGATTCCGATTCTCGAGACGCCGGAACGATGGGCCCTTGCGGACACGACCCCGATCCTCGGGCTTCTCGACTCGCGCGTGCCTTCCCGCGCGCTCTTTCCGAGCGGGCCGCTCGGGGTGCTCGTTCACGTCATCGAAGAGATCCTCGACGAGTGGTTCGCGCGTGTGATGGTCCATTACCGCTGGCACTACGCCGAGAACACGCGGGACGTGATCGAAGCACTCGCAGGCAAGGCGCTGACCCTGGAGCAGGCTCGAACGCATCCCCTTGCGCAGTGGGGACCGCGGGCGTGTCGAGCGACGGGGACCGAAGATCCGGCGCAGCAGGAAGCGGCCGAGCGGGAGTACCTGGCGATGCTCGACGCGCTGGAGCATCAGCTCGCGTCGACCCGCTTCGCGCTGGGCGATCGCCCGACGGCGGTCGACGCCATCTTGCTCGGCGGGCTACACGCCCATACGAACGCCGACCCGGTCCCGGACCTCTCGGCCTACGAGCGCGTCGTCGCCTGGGCCGAGGGCGGAGCGGCCGCCTCGAGCGAAGCGGCGTGGGGTGAGCTGAGCCCGTTCCCCGAGAGTACGCCCTTCGCGAGACACCTCCTCGGAGTCGGGGCCACGCAGTACGCCCCCTTCGTGATCGCGAACGCCGAGGCGCGATCGGCCGGCGAGAAGGTCTTCGAGATCGAGACCTATGGCGAGAACGTGACCTACCTGGCGCGCGACTATCCCGAGGCATCGCGTCGCCTGATCCAGAGCCGGATTCGCGATCAGCTCTGCGACGCCGAGCGCGCAGCGGTCGAAGGCTGGTTGAGGGAGGCTGGGCTGAACTGCTTTCTGCCGTCCGGAGGCCTGGGCCCGCGCCCGGCGGCGCAAGGTTGAACCCGGATATATTGGCACGTACCGTGTCAATACGGAATCGATCCGACCTCGAGGCGAGTTGAATGTTGGAACCCAAGGACAACCCGAACCCGCGCCTCGTCGTCGATCCGCCGGGGTGGCTGCGATGGATCGTGAGCAAGCGTGTACTCGGCCCCGAAGCCGACGCGCACGTCATTCAGAAGCGTCGCGACAAGGCGGACGCCCAGCGACAGAAGCAGGGCGAACCGCATGTCGTCGAATACTTCCATCAGCTCGATGATCCGTATTCGCATCTGACGGCGCTGATCCTGGCGACTTTCGCTTCGCGGTACGACGTGATGGTGCGCGTCCACCTCGTCCGCGCTGCCGGCGGCGCGAGTCAGCCGGAGTTCGAGAAGCTCGCCGTCTGGGCGCGTCGGGACGCGGCGTTGATCGCGCCCCATCTCGGCCTCTCGTTCCCAGCCGATGCGGGAACGGTTCCGGAGGCCGAGCACCAGGTGCTGGCCGGACGCGCGCTGGCGACCGAGCCCGACGACATCCAGGTCGAACGGATTGCGGCGATTAGCGAAGCGCTCTGGTCGGGAGACGGATCGACGCTCTCTGCCGCCGCCGAGAAGGGGGCGGGTGTGGCCGAGCTCGAAGAAGCGCTCGACTACGGATCGAGCCGCCGCGAAGAGCTCCAGCACTATTCGGGTGCCACCTTCTACTACGGCGGCGAGTGGTACTGGGGGGTCGATCGTCTTTCCCACCTGGAAGAACGCTTGCGAGAGCTCGGCGCCTGTCAGGCGCCGCACGAGGACCTGATCGCGCCGCGCCCGGAAGTCGAACTACGAGACGTCGATGCGAGCGGTCTTCGTCTGGACTTCTATCCCTCGTTGAACTCTCCCTATACCGCGATCGTCTTCGATCGGACGATCTCGATGAAGAACGCTTGCGGGATCGAGTTCCATCACAAGCCGGTCCTGCCGATGGTGATGCGTGGCGTCCCGGCGCCGCGCCCCAAGGCTCGGTACATCGTCTTCGACACGCGTCGTGAAGGGGAGGCCGCTGGCGTTCCGTTCGGTCCGATCGTGATGCCGATCGGGACACCCACGCGCCGGGCGTACTCGCTGATGCCCTGGGCGAAGGCGCAGGGCAAGGACGAAGCGCTGATGAGCTCGCTGCTTCGTCACGCTTTCGCGATGGGCGTCGGCCTGCACAAGAATGCCGGTATGCGAAAGGCGGTCGAGGCGGCGGGTCTCGACTGGGCCGAAGCGAAGAAGATCATCGGCAACGACGATTGGAAGCCGATCGTCGAAGAGCATCAGGACGAGATGGTCGAGGGGCTCGGTCTGTGGGGGGTCCCAAGCTATCGCCTCTCGGGCCCCGACGGCGAAGAGGATCTTGCGGTCTGGGGACAGGATCGGCTCTGGGTGATCGCGGCGGAGATCCGGCGCCGGGCGTCGTAGGGCCTCGACGCAGAGGGGTCGGAAGCTCGCTCGCGTGTTTTCCGCATGAGGCGCAGCGAGTCCGCTCGCGAAACCCGTCGCGCGGGGCTCAGTCTCCGTCCGCCCTCGGCTCTCGCTCTCCGAGCACGATCATGAGCGTCGCGTCGCCGAGGGCGACGGTCTTGCCGCGATCGTCCTTGACTTCGCTCGCGACGTGCACGACGCGCCGTCCCTCGTGGACGATCTTCGATTCGACCGTCGCGCGACCCGCACCGACGGAGCGTAGATACTTCATGCGCAGGTCGACGTTCGTCATCATGCCGCGGGTGTCGCGGACGCGCTGATACGTGTCCGTCATGAGCATCGCCTGGGTGATGCTCATGTCGACGAGCGTTGCGATCACGCCCCCGTGCATCTGCCCATTCGGGTTCTTCAGGTGGTCGACGAGCTCCACGCTCACCCGTGCGAAGCCCGGGCTCATCTCCTCGACCTCGAGGCCCATGTGATTGAAGAAAGGGAAGTCGGCAGCGAACGCCAAGAGTTTCTGCTTGAGCTTCTCGCGCGCTTCGTTGCTGGGGTCGGGGGCGGGGTTCGTCATGGCCGAGTGTCTAGCTCATTCAGCCGGGCGACCGCCCCGGACGCCCGGCTCGCAGAGGAAACCTGGCTGAGGAGGGACCTCGTCAGGCTCGCAGCACCGACAGGCAGTGGTGCGCTTCGAGGGTCGGGTCGAGCCGGCTCCGGGCCTCGCTGGAGAGGGCTGCGTATCCGCTTCGGAGCGCTTCGAGGCAGCGCCGCTGATACGGGAAGGGCGTCCCCTCGTAGGTGTGTCCGTGGGCTTCGATGCGGACGCGTTCGGCGCCGGACGCGAGTGCCGCTTCGTTGGCCTCGAGGAACGGCAGGTAGGCCTCCCCCGCGAGTCGAAGCAGCGCGTCCGCAGCCGGACTCACATCCTCTCTTTTACCGCGCCACGTGCCTTCGTGTCCCGAGAGGTCGTGCAGGTGGTGACACCACCGCATGGTGTAGGGCGCGCGTGCCTGACACGGCTCGAGCGCGGCGAGATCCAGGGTGAACTGGCAGAGTTGCCCGAAGAGCGCGAAATCGGCGTTGGAGGGCCGGCTCCCGAAGAGGAAGGGACGCATCGGAATGTTCGGTTCGAGGGCATCAAGCACGTGTTCCGCGATCGCCATCAACAGGGGCATGTTGGCTTCGGTGCAGCCGACGAGTGGATTGCGTCCGACCTGGCGGGTCTCGAAGTCGTGGCCATGTCGCTCGATGTATTCCCGCCCGCCCCCGAAGTGCTGGTCGAAAGCGATCAGCCTTCCCGTCCACTTCGTATGTTCGGGGAAGGCCCATCGGTAGGCGTACATCGCCTTCGACAACCATTCGTCGGCGAGGTCCTCGATCAGCGAGGCGAGGAATGCGTCGGCTTCACGCTCCGGAATCACCGAACGATCGGCGTGACGCTTCTCGAGATCGAGAATCAGCGGCGTCGAGTCGTTGGCGAAGGTGCCGTCGGGATACTCGAGCACGGGCATGACCGGCACGCGCACCTGCTGGAACGACTTCAGCCAGTCTGCGGCCCGTCCCGCGCCGATCACGACGTGGGGGATCCGCCGGTAGCGCAGCACGGCCCGCATTTTCATCGAGTAGGGCGAGCCGATATGGGCATAAAGCCGGTAGTGGGGGGAAGAGGAGGCGTTCGACATGGGGTGTCCGTCTTCTTTTCAGTGGGACGGGTGTCAGCCGTCGCGGCGGTGAAAGGCCTGAAAGCTGGAGCCGAAGACGAGCGTGAGAAGTCCCAGGACGAGTCGCGGATCGCCGAGATAGAACCAGGGGTCGAGGGGGTAGGCGATGGTCTTCTCGATCGCGGCGATCTTGAAATCGTGGATTCCCGAATCGCCGGCGGCGGCGATCGCAACGACCTGATTCATCAGATCCCGGCGGCTCCGATACCGGACGAGTCCACCGTTCGTCCACGATTGCGCGCCTTCGATTCCCCAGAGGTCGATGGCCGGCGCCGCCGCTCGTCCCATCAAGATGGGATGAGAGGCGCTCCGGAGCGCGCGGCCGAGGAAGGGCGAGGTGTATCGGCCCAACACTTCCTCGCTCGATTCACCCGGAGCGATTCCCGGGCCAGGGGTCGGGGCATTCCGGAGTTCGATCGCGTTCAACATCGCGAAATCGTTGCCGGTATCGCTCTCCATGAACCCGATCCAGACCGGCAGGCGCTCAGGGGCGCCTCCATGCGCGGTGAGCAGCGTCTTGAATCGGGCGATCTCTTCGTCGGAGAGCGGTCCGCCGAAGGGCGTGTACCAGAAGAAGAAGACGGCATAGAAGACGGCGAGGGCGATCCAGACGCGCGTGTGTGTCGACATGGTCTCTCCTTTTTCGGGGTCTTCGGGGCTTCGGTCCTGCGTTGCGAAACGATAAATTGGCATGTAGACTGCCAATATCAACCCCGGGGCGGAAGGGGCGTTCGCGCCAGCGAGGCCGGCTCTCGCCCTCAGGCCGATTCGGCTGGGGCCTGCGTCTTCACCCTTCGCAACATCCGCTTGGTGCGCGCGTCGTGTGCGCTCGAAAGGAGGTGAACAGGCCATGAAAAAGAAGCTCCCGATCGTCCTCGGAGCCGTGGCTTTCGTCGCCGTCCTGCTTCGACTCTCGCTTCCCTCGATCGTGCATGGTCTCGGCGTACATCCGTCCTATGAGGGCGAGACCTACCCGCTGACGGGCAAACGTGCGCTCGTGATCACCACGAGCCACGCCGTCCTCAACGCGCCGGGCGAGACGGAGGGAGATCCGACGGGGGTCATGGCGTCGGAACTCACGCATCCCTACTACGACTTCCTCGACGCGGGAATGGAAGTCGACGTCGCGAGTGTGAGAGGGGGGCCGATCCCGATCGACCCGCAGTCGCTCAACTTCGTTCTTCGGAGCCCGGAGGACGAACGGTTCCTCGAGGATCCGATGCTTCAGGCGAAGGTGAAGAACTCGATCCGGATCGACGATCTCGACTTCACCGAGTACGACGCGATCTTTCTCTCCGGGGGGTGGGGGGGCGCCTACGACCTCGGCGATTCCGACGCCCTCGCTCGCAAAGTGAGCGAAGCCTATTACGCCGAAACGCCGATCCTCGGATCCGTCTGCCACGGTGTCCTCGGCTTCATTCGAGCGAGGGATCGGGACGGCAATCTTCTGATTGCAGGCCGGAAGATGACCGGGGTGACCGACAAGCAGGTGCACGAGCTCGGAATCGACTTGACGCCTCTGCATCCCGAGGCGGAGCTGCGCAAGGCGGGAGCTCGTTTCGAGAGCAAGACGGCATTCAGGGATCTGTTCGCGACCCACACGGTCGTCGACGACGAAAAGCGCTTCGTGACGGGGCAGAACCAGAATTCCGGCCACGTGACCGCCCACGAGATGATGCGGTTGATCGCGGAGAGGTCTCGCGGGTGAGCGGTCTGCCGAGGCGCGCGCTGCGGATCCTTCTTGCCTTGCCCGCCGTCGGGTTCCTGGTGACCGGCCTGCGTTTCGCCGTGGCTCCTGCTGAAGCCGCGAAAGCGCTCGCGATGCCGCTTCTGGACGGCGCCGCCCGAAGCTCGCAGATCGGGGACGTCGGCGCGCTCTTCCTGGGCATGGGGCTGATGATCCTCGCGGCGCTGGTGACCCTCGAGCGAACCTGGTTCGTCGCCCCCGCGTTGCTTCTCCTGCTCGTCGCCCTCCTTCGGATTCTGGCCTGGCTGCTCCACGGTGCGACCCTACTGATCCCGATGATCGTTCCGGAAGTCGTGATCGGAGGGCTTCTGCTGCTCGCTTCCGTGAAGCTCGCGCCCGCAGAACGAAGCGAATGAGGCCCCTTCGCCTGCGTGCGTCGACTCGGCTCGGGCCGATCTTCGGATGGGCCTTTGCTTTGCTGGCGACGTCGCTCGCCTTCGCCGAGCCCCAACCGCCCAACATCGTGGTCGTCCTCGCCGACGACCTGGGTTTTACCGACGTCGCGCCCTACGGGAGCGAAATCGCGACGCCGACGATTTCGGCGCTCGCAGACGAGGGGATCCGTTTCTCGAACTACCACACGGCGGCGAGCTGTGCGCCCTCGCGTGCGATGCTGCTGACGGGGGTGGACAGCCATCGCGCAGGTGTGCCGAACATCCCCGAGATGCTTCCGCCCGAGCACCGCGAGGTTGCCGGCAACGAGGGCACGCTCGGGCTCGACGTCGTGACCATCGCGACGTTGCTGCAGGACGCTGGCTACCACACCTACGTCGCCGGGAAGTGGCACCTGGGAAGCACGCCGGATCTGCTCCCGAGCGCGCGGGGCTTCGAACGGACCTTCGTTCTCGCCGACAGCGGCGCCGACAACTGGGAACAGAAGCCCTACCTCCCGATCTACGACTAGGCCAACTGGTTCGCGGACGGCGAAGCCGCCGTGCTCCCCGACGACTTCTACTCTTCCCGGTTTCTCGTCGACAAGACCCTCGAATTCATCGACGAAAACCGGGACGATGGCCGCCCCTTCTTCGCCTACGTGCCCTTTCAGGCGGTCCACCTCCCCGTGCAGGCGCCCCAGGCCTTCATCGATCGGTACATGGGCGTCTATGACGAAGGCTGGGACCGGCTCCGCTACGAGCGGAGTCGGCGCGCAGCGGAGCTGGGGATCGTGCCCGCGCGCGCGGGCATGGTCACGATGCCGACCACTCAGGATTGGTTCGCGCTCTCTCCCGA
>PAQX01000041.1 GCA_002709835.1 Deltaproteobacteria bacterium
CCGATCGGTCTCGGGATCGTCGACCCAGAAGAGCCCACCGCTTTCCTCGACCCGCGCCACGTCGCCTCGCATCACATCGTCGAAGCCGTGGCTGCGGGCGTCGAGCACGGCGTTGAAGATCTCGGACTGGAGCGCCGAGACCAGAAAACGTGCCTTTCGCTTGTCCCGCGGCGCGCGACCGCCGGCAAGCATCTCCCGGGCACGTTCGGCGTTCTCGCCGTCGCGACCGAAGCGCTGGGCCCCGAACCGATTCGGCACGCCCCGGCGTACGGCCTCCTCGACCCGCGCCTCGATCGGCGCCAGATCGATCGAGGCGTCTCCGCGCAGCACGATCTCGAAGGCGTTCTCGCGCAGATGTCCCGTTCGGAGCTTGTTGCCGTGACGAAGCGCTTCGAGGACCTCCGCGTCCTCGAGTTCGAAGGCCAGCGCCGACTCCGGATCGACCCCTTCGAGCGAGAACCACTGGCGCGTCACGGCGTGACGATCCTTCCGCCCGGCGTACCCAACGTCCCGCGCACGCACGCCGCCGAGCCGTGCAAGCTCGTTCGCAACCTGCTCCGTCGTGCGCCCGCGCTTCTCCACGAACAGGAACGTGTGCCCCCCCTCTCCGGCTGCGGGATAGAGGGGCTCCTCGACGACCCGGAAATCCTCAGGTGTCGTGCGCATCCGGAGCGGCGCCGTCGTCACGAAGACGCCGCCTAACGCTTTCGCCGCGCGGCTTCTTCGACCGGCGCGAACGAGTGACGGTGGATCGGGCAGGGACCAAAGCGCTCGAGGACCGCCATGTGCTCGGCGGTGCCGTAGCCCATGTGGCGCTCGAACCCGTAGGCGGGATAGCGCGCGCCGAGCACCGCCATCAGCGCGTCTCGGCGGACCTTCGCGACGATCGAGGCCGCAGCGATGCTCGCGTCCTTCGAGTCGCCCTTCACGATCGGCGTCTGGGGTACGTCGACCCCGGGCACCGTCCGCGCGTCGACCAGCAGATGGTCGACTTCCACGACGCGGTTCAAGCTCGCAACCGACCGCCGCATCGCCTCGAGCGCAGCCTGGTAGATCCCCTGCTGGTCGATCTCCTCCGGCCCCACCTCGCCGAAGCCGATCCCGACCGCGACCGCCTCGATCTCCTCGGCCAGCCGCTCACGCCGCGCCTTCGGAACCTTCTTCGAGTCGTCGAGCCCTTCGAGCTGCACGTCCTTCGGCAGGACGACGGCCGCCGCAATCACGGGGCCCGCGAGCGGCCCGACGCCGACCTCGTCGATGCCGGCGATGCCCTGCGCCCCGCCTGCGGTGAGCTCGTCGCGGAGCGCCAGCAGGCGCGCCATCCGCTCTCGCTCCCCGGCCCGAGCGGTCAGCGTCCGGCGCGCGCGATCGGCGAGCTGTTGGGCGCCGGCACGCGGATCCGGGTCGAGCTCCTTCAGGAGCAGCTGGAGCGCCTCGTCGGAGGCGGCGTTCACGAAGGCTTCGCGGAGCTGCGAAAGGGGTCGCGGCTTCTCGGGCGTGGACACGGGGGATGGGCTCCTCGGCGCTCGGGGAGCACCGTGCTGGGGGCGGCTCGGCCCGATCGGAGTCTCCCGCGGAACGCGGCCCGTCGCTAGTCGTCGCCCGGCTCGAGCCCGCGTTCGAGGCGCCGCACGCGCTTCAAGAGCTCGGGCAGGCGCTTCTGAGCCGCGAGCGTCCGGTGCCATCCGCGCTCTTCCATCGCCGGCGCGCCGTAGAGGCGCGCGCCGGGCTCCACATCGTGATGCACGGCGGTGTTGGCGCCCAGGAAGGCGCCCTCTCCGATCGAGAGGTGACCCGTCGTCGCGCAACGCGCCATCAGGATCGCGCGATTTCCGACGACGGTGTTCCCGGAGAGGCCGCTCTGAGCGGCGATCAGGACGTCCTCGCCGATGTCACAGTTGTGGGCAATCTGGACCTGGTTGTCGATCTTGGCACCGCGGCGGATCCGGGTCTCATCGAGGGTCGCGCGGTCGACGGTCGTGTTCGCACCGATCTCGACGTCGTCTTCGAGCACGACGATCCCGCGCTGGGCCATCGCGACCGGGCGTCCCTGCGCGTCGGGCACGTAGCCGAAGCCATCCCCCCCGAGCACGACCCCAGGCTGGAGGATCACGCGATCGCCGACCCGCGTGCCCTCGCGCAGGAGGGCACCGGCGTGAACCCAACCGTCCTCACCGACCCGGACGTCGGCCACCAGGATCGCCCCCGCGGACACGACGGTCCGCGCCCCCACGCGACAGCCGGGACCGACACACGCACCGGGCTCGACCGAGGCGGTCGGGGCGACCTCCGCGGTCCGATCGACGTGGGCCCCCTCTGCGACTCCCTCGGCGGGACGCCAGCGAGGCGCGAAAGCCTCGACGAGGCGGGAGAAGTCCGCGGCCGGCTGGGCGGAGCGGATCGTGGGCCGGTCTCCGGTCTCGACGCCATCGGGCGCCAGGACCACGCGCGCCGAGGACGCGCCGAGTCCCGCTGCGAGCCCCGCCTCGCGCACGAAGACGAGCTCGTCGGCCTTGGCCTGGAGAAGCGACGCGAATCCAGCGACCTCCGCGCCGCCGTCGCCCTCGAACGCGGCGTCGAGAAACGTCGCGAGCTCGGACACGGAGCGGGGCCGCGGAGCGCGGGGCAAGACGTGCTTATCGCGCGAGAAGCACGGACACCGGCGAGGTCCGCGAGACCGAGGCGGCGTTACTGCCCAGGAAGTAATCAGTGATCCGGTTGCGCCCGTAGGCCCCCATCACGATCAGGCTGGCGCGGACTTCCTTCGCCGTGTCGACGATCTTCACGTCGGGTCGGCCGAGCGTGCTGCTCGTCTCGCGCACCGGCACGTTCAGCCCGCCCACGAGCTGACGCACCTCATCGAAGCGCGCGACGGCGCGGCCCTTGTCCTTCGAATCGACGAAGACGTGGACCGCTTCGTTGAGGCCATTGGCCAGGGTGACCGCCAGCTTGGCAGCGATCCGGGAGCCCGGCGAGCCATCGAAGCCCAGCACGATCGGGCCGGTCAGCGGAGCGCCACCGGGGACCAGAATGGTCGGCTTGCCCGTCTTGCGAAGGATCGAGTCGACCGTCGCACCGATCAGCGCCCCGCGATCGCCCGCGCGGGTGCCGCTGCGGCCGATGACGAGGAGATCGGCGCCCTGAACCTTGTCGACGATTCGATCGTCGGGAGCGCCCTGCAGGATTTCGCAGCTGGCCTCGAGGCCTTCGCCGCGCGCACGTTCACTGAAGCGGCGGGCCACGGCCTCGACGCGGGCGCGGTAGTACGCGGTCAGGTCGGCCTCCGGGAACGGCGGGAGGGCCAGTCCATCAGCGCTCGGGGTGCGGACCATGCGGTCGTCGAGCACGGAAACGCCCGACAAGCGGGCTCCGAGGCGGGAGGCCAGGCCCATGGCGGTCTGCTCCGCGGCGCTCGCGTCATCCGAGCCATCAGTGGCCACCAGAATCGTCTCGATCATGTCGTCTCGCTCCGGAGAGGGGCCGCTCGTCAGAACTCGAGGGATCCCTCGTGGGAAGGGTGTACCCGCAGGATCGGCCGATTCGCCCCGAAGGTGAAGTCCTTCGGGGGGCGGCTGACGGAACGGGAGGGTAGAGAATCCCCGAGGGTGCGGCAAATCGTTGAAAATCGGGGCCCATCGGGCGTCGATCCCCGAACGCTGGTTGAAACCCAGAGGCTCCCAGCAGGCCTCGGGGGCGCTTTCTCGTTCTCGCCGCCCGGGATACCGTCCGACTCGTGTCCAGTGCCCCGACAGCCCCGCAGCCCCCCGATCTCGCCCAGGCCCGAAGCCTCTGGGGCCTCGAGACCCCCGGACTCGCTCTGTCCCTCGGCGGCACCCACGGCCCCGATCAGGTGGCGACCCACCGAAGCTGGGTGGATCTGGCCGAAGCCCTGGGGCTCCACTCGGTCTGGCTCCCCGAGATGCACTTCCAGCCTGGCGTCTGTCCCGCCCCGCTGATCGAGCTTGCGGGCTACGCCGCCCGGACGAAGCGGCTGCGCTTCGGCACGACCTCGCTCCTGCTCCCGCTCCACCCCCCGGAGGAGATGGCGGCGGAGATCGCGACCCTCGACCAGATCTCGGGCGGCCGACTGCTCATCGGGCTCGGCCGGGGCTTCCAGAAACCGATGCTCGAGGCCTTCGGGGTCCCGCTGGCGGAGAAGCGCGACCGCTTCGACGACGCCCTCGATCAGATCCTCGACCTCTGGCGAGATCACAACGGGCGCGACGGGCGGACGGCGCTCCAGACGACCCAACGCCCTCATCCGCCGCTGGCAGTCGCCGCCTTCGGTCCGAAGGGGCTCGCCCAGGCCGCGAGGCGCGCCCTCCCCTACCTCGCTTCGCCGGTCGAGACTTTCGACCAGATCGCCGAGAACCATGCGCGACATCGGGAGGGGCTCCCGGAACCGGGGGGCGAGGTCCTGAGGCTCGCGCTGCGCACGGTCTTCGTCCACGAGAACCCTTCAGTTCTGGAGGCGGCGCGCGCCTCGCTCGAGGCCGAGATGGCCGGACGGCGCAAGGGCATGCCCAAGGCGGTCAACGATGCGATGGAAGCGCCCCTCGACGAACGCGCGATCCTCGGGACGCCGGACTTCGTGCGCGAACGCCTGGGCGAGATCCAGAGCCAGCTCGGCCTAGACCTGCTGGTAGCACGCCCTCAGCTCTCGGACATCGACCGGAGCGACGCAGAACGTTCGCTTCGCCTCCTCTCTGAGGAAGTCTGGCCCGCCGTCACCGCCGCGAGCTAGGCGTCGTCTTCTTCACGCGTGAAGGCGACGAAGGCCATGCTCGGACGTCTCGACGAATCGCGCATGGCGAACTGCATCGTGTCGAAGGTCCACCCCTCGGCGGTCCATTCGTTCAGCGCCTTCTCGATCTCTTCGTCGGTGACCATGGCGATCTCGACGACCTTGTAGCGAAGCGACACGCTCACCCCCCCCCGAATTCAGACGTCATGCGGCCCCTGGAGGCCATCTCCATCTAGAGCCGTTCCGCGACCTCGGCGGCGGCGTAGGTCAGGATCAGATCCGCGCCGGCCCGCTTCATCGAGATCAGAGACTCGAACATCGCGGCATCGGCATCCAGCCAACCCCGCTCACCGGCAGCCTTGATCATCGAGTACTCGCCGGACACATGATAAGCGGCGAGCGGCACATCGAACTCGCGCCGCGCGTCGGAGAGGATGTCGAGGTAGGCCATCGCCGGTTTGACCATCAGCATGTCCGCGCCTTCCTCGAGGTCGAGTTTCATCTCGCGCATCGCCTCACGCCGGTTCGGCGGGTCCATCTGGTACGCGCGCCGATCGCCGAAGGCCGGCGTGCTCTCGGCGGCATCGCGGAACGGCCCGTAGAAGGCGCTCGCATACTTCGCCGCATACGACAGAATCGCCACGTCCTCGAATCCTTCAGCATCGAGCGCCGAGCGGATTGCCGCCACGCGTCCATCCATCATGTCCGAGGGCGCCACGATCGAAGCGCCCGCGCGGGCGTGGGAGACGGCCGTGGCCGCCAGTCGCTCGACCGAAGAATCGTTCTCGACCTCTTCGCCATTGAGTAGACCGCAGTGTCCGTGGTCCGTGTACTCGCAGAGGCAGACGTCGGTCATCACCGCGAGGTCCGGCACAGCGTCGGCAATCGCGCGGGTCGCACGCTGGATGATCCCGCCTTCTGCGTCGGCGCCGGAGCCACGCGCGTCCTTCTCGTCTGGAATCCCGAACAGGATCACGCCCGGGAGGCCCAGATCGGCCACGCGCTTCGCTTCGACCACGACCTGATCGACCGAGAAGCGATCGACGCCCGGCATCGACCCGATCGACTCCCGCACCCCGCTGCCCTCGACCACGAAGAGCGGCAGGATCAGGTCTTCGCGGGCGAGCCGATTCTCCCGGACCATTCCGCGGATCGTCTCGTTCCGTCGCAATCGGCGCATGCGCGTGACGGGGTGGGCCATCGGGCCTCCTATGGATCCGATCTCGGATCGAGTGTGCAGTCAGAGGTCAGGCGCGGTCGCGGCTCGCGTGAACGAGCGCCTCGACCATCGCGCCCGCTTCGGGCCGCGAAGCGATCGCCGTCGCCGGTAGACCGACCTCTTCGAGGTGGCGCGCCGTCGTCCGCCCGATCGCTGCGATCATAACCCGCCCCGCTGCTTCGCGGCTCGCCTCGTCGAGACCCAAGAGAAAATGATCGACGGTCGAGGGGCTCGAGAACGTGAGGGCATCGATCTCCCCGGAAACCAACTCCGCCCGCAAGGCCGCGTCATCTACCTCGGGCCGACGATTCTCGTAGAACGCGACCGAGTCGACGGCGAGGCCCGCCTTTCCGAGCCCGTCGGCGATCACCGTCCGCGCGATCCGCGATCGCGGGATCAGGACCCGCTCCTCGGGCCCGTCGAGGGCCGGCAGGAGCCGGGCGAGGAGCGCCTCGGCGTCGCTCCGGCCGCTGGCCACCAGATGGACGGGCAGGCCCGCGTCGAGGGCCGCTCGCGCAGTCGTGTCGCCTACGCAGAACACCCGGGTCTTCGGCGAGAGCGCCGGAGGCGCCACCTCGGGACCGGGCACGCCGCCGCAGGCCTCGACGAAGAAGCGGACCGCGTTCGAGCTGGTAAAGACGAGCGCCGTGTAGTGGGCCAAGTTCGTGACCACCCGATCCACGACGGCGCGCTCGGCGGCGGCCTCCACGGACGAGAGGTCGATCATAGGCCGCACCACCGGGATGGCTCCCTGAGCCCGAAGCGCGGCGCAGAGCTCGGCCGCCTGCTGCCTTGCCCGGGTGACCAGAACGCGGCGCCCGAAGAGAGGCTGCTGCTCCCACCACGAAAGGCCAGCGCGCAGCCCCACGACGTCGCCGACGATGATCGCGGAGGGCGCGCGGAGCCCGGCGGCCTCCACGGCGTCGCAGATCCCGGAGAGCGTCGCGGTGACGGTCCGCTGCTGTGGGAGGGTGCCGTGCATGACCGCGGCGACCGGCGTCTCTGCCGACTTGCCGCCCGCGATCAGCTCCTCGACGACCTTCGGCAGATTCCGCATGCCCATCAGGATCACGAGCGTGTCGACCGCCTTCCCGAGCTCCCGCCAGCGCGTCTGCTCCGCCGCGTGCGACGGATCCTTGTGCCCTGTCACGACCGCGAAGGAGGCCGAATAGCGGCGGTCGGTGACCGGGATGCCCGCATAAGCCGCGGCGGCGATCGAGGAGGTCACGCCGGGCACGATCTCGAAGGCAAGGCCGGCCTCCGCACACGCGCTCACCTCTTCTCCGCCCCGCCCGAAGACGAAGGGGTCGCCCCCCTTGAGCCGAACGACGGTCCGACCGGCTTTGGCATGCTCGACGATCAGCGCGTTGATCTCTTCCTGCGTCCGCGTCGGCTCTTCATGGCCGCGTTTGCCCACGTTGATCCGCTCGGCGCGGGCCGGCGCGAGATCGAGCAGATCGTCGGTCGCGAGCTGGTCGAAGAGGACCACGTCTGCTCCGGCCAGGGCCTTCGCGCCACGGACGGTGATCAGGTCCGGGTCACCGGGCCCCGCGCCGACGAGCACGACGCGCCCGAGATCACTCATCGTCAGCCTGTTCCGCAAGAGCGTCGAGGATCTCGCGGCCGCCGTCCGCCAATACCTGCTCACCGACGCGTCGACCGAGCTCAGCGGCGTCTACGTCGGCACCCGTCGCCTCCGCGCGCACCACCTCACGTCCATCCAGGCTCGACACGAGGCCACGGAAGTGGAGCGTTCCCGACTCGGTCCGCTCCGCGAAGCCCGCGAGCGGAACGCTGCAGTCCCCACCGAGGGTCGTCTGGAACGCACGTTCGGCTGCAGAAACCGCCGACACGTCTTCAGGCTCGAGGGCGGCGATCCGGGCATGCCAGGGATCGTCGTCGCGGGTCTCGAGTGCGAGCACACCCTGGCCGACTGCGGGCAACATCACCTCCGGCGCGATCCGCTCGTCGATCACGTCGGACATCCCGAGCCGGTCGAGTCCCGCCGACGCGAGAACGACCGCGTCGAGGCCGTCGCTCTCGAGCTTGCCGAGTCGCGTCGGCACGTTTCCGCGAAGCGGCACGATCTCTAGATCGGGTCGATGGGCACGGAGCAACGCGGTACGGCGTGTACTCCCGGTTCCCACCCGAGCCCCCTGCGGCAGCGCGTCGAGGGTCATCCCGCGCTCGCGACAGCAGAGCGCATCGCGCGGATCCTCGCGCTCGGGGTGGGCGGCGATGATGCATCCAGTGGCGATCTTCGCGGGAACGTCCTTCGCGCTGTGAACCGCGACGTCCGCGCGATCGTCGAGGAGCGCCTCCTCGATCTCCTTCACGAAGAGCCCCTTGCCGCCGATCTTGGCGAGGGAGCGATCCTGGATCCGGTCACCGGTCGTGCGCAGCACGACGAGCTCCGTCTCGACGTGGAGGGCCGAGGCGATCCGCGTCGCGATGTGGCGGGTCTGGGTCAGCGCGAGATCACTCCCGCGCGTCGCGATTCGAAGCGGACGTTCCGCGGCCGTCATTCTCCGGGCTCTCTTTCCGGATCGTCGCCGTCGAGCCCGAAGAGCGCACGCGCCTCTTCGAGACGCATGAGTCCGGCTTCACGGTCGGTCTCGTCGCGCAGGCGCGAGATCGGTTGATGCATCAGCTTGTTCACGATCGAGTTGGTCAGCTGTTCGAGGGTCTCGACCTGTCCGGCCGAAAGACCGAGGCGCCCGGCGAAACGATCGATCTCGCCTCGCCGAATCGCTTCGGCGCGATCGCGCAGGTCGCGGATCGTCGGCACAGCCTGAAGCGCGACCATCCAGCCTTCGAACTGCTCCCGCTCTTCGTAGATGATCCGCTCGGCGCGCTCAGACTCGCGCCGACGCTCCTCTTCGTTGGCCGCGGCCACCTCCTGCAGGTCGTCGAGGTCGTAGAGGTAGGCACTGTCGATCTCGTGAACGGCGGGGTCGACGTTGCGAGGCACGCCGATGTCGATGAGGAAGAACGGCCTACCCCGCCGCGCGACGAGGCTGCGCTCGACGCGTTCGCGGGTCAGGATTGGCTCGTCGCCACCGACGCAGGTCAAGACGACGTCGCTGTCGGGAAGCAGTCGATCGATCTCGTCGAGGGCGTGAGCGCTTCCGCCGAAGCGGTCCGCGAGGGCCTGGGCGTTGGCCGCCGTGCGATTCGCGACGCGGCGCTCACCGAGCCCGTGGTCGTGAAGCGCGACGAGCGCGGCCTCGATCATGTCGCCCGCGCCGATCAGCAGCGCGCTCTTGTCGTCGAGGCGCTCGAAGATCTGCTTCGCGAGATCGACGGCAACTCGCGCGACGGAGACGGGCCGCTGGGAGATCCCGGTCTCGTTCTTTACGCGCTTGGCGGTGGCGAAAGCACGCTGGAAGAGTCGCGCGAGGACGGCCCCGCAGACGCCGGCCTCGGTCGCCTCGCGATAGGCGTCCTTCACCTGCCCCAGGATCTGGGGCTCACCGACGACCATCGAGTCGATCGCCGAGGCGACCCGGAATACGTGTTCGACGGCCTGACCTCCCTCACGGAGGTAGGTGACCTCCTCGAGCTGTCCCGCAGACGGTCCTTCCCCCTCGCCGAGCTCGCGGGCGAAGAAATCGTAGAGGACGTGCTGGGCCGCATCGGCGTTCTCGGCGGTCACGACGAGCTCGACGCGGTTGCACGTCGAAATCAGCGTGGCTTCCGAGATCTCCGGCCGATCCACGAGCTTCTTGAGCACGGGACCCGTCGCGTCGACGGCGAAGCGTTCACGGATCTCGACCGGCGCCGTACGGTGGTTCATCCCAAGGACGAGGATCTTCATCGTCGCCCCCTCACGAGACCACTCCGGCCCCGACGACCGCGGCCAGCAGGAACGTGAAACCGGCGACGGCGCTGGCGGCCGCCTGCCGGGCGCCTTGATGGCCGGCGAAGCGGAGCGCGAAGAGGCCCAGATAGATCATCCAGGCGATGAGCATCCACGTTTCGTGCAGGCTGCCCCCGAAGTAGCTGCCCATGCGCGCATGGAGCCAGAGCCCACCCGTGATCACGCCGAGAGAAAGAAGCGGGAAACCAACGGCGAGGGTCACTCGGTTGACCCGGTCCAGCGCTTCGAGGCTCGGCATCGGGAGCTTCCGCGGGACCTTGCGGCGCTGTTTGAGGGCGCGGTGCTCAATCAGGAAGAAGAAGTCGGCGAGCCCGGCGAGGCCCAGGGCCGCCAGGCCGGCGCTCGCGAGGAGGACGTGCGCGTGGGGAATCGTCGTGCCGACGTCGACGACCGCGGCCTCGGGCCGGTGCAGCATCGCACCGAAGGTCGCGAGGAACGCGACGAAGGCGACCGGGGGGACGAAGCCCGGAAGAGAAATACGGGAGACGAGGAAGACGGTGACTCCGGCGGCGAGCCACGTCATCAGGGAGAGCGCGTAGCCCAGATCGGTCAGCGAGGGCGCCGGGGTCAGGCGGTGGAGGGTCGCGAAGGCGCAGAACTGGGCCGCGACGCCCATCGCGAGTCCCCACCGAGCACCGCTCAGCACCTTCGGGGCCGGCAGGGAAAGACCCAGCACGGCGCCGACACCCGCCGCCAGGTAGAGAGCGGCCGAGACGTATTGGAGTGCGTACAAGAAGATCCTCGCGGGCGGGCCACGGGTGGAGTGGACGGGCGGGTGAACGACTGCGTAGGAGTATACCGAGGCCGCCCACGGAACCCGCCGCAGCGATTCGGGGCGCCGATCGAAGACGCCCTCTGCGACGCTTCCGGATACTCAGCGACGATTCTTGAGTCGGCGCATCTGCGCTTCGACTTTCGCGGCGTCGTTCACCATCTCGAAAAGGCGATAGGCGGGCTCGCCGAAGAGAACGAACCGAATTTCCTCGAGGGTACAGGCGTCGCCCTGCGCCTCGACATAACGCCGGACCTCGGCGAGGGAGATCTCCGCACAGGTCTGTAGGGAGAGTCCGCCGACGCCGGCGCCGATCGCCGGGAACGCCACCGTCCGACAGCCGTCTTCCTCGGCGACCGCGAGGCTCGCGTGCAATACACGTCGCAGCGCGTCCTCGGTCACCTCGCCCCCGGGCGTCATCCCCGCCGCATGAATCACCCGACGCGCCGACAGGTCGCCCGCGGTCGTCGCAGCCGCCTCGCCGACCTCGATCGGGCCCCGCGCAGCACAGGCCTCTCCGACCGCGGGCCCGCCCTTCCGGGCAATCGCGCCGGCGACGCCGCTACCCAGCACGAGCGCGCTGTTCGCCGCGTTCACGATCGCGTCGACTTCTTCGTCGGTGATGTCGCCTTCGTGGAGCGTGATCCGGGTCATTTCTTCTTCTTTCTCGCGGCGCCGCGGCGCCCGCCCGGCGCCTTCCGGGCGCCCGCCTTCGTCTGCTTCGACCTCTTTGCCTTCATCGCCTCGGCGTGGCGCTCGACGACCCCCGCCGCCATCAGCGGAATCAAGACTTCGTGCTGCCCGACGAGGGAGAGCCCTCGCCCCCCGAGCCGGGTCGGCCGCTCGACCACGTTCATCTGCGGCCGGTACTGACGAAGGAAATCACAATTCACCGTCGTGAAACGCTCGACCCGGTTCCCCAGGTTCCGCGAGAGCGCGAGCGCCTTGAGGAAAACCTCGGGCAGGATCACCGCCGATCCGACGTTCAGCAGCACCCCGCCCCCTTCGAGACGCGGGACCAGACCCGCGAGGGTCTCGAAGTCGCGGTAGCTCGTCTCGCCGATCGCCGCGCCATCCGCCGACGGGTGCATGTGATGGATGTCGGTCCCGATGGCCGCGTGGACGGTCACCGGAATCTCGAGCCGCCAAGCGGTCGCAAGCACCGAGCGCGCTGCGTACCGGTCTTTCGACGTGAAGATGTCGCGCCCGATCGCCGCGCCCATCCCGAGCCCGTCGTCTCGCCCCGCAGCGATCGCACCGTTCAAGCGTTCGGCGGTTTCCCGCGCCATGCCGAACGTCCCCTCGTCGAGCGCCTCCGCGACGTCCTCGCTCGTTCGTCCCATCATGGCGAGTTCGAGGTCGTGAACGCAGCCCGCGCCGTTCATCATCAACCCACCGATCGCGCCGCGCTCCAGCAGGTCCACCACGATCGGCGCGAGCCCGACCTTGATCAGATGGGCACCGAATCCGAAGAGGACCAGCCGATCCCGAGCCCAGGCCTTCACCCAGGCATCGATCGCCGCGTTGAGCTCCGCCGCGCCCAGCAGGTCCGGCAGCGACTCGAGCAGGTCGCCCACGCCCGCGCCGGGCCCGAGAGGCCGTGCCTCGTCCACCGTCTTAACCTTGCTCGGTCGTCGCCGGGCGGGCTGAGTCCGGACTCGGGAGCGGTCGACAGGGGGCGTGCGGCGGGTCACGGGGCGATCCTCTCAGGGCGCCGACCCGATCGTGCGAGCGACGCAGCACCGCCGCGGATCTCCCCGAAACTCCGAGGGAATCCCCGCCAGCGCCCCTGCTATATTCGCGCGTCCGAACTCGAATCGACAGGCCTTCCGAGATCGGGGGCTTGCCAACGGGCGATTCGGACCGAGCGTCCCCGGCCTCGAAATCGACACGCCCGGAACCCCAGGTGGCGCTCTACCCAAGCGCCCCAAACCGAAATCAGAAAAGAGACTGGAAATGGCCGAGATCAGCGATGTGACCGATGCGACCTTCGAGAGCGACGTGTTGAAGAGCGACACCCCCGTTCTCGTGGACTTCTGGGCCGAGTGGTGCGCGCCCTGCCGGGCGATCGCCCCGATCGTGAAGGAAATCGCGGACGACAACGGCGAGAAGCTCAAGGTCGTGAAGATGAACATCGACGAATCCCCGCAGACGCCGGGCACGTACGGCATCCGCTCGATCCCGACGATCCTCGTCTTCAAGGACGGCCAGGTCGCGGGTCAGCTCGTCGGAGCGCGCCCGAAGGGCGACTTCCAGGAAATGGTCGACTCCCTCGTCTGAGTCCGGGCGCCGGAAGGCGTTCCACTTCCGGACGGCCGTCGCAGGACCCAGTCCCGCGGCGGCCGTTTTCGTTTCGGGGCTAGTCGTCCTCTTCCGCGGCCATCAGCTCGAGCAGTCGCTCGGAGCGATCGACGAAGCGGTCGACGACCCCCTCGAGCATCGCGAGGACCCAGGGACTCAACCGCTCGGTCTCCGCGAGCAGCGAAGCGCGGTCGATCGCGCGGACGACGACATCGGAGATCGCCGTCGCGCTCGCGGAGCGGGGCCCATCCCGGAGCACACCGAGTTCGCCGAAGGTGTCCCCGGCGAGCGCACGGCCGAGAACGCGCCGATCGTCTTCCGTACCGCTCCAGATTTCGACCTCGCCCTCGACGAGGACGTAGGACACCGGTGCCTCTTCTCCTTCGACGATGATGCGATCGCCCTTCGCGTAGTGGCGGAGCGGGAACTCGCCCGCGCTGCCGCGGAACGCTTCGAGCTCGGAGATCACGGAGTCCATGTCGTAGGGCCGATCCTCGGGATCCTTTGCGAGCATCTCGAGCACCAGGCTCGCCAGCCGCGGATGAACGCCGGGCGCCACCTTCCGCGGGTCCGGCGCCTCGGTCTCGCGGATGTGGAAGAGCAGCTCTTCGAGGCTCTCACCCCGGAAGGGCAATCGCCCCGTCAACATCTGATAGAAGAGGATGCCGGCGGAGAACATGTCGGAGGCGGGCGTGAGCGTCGATCGCGCGCACTCCGTCTGCTCCGGCGACATGTACCGGGGCGTCCCGACAATGAAATCGTCGTTCTGGACGAGACGGGGGTCGAAGTCGCCGAACTCGCCGAAGAGCTCGGGCCCGAGGCTCTCGCTGAAACGATCGTCGTCGTAGACCGCCGCTGCCCCCCAGTCGACGAGGATGACTTCGTCGTAGGGCAGCACGATCACGTTCTGCGGCTTCAAGTCGAGATGGACGATGCCTCGCTCGTGCGCGTGCCCGAGCGCTTCACAAAGCAGGGTGATGATCTTGAGAGTGCGCTCGAGGGAGAGAGGCACGACGTTCGCCGTCTTCTTGTCCATCTCGAGATGCCGGGCGAGGCTCCGCCCGCTGATCTCGCGCATCGTGTACGCGGGGAGCCCGTCCGGGGTGAGCCCTGCGTCGAAGATCGGGATGATCGCTGCCTGGTCGAGGCGACCGAGAATCCGCGCCTCGTTCACGAAGGAACGGAGCGCGTTCGTCTCGCCGAGATGCCTGGCGTGGAGCGTCTTTGCCGCGACGACGCGACCGAGGTGAGCATCGTAGACCCGGTCGACGCGACCGAGCGACCCCTCGCCGAGCGGGTCGAGCGGGCGATAGCGCGGCTCTCGACGGAGCCCGTCGAGGATCTCTTCATTCTGTGCGCTCTCGTCTCCGGCCATCACGCCGCTCCCCAACGGCGCAGTCAGCCGCCCCGGTCTCTCCCGAGGATGGCCGATCGCGAGGTCGCCGCCAGGGGTTGGGCGATCGGGTCGCCTAGAACACGTACCGCCGCATCGAGACGTTCAGCAGCATCCCGATCACGATCGCGGTCGAGAGGAGCGCGGAGCCGCCGTACGAGAAGAGCGGGAGCGGCACGCCGATAACGGGCGCCAGGCCGAGGACCATCGCGACGTTGATCGCCGCGGGCCACAAGAGAGCGCCGACGAGGCCGATCGCGAGCACGGCGCCGAAGGCGTCCTTCGATTTCCGCGCGATCAGCAAGCCCCAGAGCAGCATGCCCGCGTAGACTCCGAGGGCGACCGTCGACCCGAGAAAGCCCCACTCCTCGGCGAGAACCGAGAAAGCGAAGTCGGTGTGCTGGGTCGGAAGGAAGCGCAGCTGGGTCTGTGTTCCTTCCTGCCACCCAGTCCCGAACATCCCGCCGGAGCCGACGGCGATCTTGGACTGCATCTGCTGGTAGCCGGACGAGAGCGGATCACGGGACGGATCCAGGAAGCCCAGGATGCGCTCCTGTTGATAGGGCTTGAGCCCGTACTGCCAGAGCGCGGCGAGCCCGGCCGCGCCGAGCATCGCGAGACTCACCCATGCACGCAGCGGCACGTGCACCATCGGCAGCAGCGTGAGCCCGATCAGGAGCGTGAGCACGGCGACACCGAGGTCCTTCTGAGCGACGATCAGGCCGACGGGGATCGCGACGATCAAGCCAGGTACGAAGAGATCGCGGAGGCGGTGGATCGTCGACGGTGGGTTGCGTCCGAACCAGTGAGCGAGCGCGATCACCATCCCGATCTTCGCGAGCTCGGAAGGCTGGAAGCGTCCGCCGAAGAGCCAGGCCCGCGCGCCGCGCGTCTCCTCCGCGATGGCGAGCGTGAGGAGAAGAAGCGCAACGGTCCCCCCGTAGAGGAAGTACGCGAACCGGTCGTAGTGGCGGTAATCGATCAGCACGACGACCGCGATCACGAAGAGCCCGAGCCCCATCACCATCATCTGACGGCTCACGATGTCCGAGCCACCCTCGACGCCGGAGGCGGCGGCGGAGACGAGGTTCAGGATCCCCATCGCCATGAGCAGCAGCACCATCCCGGCAAGGACCCAGTCGAAGTGCTGGCCGCGGCTGCGATCGATGCGAAGCGCGCTCATTGGACGGCCTCCTCAGCGTGACCGTGTACGAAGTCGTCGGCGTGGTCGAGGTCGTAGGCGTGGTCGAGGTCGTAGGCGTGGTCGAAGTCTTCCGCGCCGCGGACGTCGAAGAGCTTCGGGTCGATTGCGATCCCCGCGACCTGGGTCGGCACGCGCTCCTCCTTCTTCCGGAAGTACTCGGCGAAGACCTTCTGCACCATCGGCGCCGCGACCGCGCCACCGCCGAAACCCGCATGCTCCGCGACCGCGACCACGACGATCTCTGGCGACTCGACCGGAGCGAACGCGGCGAAGAGCGCGTGGTCCCGATACTTGACCGGAACTTCTTCCGGCTCGAGCCCTTCGATCAGGTCGAGGCTCACGACCTGCGTCGTGCCGGACTTGCCCGCCACGTTGATCCCGGGAACGGCGGCGCGCTGACCCGTCCCGCTCGGATCCTGGACGACCTTCGAAAGCCCTTTCGTCACGAGGTCGAGGATCGCCGGCGCGATCACCGAGCGTTCGCGGACGATCGGCGGATTCTCCTCGAGGACCTCGCCGTCCCAGGTCTCTCGTCGCAAGACGATTCGCGGCTCGACGACGTCGCCGCCGTTCGCGATGACGGAATAGGCGACCGCCAGCTGAATCGGCGTCGTCAGGTTCGCGCCCTGCCCGATCGAGAGCGAGATCGTCTCACCGTCGATCCACCGCTCGCCTCGCACGCGCATCTTCCATTCCGGCGTCGGTACGAGCCCGCCGACTTCCCCGCGCACGGCAAGCCCGGTCGGCCGGCCGAGCCCGAAGCGCCGCGCATACCGAGCGAGTGTCTCTACGCCGAGCGTCTTCCCGAGCTCGTAGAAATAGACGTCGCAGCTGCTGGCCAGCGCCCCCGCGAGGTCGACGGGGCCGTGCCCCGCCCGCTTCCAACATCGATAGGTCCGTCGCCCCAAGCGGAAATGCCCCGGGCACGGAACGACCGTCGTCTCATCGATCACGCCCTCAGCGAGCCCCGCCGCCGCGACGATCGCCTTGTAGGTCGAGCCAGGCGGGTACACGCCAGCGATCGCGCGATTACGAAGCGGGCGCCACTCGTGGCCGTTCAGGTCCCGCCACGTCTCGCGATCGATGCCGCCGGCGAAGGCATTCGCGTCGTAGGAAGGCGCCGACACGAGGGCGAGGACGTCCCCCGTCCTCGGGTCCATCGCGACCAGCGCGCCCATGAAGTCGGGCTGCGGCCGCGGCCCCGCTGCCAGTCCGCCGGGATCGGGGGGAAGGGGCTCGCGCCGGAACGCCTCTTCCGCGACGCGCTGCAGATCGAGATCGAGGGAAAGGACGAGCCGTCCCCCCGGCGTCGGTTCGATCATGTCGATCGTTTCGATCTCACGCCCCGCGACGTCGACGACCCGGTTCTCACCCCCCGCGCGACCGCGCAGATGATGCTCGTTGGTCGCTTCGAGCCCGGTCTTCCCGATCGTCTCGCCCGATCGGTAGCCGGCGAAGTCTTCCTTGGCGAGCTCGCGCGAACCGATCTCGCCGATCGTGCCGAGCAGCTGTGCGGCCATCGGCCCGTAGACGTAGTCCCGAAGCGGCTGGCGCCGGAGCTCGACGCCGGGCATCGCGTACCGATGGGCATCGACCTTCGCCCAAGCCTCCCGAGAGAGATCCTTCGCGAGGGAGACGGGCTGAAAGCGGCGGCGACCGCGAGGCTGACCGACACGATCCGACAGCGCTTCCGGCTCCTCGCCCAGGATCTGACCGAGGACCGAGTAGGTCCGCCACGGATTGCGCACTTCGTGCGGGATCACGTCCACGCCGTAGGCGAGGCGACTCGCAGCGATTGTGCGGCCCTCGCGATCGACGATCGCGCCGCGCTGGGCCTCGAGACGAACCGTGCGCACGTAGTTCGCCTGGGACCGACTGGCGAGGGCGTCGCCCTGCAGGATCTGTAGCTGGAAGAGCCGGGTGGTGAAGATCCCGAAGATCGCGATCACGATCAGCGCGACGGGCCAGATCCGGATGTCCCCGGGACCGTCCGAGGTGCTCGAAAGCCGCGTATCGCCGAAGGGGTCGTTCACAGGAGCCCCCCGCGCCCGCCGTCGAAGCCGAGAGGCGCCGTTCCGTGCCGCCCGACCTCCTCATCGGAGAAGCGCACGATCAAGCGCTCCACCAGGCCGATCATCGGTCCTGCCGCGAGCACGTTCACGAGCGCGTGGATCAGAGCAGAGCCCACGACGTCGATTCCGGGCCAGCTCGCGTCCACGAAGAACGAGAGACTCAGGACCATTGCCAGGCCGTACACCACGGTCATGACGAGCACGAAGATCCCGATCGGCACGCTGCCGGACAGATCGAGCTGCCGGGCCGCCAGGGCCGCGGCGAGGAACGTCACCAGGCGAAGCAAGGCGTGCTGCCCCATCAGGGAGCTGCTCAACAGGTCCATGCCGTATCCGAGAACGACCGACAGCACGATGCCCGACACGAAGCGGGGCCAGCGGAGACCGATGCCGACGACGACCAGCCAAGCGAGATCCGGGCACCAGGGCGGCGGAAGCATCCGCGCGAGCGCCCCCTGAACCACGAGCGCCAGGACCCCGATCGCGAAGAGCGCGGCGACCGACCTCATCGCGCGCCCTCTCCTGGTGCCCCGCCCGTCGGCGCGGCACCGACCGGCGCCGGCCCGGCGAGATCGTCGAGAGGAAGGTTCGGCTGATAGAGCAGGTCCATCTGAGGACCGCGTCGCAGCATCACGAAGACCTGCTCGAGCTGACCGAGGTCGACGGCGGGTTCGATGATCGCGATACGCGTCAGACGCCCACCGGCCTCCTGCAGCTCACCGACGCGCCCGAGGCGCAGCCCCTTCGGATAGACGCCACCGAGTCCGGAGGTCACGACCTCGTCGCCTTCCACGACGTCGGCGCCCCGGACCACGAACTCGAACTCGAGACGATCGCGACCGACCCCGCGGACGACACCCCTCGCGCGACTGCGCTGGACGAGCGCGTCGACCGCACTCTGACGATCGAGCAGCAGCATCGTCTTCGCCGCATGTCCGGACGTCGCTGTCACGACGCCGACGACGCCTTGGTGGGTGATCACCGGATGGCCCGGCTCGACACCATGCTGTGCCCCTCGGTCGACGAGCACGGACCGGAACCACGGCGCGACGTCGAGCCCGACGACTTCGGCGGGCAGCATCGGGATCTCGACCTCGTCGCGCATGGACGCGACACGTCCGAGGTGACCGCTCGCGACGAGGGCCTCTCGGAACTGGAGATTCTCGGCTTCGATTTCCGCAATGCGGCGTTCGAGGCGACGGCTCTCGGCGCGCACGCCGATCAGGTCGACGTACCCGTCGTAGAAGTCTTCGACGGCGACGAAGGGGGCGGAGAGGAGACGCTCGAGCGGCGCGGTGACCTCGAGGAGCGACGCCTGCCACCAGGGCAGATCACGCCCACCCGTGTCGCGCGCGCGCCGGTCCCCCACCATCGAGACGACGGTCAGCAGGATCAGGAACACGACCACGAGCGGGGCCGCGAGACGCTTGAGCAAATCCCCCAAGAAAGAACTCCGTCGCGAGCGAAGATCGGCGGCCGATTCTACGGCAACCGCGCTGCGCACCCTCCTTCACCGGTGTTGGGCATCACACCGTCTGTCGCCATTCTCGGGGGGAGCGGGGATGGCGGTTGGCAGGCCGTTTCCGGCCTCTTTCGGTCGGCTCACCAGAGCCTTCAGCTGACTGTCGAGAGCCTTCAGCTGACTGCCTCGAGCTTTCAGCTCACACTGGAACGGATCGTCACTTCCTTGAGCAGCCGGAGCTCGTCGAGGCAGCGCCCGGTGCCGACGGCGACCGCGGTCAACGGATCCTCCGCGAGCATGACCGGGAGGCCCGTCGTCTCGCGGAGCAGCACGTCGAGGTTGGCGAGCATCGATCCTCCGCCGACCAGCACGATGCCCTTGTCGACGATATCCGCGGAGAGCTCCGGCGGCGTCTTCTCGAGCGCCATCTTCACCGCTTCCACGATCGCGTTGACCGGCTCCGCCAACGCCTCTCGCACTTCCTCGCTCTTGATCTCGAGCGTCTTGGGCACGCCGAGGACGAGGTCACGCCCCTTCACTTCGATCGACTCCATCGAGTCGGTCGGGTAGGCCGTGCCGATTCGGATCTTGATGTATTCCGCGGAGCGCTCGCCGATCAGCAGGTTGTACTTGCGCTTCACGTAGTTGATGATCGCTTCGTCCATCTTGTCGCCACCGACCCGAACCGAGTTCGAGTAGACGACGCCCGACAGCGAGATGACCGCGACCTCGGTCGTGCCCCCGCCGATGTCGATGATCATGTTGCCCGACGGCTCGGTCACCGGAAGGCCCGCGCCGATCGCTGCGGCCATCGGCTCTTCGATCAGGTAGACCTCGCGGGCGCCCGCGAGCATCGCGCTCTCACGAACGGCGCGCTTCTCCACCTCCGTAATCCCCGACGGCACCGCGATCACGATCCGCGGCCGCACCATCGTCCGACGGTCATGCACGCGGCGGATGAAGTAGCGGAGCATTGCCTCGGTGATGTCGAAGTCGGCGATCACGCCTTCCCTGAGCGGGCGGATCGCGACGATGTGGCCAGGGGTCCGGCCTAACATGTCCTTCGCGGCCTTGCCGACCGCGCGGACCTTGTCGGGGCCACGTGCGTCGCGGGACACCGCGACTACCGAAGGCTCCGACACGACGATCCCGCGCCCCTTTACGTAGACGAGCGTGTTCGCCGTACCGAGGTCGATCGCCAGATCGCTCGAGAACCAGCCGAGGACGGTGTCGATGATCAAGTGGCCACTCCTGTCGAAGCCTGTGGAAGGGTCGGGGTTGGAAGGTCCTGGAGACGCGTCGGGCGGCTCCCGGCTCGCGGGCAAAACAGCTTTTGGAGAGCTGGATTGCCGCACGGAAGAAAACTCTGTAAATGCCTGAAACTCCAACACGTTTGGGCTCAGGGAGGCGCACGCGAAAATAACAGCCGGGCCTCGTTCGATCAATGCGAAAGTGTGCCCTTCCCACAGCTCGGACGCGCCCCGACCCAGGGAATCGATGCGCCCGACCGGCCGCGGGTTCCCGGAGACTTCGCGTGTGAGGTGCCTCCCCGAATTGCCCGACTGCTTCCCTCACCGCCCGCAGTCTCGTACCCTTGCTACGCGTCGTGATCCTTCGCGACGAAGCTCGATGCTCTTTGTTTCGTTCGCCGACGTAATCGCGGCCGACGTCACAAAGGAATTGGACGCGAACCGCAGAGGTCTCCATTGCTCGAATCGTTCCGTAAGGGTCAGCGCTGGCTCACGCTCTTCTTCGTCGCCTCCATCGGGGTCGTCTTCATCTTCTTCTTCGGAAGCGGCGGCGGCGGCATCGGGCCCGCGACCCCCACGGGTAACGCGATCGTCCAACTCGACGAAGTGCAGCTCATGGGTCGGGACTACAGACGGCTCCGCGACCAGCGCGAGCTTGAGGTCCGCGACCAGCTCGGCGCCCAGTACGAGCAGCTGAACGCGGACCAGATCGTGGCGACGCAGGCGCTCCAGCAGCTGATCGACGGCCTCGTGCTCGCAGCGGCGGCCGAGGACATGGGACTCCATGTCACGAAGGAAGAGGTCGCCCGCGTCGTCCAGACGAGCCCCTCCTTCATCAACGAGGAGGGCAAGTTCGACCCGCGCGCCTTCGATGCCTTCGCCCAGAACGGCTACGGCACCCAGCGGAACTTCATCCAGTCCTTCTCCCGGAGCCTCGTCGGGCAGAAGCTGATCGACCTCCTGACGGCCCAGACCACGGTCAGCGACGACGAGATCGACCTGAGCCTCCGGTACGCCTTCGACGAAGCCCGGATCGCCTATGCCGCCATCGACGCCGAGGTCCTGCCGGAGGNCGAGATCCTCTCGGACGANGCCATCGAGACGTGGGCCGACGAGAACGAGGACGCGCTCCGNGAGACCTTNAATGCGNGGGCAGAANCCCTCGCCACGCCCGAGCAGGTCCGGGCCCGGCACATCCTGATCGAGGTGGCCCCGGGCGCTGTCGAGGAGGAGGTCGCCCAGGCCAGGGGCCGTGCGGAGGCCGCCCGCGCCCGTCTCGAGGGAGGCGAGGATTTCGGAGCGGTCGCCGCGGAAGTCTCCGACGACGCAGGAACCCAGAGCGTCGGGGGGGACCTCGGACGCTTCGCGCGCGGTTCGAACGACCCTGCGATCGACGATGCGGCCTTCGCGCTCGAGGCCGGTGGCCTCTCCGAGGTCATCCGGTCCAGCGTTGGCTGGCACGTGATCCGGGTGGACGAGAAGGTCGAAGCCGAAGCGGCCACCTGGCAGGGCTCCCGGCTCGCGCTCGCCCGCGAAGGCGCCTCGCTCGACCGCGCTGCTGCGCTCGCCCAGGAAAGGGCCGACCTGCTCGTCCAGGCGATCGCAGGCGGCACCTCCCTCGAGGAAGCGGCCCGGTCCGCGGGCATGACCCTGGAGCGGCCGCCCGCACTGACGCGCCGGCCGGACGGCTTCATCCCCGGCCTCGGTGCAGCGGAAGCCCTGATGACCACGGTCTTCACCCTCGGCGAAGGCGAAAGCAGTCAGGAGATCTTCGAGGTCGCCGGACGCAAGGTCCTCGTACAGGTCCTCGAGCGAACCGAGATCGACGACGACACGCTGGCGGAACGGCGCGAGGCGAGCCGCGAGTCGGCGCTCCTGCAGAAACGGAACGCCGTCGTGACCGCATGGCTCGCGGACTACCGGCGTCGGCTCGAAGAGCGCGGGCGGCTCAAGATCAACGCAGCCATGGCGCTGGGCAGCTAGCAGCGGCCCCGGGGCGTCCCGGACCAGGGGCGGTCGGACCGCGCCCTAAGCGAACGACTCCTTGGCCTGACGGATCAGCGCCATGAACTCGCTCCGGGTCTTCGAATCGGATTCGAAGGTGCCGCGCATGGAACTCGTGACCGTGTAGCTGTTCTGCTTCTGCACCCCGCGCATCATCATGCAGAGGTGCTTGGCTTCGACGACGACCCCGACGCCCTGCGGCTTCAGCACGGCTTCGATCGTCTCGGCGATCTGCATCGTTAGCCGTTCCTGAACCTGCAGCCGTCGCGCGAAGATCTCGACCGTCCTCGGGACCTTCGATAGACCGACGACCTTGCCGTTCGGGATATAGGCCACGTGGGCACGCCCGAAGAAGGGCACCATGTGGTGCTCGCACTGGGAGTAGAAGTCGATGTCGCGGACGAGGACCATCTCGTCGTAGTCGACGTCGAAGAGCGCACCCGTCAGGACCTCGGCCGGATCCTGCTCATAACCCTTCGTGAAAAAGCGCATCGCCTTCGCGACGCGGCTGGGCGTCTTGAGGAGGCCGTCTCGGCCAGGGTCCTCGCCGAGCTCCTTCAACATGCCATGGACGTAGCCCTCGATCGGATCGGGCATTTCGTCGTCGTTCGCGCTCATCGTGTCTCCTGTGGGGCCCGTCGCTCGATCGTAAAACCACCCCACAGGCCGCGCGGAGGCATCCGCAGGCGCGATGGCTTCGGGTGAATCGAGAAACGCCCCGCGTCGCGCCATGCGGCTCGTTTCGAACGGTCCGCCAACGCAGCGATCGCTGGGTGCGTGGGCGGACGCTAGCCCCGAATCTCGCCCGAGTCAGACGATCGGCAACGCAAGCGCAGGCGCCCCTGGCCGAGCATGCGCCCGTGCGCCCGACCGTTCTCCGTTCGCGGCGCAGGGCCTCGTCAGACTCGGCCTTGCCTCACGAGCAAGCTGCCCCACTGTCCGCACGGCGCCCGCAGCCGCATCAGACCGCAGCCGCATCAAAAAGATCGCATCAACCCGCGCACGACCCCGCGGATCTCGACCTGGGACGCGTGGTACTCCATGGGCTGCATCGAGGAGTTCGCGGGGACGAGCTTCACCTCGGCGCCCGAGCGGTAGAAGCGCTTCAGGGTTGCTTCGTCGCCATCCACGAGTGCGACGACCATGTCGCCATTGCGCGCCTCGTTCCGGCCCTCGATCACGACGAGGTCCCCGTCGCAGATCTGGTCCTCGATCATCGAGTCTCCTCGCACGCGGAGCACGTAGTGATCCTTCCGGCCCGGGACCATTCTGGGGAGCAGGTCCATCGGCACCGAGACCTGCTCGGCGACGGCGGCATCAGGCTCGATCGCTTCGATCGGCCGGCCCGCCGCCACGGTTCCGAGAATGGGCAGATGAACGCTCTGAGGCGCCTCCTCCTCGGGCACCGGCTCGACCGAACGGGAGCGGTTCCACGCCTTCCGGAGGTACCCCTTGTCCACGAGGTGCTTGACGTGCTTGTGGACCGTCGCCACCGACGAGAGCCCAAAGGCGGCCGCAATCTCCTCGAGACTCGGCGAGTACCCCTGCTCTGCGACGAAGCCGGAGATGAAGTCGAAAATCTCCCGCTGGCGACGGGTGAGCGCGGCGGAGCGGGCGCTGCTGAGCTCCGTCACGGAGGCGGAATCGGGCGACTCGGACATGGACTGCGGTCCTCCTCGGGTATCTGCTCCCGCCCACAGAGGGCGCATGGCAGAGCCTTCGGTTTGTTTTCGCCCGAAAGGGTGGCGAAGTCGAGGCGAAAGTCAACCACAGTGCAATCCCGCGCCCCCGCATGTGCAACTTTTTTCGCGGCTCTGGTTGACTCCCACCGCCACGGGAATAGCTTGCGCCGCCGTTGGCACTCGAGGACCTCGACTGCCAATCCCGGCCGGGCGCTGCCGCCCGACCACCCAGACTCCGTGATCCGACCGAACCCCGGCCCGTTCCTCCCCAGGCGGCGGTCCGGATTCATTTTCAACACCGCTCTCCCCTCCCCGCTGCGCGGAAGGAGAGAGCCCTGCTCTCCGGCCAAGCCGGAGGACACCCGCCCCAGCATGCCGGGCGGGCTGTCGTAGAGAGGCGACCCATGAAGATCCGTCCGCTCCAGGACCGCATCCTCGTCAAGCGTGTCGACGAGGAAGAAACCACCAGCGGGGGCATCATCATCCCCGATTCCGCCAAGGAGAAGCCCCAGGAGGGGCAGGTGGTAGACGTCGGCCCGGGCAAGACCAACGATAACGGCTCGGTCACCGAGCCGGGCGTGAAGGCCGGCGACCGCATCCTCTTCAGCAAGTACGCCGGCACCGACGTGAACGTCGACGGTGACGACCACATCATCATCCGCGAAGACGACGTCCTCGCGGTCTACGAGTAGCTCTCTCCTCCGCCGGCCCCGCACTTCGCTCGGTCCGGCGGCTACAAGAAGAGACTCTTTCGCATTCTAAGGAGAAACGAACATGGCCAAGGAAGTCATTTTCGAGCAGGACGCCCGATCGAAGATCCTCGAGGGCGTGGACGGACTCGCGAACGCGGTCCGCGTGACGCTCGGCCCGAAGGGCCGAAACGTCGTCATTGACAAGAGCTTCGGCTCGCCCACGATCACCAAGGACGGCGTGACCGTCGCCAAGGAGATCGAGTTCGAGGACAAGTTCCAGAACATGGGTGCCCAGATGGTCAAGGAGGTCGCTTCGAAGACCTCGGACCTCGCAGGTGACGGAACGACGACCGCGACGGTGCTCGCCCAGGCGATCTTCCGCGAGGGCAGCAAGCTCGTGGTCGCCGGCATGAACCCGATGGACCTCAAGCGTGGCATCGACAAGGCCGTCAAGGCCATCACCGACAAGCTCGGTTCGATCGCCAAGCCCACCCGCGACTCCAACGAGATCGCCCAGGTCGGCACCATCTCGGCGAACAGCGATGCCACGATCGGCGAGATCCTCGCCGAGGCGATGAGCAAGGTCGGCCAGGAAGGCGTGATCACGGTTGAAGAGGGCAAGAGCCTCGAGACCGAGCTCGACGTCGTCGAGGGCATGCAGTTCGACCGCGGCTACCTCTCCCCGTACTTCGTGACGGACCCGGAGAGCATGGAAGCCGTTCTCGAGGAGCCGCTGATCCTTCTCCACGAGAAGAAGATCTCGAACATGAAGGACCTGCTCCCCTTGCTCGAGCAGGTTGCGCGAGCGGGCAAGCCGCTCCTCCTCGTGGCTGAGGACATCGACGGCGAAGCGCTGGCGACCCTCGTGGTCAACAAGATCCGCGGCACGATCAACGTGTGTGCGGTCAAGGCGCCCGGCTTCGGCGACCGCCGCAAGGCGATGCTCCAGGACATGGCGATCCTCACGGGGGGCCAGGTCATCTCTGAGGAGCTCGGTCTCAAGCTCGAGAACGTGACCCTCAAAGACCTCGGTCAGGCCAAGACCGTCTCGATCGACAAGGACAACACGACGATCATCGACGGTTCCGGCGGCAAGAAGGACATCGAAGGCCGCTGCCAGGAGATTCGCAACCAGGTCGAGACCACGACCTCCGACTACGATCGCGAGAAGCTCCAGGAGCGCCTCGCGAAGCTCGTCGGCGGTGTCGCGGTCGTGAAGGTCGGTGCTGCGACCGAGACCGAGATGAAGGAAAAGAAGGCGCGCGTCGAGGATGCGCTCCACGCGACCCGCGCAGCCGTCGAAGAGGGCATCGTCCCTGGCGGTGGCGTAGCCCTCATCCGCTGCTCGGCCGTCCTGGACGACCTGCAGGGAGACAACGACGAGCAGAACGCGGGGATCAACATCATCCGCCGCGCCATCGAGGCTCCGCTCCGGTTCATCTCGGAGAACGCGGGCATCGAAGGCTCGATCGTCGTCGACAAGGTCAAGGGCCAGAAGGGCAACAACGGCTTCAACGCCGCGACGGAGACCTACGAGGACCTCGTCAAGGCCGGCGTCATCGACCCGGCCAAGGTGGTCCGCACCTCGCTGCAGAATGCCGCGTCGGTGTCCGGCCTCCTCCTCACGACGGAAGCCATGATCGCCGACAAGCCGGAGCCGCATGGCCACGGTGGGGGCGGCGGCGGCATGCCCGACATGGGCGGCATGGGCGGAATGCCGGGGATGATGTAATCCTCCGGACTCAGCCCCGCCGTCAGGCGGGCCCGGGGCTCGCCCCGGTGCTGAACCGATGAAGACGCCCCCGGTGCCGAAAGGCAGCGGGGGCGTTCTCGATTTGAGGCGGGCCTGCGGCGCTCGGGACTAGCGCCGAGGCGCCCGCCAGCCCGCCGCTTCGGCCTCGGCGACGGTGCAGAACCACCGCTCTCCCCGCGCGGGGTCGATCCTCGTGCGGGCGTAGTCCGCTGATCCGGGCAGGTGGTAGATCCGACCGCTCTTCGACACGTTGCCCTTGATCCGGCAATCCGCGGAAACCGCCCCCGAGGTCTCAGCAGCCGCCCCGGGCAATCGCTCCCCTCGCCGCCAGCGGTCCGGCCGCACGAAAGGCCCGGCCCAGATCCCGACCTTCTGCGCTCGCGCCGCGTCTTCCTCCGACGCATACGCCTCGGAATAGCGTCGATGGGCGACGGCGTACCCGTGCTCCACGAGCGCCGCCCCGAAGTCGGTCTCCCCGACCGAACAGACCGCGAGGAGTCGTCCGTAGCGGTCCTTCCCGCGCACCTCGCAGCGGGCTTCACCCCGATCGGCCAGAGACTCGAGGAAGCCGGTCGCCGCCCGTCCGCAGGCCCAGCTGCCCGTCTCGGGACGTCGGCAGGACTGACGCTTCTCGGGCGCGTCGATCCCGTGGAGCCGGATCGTGTGGCCGCCCACGTGGAGAGAATCGCCGTCGACGATGATCGCTCGCCCGGCGACTTCCGCGGGGAGGGTTGGGTCCCCACTCGCGGCGACTTCGCCCGCTCCGAGGCTAAAGGATGCCAGGAGCGCCATCGCGCTCGCATTGCGAAATCGCCGTCCCCGGATCCCGATTCGCTTCGCCAAACCGCCCCCAACTTGCCCGCCGAAGATACCCCGCAACGG
>PAQX01000042.1 GCA_002709835.1 Deltaproteobacteria bacterium
CATGGGGCTAGTGGTGAACTACTTCAACTGAGAAGAGTTCCGCAGAGATCGGTGAAAGAGGGAGCGCCCGTCGCGAAATCGCGGCGGGCGCTCTCCGTTAGGGGGCTTCGGATTCTGCTCGTAACGGGGTACTCCCCGTGATTGCTCCTGCCGGCAAAGCGCTGGGGCCGCTCGCAGCGCCGGGAATACTTTTATGCGGCGGGGCGTCAGCGTATCCGCGCCGACGCTCTCGCCGGATCATCGGCCGGGAACTCGGTCTCGCGTCGCTTTCCGAAAAGCGAAGCGGCCGGCGAACTCTCGTTCGTCGGCCGCTCTTTCGTCCCTGCTCTGGACATTCACCGCGGTTGGGGATGGTTCACCCACGACCGGTCGGCCAGAACGGCCACTCGGCTAGGCCGACGGCCCCTCCAGGATGTGAATGCCGCAGCAGGTGCCGAGGCCGATCACGTGGGCGAGGCCGATCTTCGCGCCCTCGACCTGGCGCTTGCCGGCCTGGCCGCGGAGGTGCATCGCGATCTCGTACTGGTTCGCGATGCCCGTCGCGCCGATCGGGTGGCCCTTCGAGAGGAGACCCCCGGAGAGGTTGACCGGGATCTTGCCGCCGATCCACGTCGCCTTCTCGTCGATCAGCTTGCCGGCTTCGCCGTCGCCGCAGAGCTGGAGGTTCTCGTAGTGGAGCACTTCGGCCGTCGCGAAGCAGTCGTGAAGCTCGACGAGGTCGAGATCCTCCGGGCCGACACCCGCCATCTCGTAGGCCTGCTTGGCGGCGTTCCGCGTGCAGGTGTTCACGTCGGGCATGACTTCGTCGCGATCCGTCCACGGGTCCGTCGTCAGGACCGAAGCGCGAATCTTGACCGCCTGACCCTCGAGGCCGCGTCGCTTCATCTCCTTCTCGGACATGAGGACCGCGGCCGCCGAGCCGTCGACGTTCGCCGAGCACATCAGCTTCGTGTTCGGGTAGGAGATCATCTCCGCGTTCATGACCTCTTCGAGCGGGGTCTCCATCTGGTACCGCGCCTTCGGGTTCATGGTCGAGTGGTGATGGTTCTTCACCGAGATCATCGCGAACTGCTCGAAGGTCGTGCCGTACTCCTTCGCGTGGGCCATGCCGGCTTCCGCGAAGACGCAGGGCATCGAGCCCGAACCGAGCAGGCCTTCCGGGTGGAGGCCCTTCGGCGCGCCGCCGCCGCCACCGAGCATGCCGGCCCCCGCGAGCTTCTCGACGCCGACCGCGAGGACGGTGTCGTAGATGCCGGCGCGGACGGCGATGTAGCCCTCGCGGAGGGCGGTGGCGCCCGTCGCGCAAGCGTTCGACACGTTGATCGCCGGGATGCCGGTCTGGCCGATCTCCTGCTGGATCTGCTGGCCGACCATGCCGGCCGCAGCCATGAGGTTGCCGCTGTAGAGCGCCTGGATGTCCTTGATGCCGACGCCAGCGTCGTCCATCGCGCCGAGCGCGGCTTCTGCTCCGAGGCTCGCGATCGAGCGATCGAGGAACTTGCCGAACTTGATCATGTCGATGCCAGTGATGTAGACGTCTTCGCTGCCCATTGTTTCAGCTCCTTTTCAGGTCTTGCTCCGGCCTCGCGGGCCGGTCTCTTCGTTTCGGTTTCGTGCTAGGCCGACGGCTTGATCACGAACGTCAGGTACTCGTTGCCTTCGGCGTCCTTGCGGGGCGCGGTCTGGAAGTCGACCTCGATGTCCATGCCGAGCTGGATCTTCTCCGGGTCGGGCTCGATGCCGACCAGGTTGGTCTTGATCGTGCCGCCGCCTTCGAGATCGGCGATCGCCGAGACGAAGGGGACTTCGATGCCCGGGAAGGCCCGGTGGATGATCGAGAACGAGTGGAGCGTCCCCTTGTTGGCGAGCTTGACCGGCGCATACGAGTCGCGCGCGCCGCAGGCGCCGCAGGCCATCCGCTTCCTGAGGGAGATGGCGCCGCACTCGCTACACTTCTGGCCTTCGAGGTACGGGTCCTCGCCGGCGGGTGCCTTCAGGTAGGGCTTGATGGTGAGAGTTTCTTCGGACACGGGGGTGCTCCGTCGTTCGCCCGCAGAGGTCGCCGCCGCCATCGCGGTCGCCGCCGTCGGGGGGTAATCGGGGTGGGCCTGAACGGGTGTCACAGGCCGCTCGTCACGGCGATCGACTCTAGGCCACCCGGGGGTGGCTTCGCCAAGTGATTGACCGGAGTTCCTTGGGGAATCAGGCTGTTACCGTGTTCGGGCGGGGGAGGAGCCTCCCCAGGGAGGGGACGAAGGATGAGTGAGGAACCGCAGTTTCGGGTCGACGAACGGGACGTCACGAGCTGGGACGCCGAGGCGGACGTCGTCGTGGTCGGGTACGGCTGCGCGGGGGTCTGCGCCGCCCTCGAAGCACGCCTCGAAGGCGGCGACGTCCTCGTGCTCGAACGCTCGGGCGGCGGGGGGGGCACCTCGGTCAACTCCGGCGGTTTCCTGTATTGCGGCGGCGGGACCGCACTCCAGAAGGCGCTCGGCTACGAAGACTCGGCAGAGAACATGTACGCGTACATGATGGCTGCCTGCGGACCCGAGCCCGACGCCGCGCTGATTCAGGCCTACTGCGAAGGAAGCGTGGCCCACTTCGACTGGATCCTGGACAAAGGGGTGCCGTATCGGGAGAGCTTCTTCCCCGGCGCCCACGAGCCCTTCCATTCAGACGACGGCCTCGTCTATTCCGGAAGCGAGGATGCGTGGCCTTTCAACGAGATCGCGACGCCGGCGCCCCGAGGCCACGCCCCTCGGACCGTGCGCGACAAGGGCGCGCTCCTCATGAATACGCTGATCGGCGCGGCGGAGGCGGCGGACGTTCGTACGTCATTCGGAAGCCGCGTCGAATCGCTCGTGCAGGCGAGCGATGGCCGTGTGGTCGGGGCGATCGCGCATACCGTCGAGGGGCGGCAGCGCATCCGAGCGCGCAAGGGGCTCGTCCTGACGGCCGGTGGCTTCATCTACAACGACGACATGGTGCGGCGCTACGCGCCGCTCCTGCAGGCGTGCAAATACAAGGTCGGCACGGAGACCGACGATGGCTCGGGGATCCAGCTGGGGGTCGCCGCCGGAGGGGAGGCCATTCGGATGGAGACCGGAGACGTGAGTCTCGCCGTCTTCCCGCCGAACGATCTCCGCTTCGGCATTTGCTTGACCGCCCAGGGGCAGCGCTTCCTGAACGAGGACGTCTATTTCGGCCGACTCGGCGAATATGCGCTGCTGCATCAATCGGGGCGGGTCTATCTCCTCGTCGACGACGAGCACTTCGCCCGGCCGGAGAACTTCCCGGTCGAGGTCGCCGCGGCGGGGGAGACGATCGAAGAGGTCGAGGCGGAGCTCGGTCTTCCCTCCGGCGCGCTCGTGCAGACCGTCGCCTACTACAACGAACATGCGGCCCGGGGCGAGGATCCGCTCTTCCACAAGGGGGCCCGTTGGCTTGCCCCGATCGTGAACCCGCCCTTCGGCGTGATCGATCTCTCGACGGAGAATTTCGTCTATTCGGCGTTCACGCTGGGTGGNCTCTGGATCGATCCGCACGGTCGCGTNCAGACGGGCGCCGGCGAANCGATNCCGGGGCTATACGCGGCGGGGCGCACGACGAGCGGCGTCGCCAANCAGGGCTACAGCAGTGGGATGTCGCTCGGNGACGGCTCCTTCTTCGGGCGGGCAGCGGGTCGCCACGCGATGCGCGCNGGNTGATCGCAGTCGNGCTCCTCGACGCGTCGTTCGCGTGGGCCGAAAGAGTGCGGCGGCTGGATCGAGCGACGCTCTTCCTCTCGGGCGAACCGCCGGAGGTGCGGGGAGAAAACGAGGTGCTGTCTGCCGGAGCTGTCCGATGCGTGGGGCTGGCCCGTTCCGCGGAGCGGGCTTTCTTGGCCCGCCCCCGCTGATGGCTTGCTTTCGGTGGCCTAACGGGTTACGCGAACCGAGAACGTCGACAGGCCGCGGAAGCTCGGGTTGGCGGCATACTCATGGGGCCCGGATCCCATCTCGAGACCGGTGAATCGGTCGAGGAGGGCGTCGAGGGTCTCTGCGGCCTCGAGCCGCGCAAGATGGGCCCCGAGGCAGAAGTGGCGACCGCCGCCGAAGGACTGAAGCAGGATGCGCTCGCGTCGAATGTCGAAGGTGTCGGGGGCGGGGTGGACCGCAGGATCCCGATTCGCCGAGGCGAGCGAGACGCCCAGGGCGTCGCCCTGCTTGATCTGGAATCCCTCGTACTCGAAATCCGTGTGGGCGATTCGTCCGGAGTTCGTGACCGGCGAGTCGTAGCGGAGGACCTCTTCGACCGCGTTCTTCATCAGGCTGCGATCCTCGCGGAGCAGCGTCTGCTGTGCGGGGTTCCGGACGAGGGCCATGACCGCGTTTCCGATCAGGTCACTGGTCGTGAGGTTGCCCGCGAGCAGGAGCAGATTGCACTGCAGGACGATCTCGTCGTCGCTCAAGCTGTCCCCGGATTCTTCGGCACGAATCATCGCCGTGATCAGGTCGTCCGCCGGGTGGGCCCGGCGCGCTTCGATCTCCTCCAGGAAGAACGCTGACAGCTTCTCGCGGGCGACCTCGGCCCGGGCCAGATCGTCGGGAGCGCCGAAGGGCGTGAAAGCCGTCTTGATCACGGCATCCGACCAGACCTTGAAGTCCTCGTGTCGACCGGGGTCGACCCCGAGGAGCTCCGCGATGACGACGGTCGGGACGGGGTTCGCGACGGCACGGATCAGATCGAACTCGTCGTCTTCGATCGCTTCCACGTGGCGACGCGCGACGGTCCGCGCGCGCTCGCGCCAAGTCTCGATCGCCTTCGGTTTGAAGGCCTGACTGACGAGTCCGCGCAGGCGGCGGTGGCCCGGGTTGTCCATCAGGAGCATCGACGGCTCTTCCCCTGTCTCGCCGCCGAGCGCCTTGAAGAAGAAGCTCTCCGGATTCGCGCGCCGGGGATCGCTCCAGTGGTCCGGGTTGCGAAGGATCTTGAACACGTCCGAATGGCGCAGGAAGACCCACGACTTCATGTCGTCAGCGAAGTGGATCGGGGCCTTCTCGCGCGTCTCGGCGAGGGCCGGATAGGGGTCCTCCCGGAACTTCTCGTCGAACACCGTCAGCTGGACGCCAGACGGGTAGGCGGGCTCTGCGACGGACGTGGACATGGGGTCGGATCTCCGAGGGCGCGGCGGATTCGGGCGAGCCGCGAGTCTACCTGGGATTTCGTATGCTCGAAGTGCCCACCCGAGGGATCTCCGAGGGCGGGGGGCGAACGTGAGGGGAATCGGAATGGCAGGTGTCGCAGATACGCTCGAGCGCTGGGGCACGGCGGCGAGTTCGTCGAAGATCGGCGGAATCTTCTACCACGTGGTCTGTCGGCGGATCGACACGATCCTGATCCCGCTCTCGAAGGGGCGGCTTTCGATGGGGCCGCCCGGGAACACCGTGCTCCTGACGACCACCGGGGCGAAGTCCGGCAAGCCGCGGAAGGCGAGCCTCGCCTTCATGTACCGAGGCGACGACATGGTCATCATCGCCTCGAAGGGCGGCGCGCCCCATCACCCGGCCTGGTACCACAACCTCAAATCCGATCCGCGGGTCGTCGTACAGACGCGCGCCGGCGTCGAAGATCGGATCGCGCGCGAGGCGGAGGGCGAAGAGCGGGACAAGCTCTTCGAGAGGATGGCTGCGACCTACACGAATTTTGCGGCCTATCAGGCGCGAGCGACGAACCGGAAGATCCCGGTCGTCGTGTTGTCGCGGATCACCGATGAGCAATCGTCACGAGGTAGCGGCCTGCATCGTTAGGCGAAAGCCTTCGTCGACGTGGCGGCCGCCGCGAGATTCTCTTCGAGGTGGGCGAAGCTCTGCATGTCGGCGTTCACCGCGTCGAGTCCGTGGGCGAGGACGTAGGCGTAGCTCCGCTGGAACGGAGACAGCCCACTCGCAAGGAAGTCTGCCTCGTAGAGGTCGTCGAAGGCGTCCGGCTTGCCCCAGCCCAGGAACTTCCGCCCCGCGAGATAGCGACCGGCCTTCATGCCGATCAATGCGATCCCGGATTCGCGGACCCGGTCGAGGAAGGGGCGTAAGTCCTTCATCGATGCGCTGCCCGGCAGGATGTTCTTGTCGGCCCAGTCGTACCAGCCGGCGGGGGTGATCGCGATCTGCGCGAGGTGGTAGGCGCCGGTCTCCATCGCTGCTTCGAGGACGTTCTGGGCGTTCTGATGGGTGCTGAGCCCCCAGTACTTGACCTTGCCCGCGTCGCGCGCCGCCTCGAAGGCCCGGCGCATCTCTTCGCTCTTCACCAGGTTCGGGTTGTGGGCCGCCATGACGTAGTAGGCATCCACGTGATCGACGCCGAGCTCCCGCAGGCTCTGGTCCATGAGGCCGCGCCAGGTCTCGGCGCCGTCGCGCGCCTCGGCGACGCTGATCGGGTCGTCCGGGCCGACTTCGACGTAGGTCATGGCCTTCGAGATCAGAAAAATCTCGTCGCGCTTCGCCTTGTGGCGGGCGAGGAAGGGCGCGAGGTTCGTCTCGGCGTCGTTGTAGTAGCGGCGGGTGCCGTTGTCGAAGACGTTGATCCCCGATTCGAGGGCGGCTTCGAGCATGTCGTCCCGACGTCGACGTGCCAGGGCGGCGCCGCAGCCGAAGACGAGCCGGCTGCCCGTGAAGCCGGTGCGTCCGAGCGGGCGGTGGCCCGGATCGGGGAGGGCGGTCGCGCTGCCCGCCGCCTTCTTCGCGGCGTGCACCGCGGCGGCGGCGTCTCCGCTGCGGAGGAGCGTCCTGCCTGCGAGGCCCATCGCCGCAACGCCGGTCAGGAAGGTTCGTCGGGTCGATCGTGCATCACTCATCAGCTCTCCTCCTGATCGGACGTTCCCTCCGAGCGACACTTTCGAGCGTCCACGGGGCGAGGTCCGACGAGAGATAGTCTACACTGATGGCGTCCTCTGCTGGTTGGAGGGCCGGGTCGTTTTCCCGCACGTTCCGCTTACCCCCCCACGAAGCAGGTTCACTCGCCCGGTCCGGGATTTCCGGTCGAGGCACGATCGTGGAGGGCACGCCGCATGCTCGCCGATGGCATCCGACTGATGGCAGTCGGGATGGTCACCGTCTTCGGCTTTCTGACGGTCCTCGTCGCCGTCATGGCTGCGCAGGCGGCCTTCTTCTCCGCTTTCTCGGGTCGCTTCGCCGACGAGGCGACCGGCGCCGCGCCGCCTGCGGACGACGACGAGGTCGCCCTCGCGATCGCGATCGCGCACGCGCGGCGGCTCGAAGGGGGGGCATCGTCTTGACGCAGAAGAAGCTGATCAACGTGATGAACACCGCATTCCGTGACGGCTTTCAGTCCGTCTATGGGGCGCGCGTGAAGACGGCGGATTTCCTGCCCGCGCTCGAAGCCTCGGTCGAGGCCGGGTTCACCCACTTCGAGGCCGGGGGCGGTGCGCGGTACCAGTCGCTCTACCTGTATTGCCAGGAAGATGCGTTCGACATGATGGACACTTTCCGGGCGACGACGGGCGCGGACGCGAATCTGCAGACCCTCGCCCGCGGCGTCTCCGTCGTGAGCCTCGACTCCCAGAGCTCGGACATCATCGATCTGCACGCGAAGATGTTTAAGAAGCATGGGATGACGACGATCCGGAACTTCGATGCCCTGAACGACGTGCGGAACCTGTCGTATTCCGGGCGCTGCATCGCCGAGGCCGGCCTCAAACACGAGGTGGTGATCGCGCTGATGGAGCTGCCGCCCGGGTGCTCGGGGGCACACACGCCCGAGTTCTACATGCAGACCCTCGAGTCGATCCTCGACGACGGGGTGCCCTTCGATTCGCTGTGTTTCAAGGACGCTTCGGGGACCGCCTGTCCTGCGAAGGTCTACGACACGATCAAGCTCGCGCGGCAGCGCCTGGGCGACGACGTCCACATCCGGCTGCACACCCACGAAACCGCCGGCGTCTCGGTCAGCGCCTACATCGCGGCCCTCGACGCGGGCGCCGACGGAATCGATCTGGCGATGGCGCCGGTCTCCGGGGGAACGTCCCAGCCCGACTTCATCGTGATGTGGCACGCGCTCCGCGGGACCGACTACGTCCTCGGGAACGACGTCGACGAGATCGGAGTGGACAAGGTCCGGGAGGCGGAGGCGGTCTTCAAGGAGACGATGAAGGACTACTTCGTGCCGCCGGAGGCGACGGCGGTCGAACCCTTGATTCCGTATGCGCCCATGCCGGGGGGAGCGCTGACGGCGAATACGCAGATGATGCGGGATGCCGGAACGCTTCATCAGTTCCCCGAAGTGATCGAAGCGATGACCGACGCGGTGAAGAAGGGGGGCTTCGGCACCTCGGTCACGCCGGTCTCCCAGTTCTACTTCCAGCAGGCCTACAACAACGTCGTGCTCGGTCCGTGGGAACGGATCGCCGAGGGCTACGGAAAGATGGTGCTCGGCTACTTCGGCAAGACACCGGTTCCGCCGGATCCGGACGTGGTCCGACTCGCAAGCGAGCAGCTCGGGCTTGAGCCGACGACCCGCGATCCGCGGGAGATCAACGACGAGGACCCGGCGAAGGGCATCGCTCCGGCGCGCGCCGCCCTCGAAGCGCGCGGCCTCGAAGTGACCGACGAATCGATCTTCATCGCCTCCGCCCTCGGTGACAAAGGCCTCGCTTTCCTCGAAGGCGAGCGGCCGGACGGGGTACGGAAGGTCGAGCACGAAAGCGTGGCCGCGAGCGAAGAGCCCGCCACCGCCTACGCCGTCGACATCGGCGGCCGTCGCTACGACGTGGCCTTCGAGAACGGGCACGCGACGGTCAACGGTCGCGTCGTTCACTACGCGATCGCCGACGCCTCGTCGACGCAGCTGGGGAAGGCGGGGGGGACGGCCGGGGCCGTCGTGGCCGCGGAGCTCGCCGGTCAGGTCCTCCGGCGGGGCGCTTCGGAGGGGGAGGAAGTCGCGGAGGGCCAGGTGCTGCTGGTGCTCGAAGCGTTGAAGATGGAGATCGAAGTCAAGGCGCCCCGCGCCGGTCGCGTCGCGCGGATCCTCGTCGATAAGGACCAGACGGTCGCCGTCGGCGACGGACTCGTGGAGCTCGCCTGATGGAGACCTTCGCGGAGGTCTGGGCCGCGACCGGGATCGCGAACCTCACGTCGATCGGTCAGTTCGTGATGTTCCCCGTCTGTCTTCTGCTCCTGTACCTGGGGATCCGACGGGGCTTCGAGCCCCTCCTGCTCGTCCCGATCGGCTTCGGCGGGCTGCTCGCCAACGTGCCGGTCGCGGACATCGCGGGTCCCGAAGGCTTCCTCGGCATCATCTACGACAGCGGGATCGCGAATGGGCTCTTTCCACTTTTGATCTTCATGGGCGTAGGGGCCCTCACCGACTTCGGGCCGCTGCTCGCTCGCCCGAAGACCGCGCTCCTCGGGGCCGCCGCCCAGTTCGGGATCTTCTCGACGGTCCTCGGCGCGATTGCGCTCTCCAACCTGGTGGACGGCATCGACTTCGATCTCGGCGACGCGGCCGCGATCGGCATCATCGGTGGCGCCGACGGACCGACCGCGATCTTTCTGGCGAGCCGTCTCTCCCCGGACCTGCTCGGCGCGATCGCGATCGCCGCGTACTCGTACATGGCCCTCGTGCCGATCATCCAGCCTCCGATCATGCGATTGCTGACGACGGAAGCAGAGCGGAAGATCGGGATGGCCCAGCTCCGTCCGGTCCGGAAGGCCGAGCGGATCGCCTTCCCGATCGTCGTCGTGATCCTTTGTGCGCTGCTGATTCCCGACGCGACGCCCCTCGTCGGAGCCCTCATGTTCGGCAATCTGCTGAACGAGTGTGGCGTCGCGGATCGGCTCGCCGGGGCCGCGCGGAACGAGATGATCAACATCGTGACCATCCTGCTCGGCCTCGCCGTCGGGTCGAAACTCGCGTCGGACAAGTTCCTGACGCCGGAGACGCTGGGGATCCTGGCGCTCGGACTGATTGCGTTCGCGATCGGCACCGCCTCGGGCGTGCTCCTCGCGAAGCTGATGAACCTCTTGTCCAAGGATCCGATCAATCCGTTGATCGGCGCGGCGGGTGTCTCGGCAGTCCCGATGGCGGCGCGGGTCGTGAGCCGGGTCGGACAGGCAGCGAATCCTCACAACGTTCTGTTGATGCACGCGATGGGACCGAACGTCGCCGGCGTCCTAGGGTCGGCAGTCGCCGCCGGGGTCTTGCTCGCGCTGACGAAGTAGGCGCTTTTCTTCGGGGCCCTGGGCGCTCTCGGGGCCATCTCCACCGCCTAACGGTAGAAGGCGTGTTGCCCGATCACCCGCGTCTTTTCGCGGGGGCGCTTCCAGGGGACGTCGATCCAGGTCGCGTGGTAGAAGAGAGCGCCGCCGGTCGTGTCTTCGAGGCGGTCGGAGAGGAGCTGGTAGGCGAGGGCCCCGGCGGAGCGCCAGGCGCGGCGATGGGTGGGAACGTCGCTGCGCCCGTCGCAGTACCACGAGAACTGGCAGCCGCGGCCTTCGCCGCCCTGGTGGACGACGCCGCAGACGGTTTCCGGGAAGCGCGCGTCGTCACGGCGATTGAGGATCACGTGCCCCACCGCGCGCATTCCCTCGCGTCCCTCCGCCCGGGCTTCGAAGTACATGGCGAGGGCGAGGCATTCCGCTTCGGCTTTGTCGATCTCGACGAGGTCGGCGGATGCGGTCGGCGCGACGAACGTCCAGGCGATCGAGAGGAGGCCGCCGAGGGCGGCACGAATCGGGGAGTGCATGGACGCGACTAGCCCTGGTCCGTTTCGGGATCGGGGCGCGTGTACCACCAGGCCCAGAGGATGAAGACGCCCTGCCAGGGGAGCCGGACCCAGTTCACGAACGGGTCGCCCGTCCCCGGACCCTCGGGGCCGATGTTCTCGAGCAGCATGTTCACGTTTGCCGGGAAGACGGCGATCGCGAGCGCGATCGCGCCCCATGCGGCGAGCACCCGCGTCTTCGGCTCGAGGAGGTAGACCCCGATCACGATCTCGAAGAGACCCGAGATCACGTTCAACCATTCCGGGTTGGGCAGACCCTTCGGAATGATCGCGACGAAGAAATCCGGGCTCAGCAGGTGCATGAAGCCGGCCATGCAAAGCTGGAACGAGAGGAAGTAGAGAAGAGGCTTTCGATATTTCTGCACGAGTCGGAGCATCGACCATCTGCCCCCGCCCGTCGATGGCGCCGGTTCCCAGCGCTCTCGGACGGAGCCGCCCGTGTCGTTCGTTCTCCCTCTCCGGCGGGGGGGGCGCGGGGAGGAAACCCCGGCAACGGGGCCCCGCCCCCGGGCAGAAAGGCGCGCTAGACGCGCGAGGCGCGGCCTTCCCAGTAGCGTCCGCGGATCGAGCGGCGCGCGAGCTTCCCGGTCTCCGTCCGGGGGAGGGCCTCGTCGAAGTCCAGGCTGCGGGGCACCTGATAGCCCGAGAGATGGGCGCCGCAGTGGGCGAGGATCGCCTCCGCAGTCGCTTCGGACGGCGCCGTCCCCTCGACCAATTGGACGACGGCGCGGACTTCCTCGCCCCATTCCTCATTGGGGATGCCGACGACGCAGCAATCGGCGATCTCCGGGCGTTCGAGCAGCACGCTCTCGATCTGCGCCGGGTAGATGTTGACGCCGCCGGAGATGATCACGTCGGCGCGGCGATCGCAGAGGAAGAGGTAGCCGTCCTCGTCGACGTATCCGATGTCGCCCATCGTGAACCAGCCGGGCTTTACGCGTCCCTCGGCGGTCTTGTCCGCGTCGTCCTTGTATTCGAAGGGCGTCTCGTCGAGGGCGAAGGCCACGGTGCCCTCGGTCCCCGCCGTGACCTCATCGCCCGCATCGTCGAGGATCGCCATTTCGACGTCGGGCCGCGGCTTACCCACCGAGCCGGGCTTCCGGAGCCACTCTTCCGGTCCGATCATCGCGCCGCCGCCTTCGGTCCCGCCGTAGAACTCGTAGAGGACGGGGCCCCACCACTCGATCATCGCCCGCTTGACCGGGATCGAGACCGGCGCCGAGCCGTGGCAGACCAGGCGGAGAGACGACACGTCATATCGACGCCGGACGTCTTCGGGCAGCCGGAGCAGCCGCACGAAATGGGTCGGGACGAGGAAGGTCGAAGTCGCGCCGGTCTCTTCGACCGTCGCGAGGAAGCGCTCGGGATCGAATCGCTCCATCAAGACGACATCCGCGCCCAGCACGAGCGCGCCATCGCAGTAGGTGTTGGGGCCCGCGTGATAGAGCGGCGCCGCCACCAGATGGACTCCGTCCGAGGCGCCGCCCGGAAGGAAGGCGCGCATCATGGCAGCGCCGGCAGCGGCCGTCAGCGTCGGGGGCGGCCCCTCGGCGGCATTCGCCCGGAGGACGCCCTTCGGCCGCCCGGTCGTTCCGGACGTGTAGAGCATGTTCTCCCCGGCCAGGGGGCGCTCGTACGCGTCGCCTGAGAAGGCTTCGACGTCGGACCAGGCGCGGAAGCCCGGGATCGCCCCGCCGATCGCGAAGCGCCGCTCGGGGGCGACCCGCTCGGCGGCCGTGGCGACGAGGTCCGCGTAGCGCGCATCGACCACCAAAGCGTCCGCTTCACAGTTGCCGACGACGTAGTCCACGTCCTCGGCCTGCCAGCGCCCCGAGAGGGGGGTGTAGCGACGTCCGGACCAGGTGGCGCCGCGATAGGCCGAGAGGGTCTCGGGCGTATTCGCGGTGAGGCAGGCAACGGCACCGCGGGTCGGGGTCCCCGCGGCGTCGAGCGCCCGCGAGAAGCGGGCCGCGCCCGCGAGGGCTTCGGCATTGCGAACGGTATGGATCGGGGCAGACACAGCGCGAGGATACGCAGGGCAAGGTCGTCTTGCCGGCCCCCTAGCGTGGGGCGCCCGAGGCCTTACCCCCTCACGAGGCGCGAGGGGGGCTCTCCCGGCGCCTCACCGCCCGGGGTCGGGGAGGGCTCAGTCACTCGCGCGGGCTGCCCGCAACGCCCCGGAAATCCGGGTGATTTGGTTGCCGGGGCCCGCGGGAATCGCTACTCAACCGCCCGGGATCTTTCTCCCGCAGCGCCGATCGAGCGCCCGTGTCCTCGCCCGGGATCCAGCCATGGAGCCCGAACGAGGTGAGCGGCGTTCGGCTCGTCCCTCGGGCCGGACCCGACCCACTCCGCGCCGCCTGCCGGGCTTCGGAGCGGCGTTCGGAGCTGGCGCCAGGTCGGGCCTTTCGACCACGTGCGACGGGACGGGGGATCCGACTGCCCCCCAGTGAGTGGGTCGCGTGCTCCGACGCTTCGGAGCCGAGAGACCCAGGGCTTCACGAAGCAAGGGGTCGAGGGCCGGAGCCTCCGGTCGGACTCGTCACGCTCACGGATTCGGCGTAAGCCGGGCAGGACCGAACATCTGAGCAGGACGAAGCCGCAGCCGAGTTCGGATCCTATCCGCACCGGATGATGGGCACACGATGCGACGGGCCACCTCCCGCCGGCTCCCCGAGCCGCGCGAGCGAATCGGCCCGGGGCGAATAATCCAAGAGGACGGAATCGAAGATGAATGAATTGATCGGACAACTGACGAACGTCTCGCTCGGCGCGAGCGTGGTCGGTCTTGTGGTCGCGGTGTTCTTCTATTTCCGGGTGAAGGCTCTCCCGGAAGGCAACGACACGATGAACATGATCGCTCGGTTCATCCGCGAAGGCGCGATGGCCTTCCTTGTGCGCGAGTACCGCGTACTCGCCGTCTACTCGGTGGCCGTCTTCGCGTTCCTCTTCTTCGCGTTCAACGGACAGGGCGAAGGCATGGGCCTCCTGGCCGGTGGCTGCTTTCTCTTCGGTGCCTTCCTGTCGCTTCTCTCGGGCTTCGTCGGTATGAAGGCGGCGACCTTCGCGAATGTCCGGACTTGTCAGGCGGCCCGCGAGGGCAGCAAGCCGAACGCGCTCCTGACCGCCCTCGACGGCGGCGCCGTGATGGGGCTCTTCGTCGCGGCGACCGCGGTTCTCGGTCTCGCGATCCTCTACTCGATCTACGCGAACGACCCGCACCTCGCGACGGTTCTCCACTCCTTCGCGGTGGGCGCGTCCTCGATCGCGCTCTTCTCGCGCATCGGCGGCGGCATCTACACCAAGGCCGCGGACGTCGGCTCGGACATCGCCGGCAAGGTCGTCGAGGGCATCCCGGAAGACGATCCGCGAAACCCGGGCGGCATCGCCGACAACGTCGGTGACAACGTGGGCGACGTCGCCGGCATGGGCGCCGACATTTACGAGTCCCTGGTGGCGGCGGTCGTCGCTGCGATGGCCATCGGCCTGACCGCGGACGCGTCCTACATCAACGGCCTCTTCACGGACGCCTCGATGTCGGATACCGCGACCCGCGCCATGGCGGTCACGCTTCCGATCTTCCTCTCGGGTGTCGGCCTCGCCGTTTCGATCGTCTGCATCTTCATCGCCCGCGCGCTTCGCCAGAACTCGCCGGCGATGGTGCTTCGAGCGGCGCTGATCGTGCCCTCGATCATCATCTCGATCGTGTCCTTCGTCATCATGCCGATGCTGAACGTCTCCCAGGCGGTCACCTGGGCGATCACGGCGGGCGCCATCGGTGGCGCCATCATCGGGCTGATCACCGAGTTCTACACTGCGTGGAGCCCGGTCGAGCGCGTCGCCGAGTCGTCGAAGACCGGCGCCGGAACCGGCGTGATCTCCGGCCTCGCCGTTGGCATGGAGTCGACGGTCGTCTCCCTCTTCATCGTCGCCGTCGTCGGCTTCATCGCGAACCTGGTCATGCCCGAGGGCATGGGCCTCTACGGCATCGCGATGGGCGCCGTCGGCATGCTCGCAGGGACGGCGATCGTGATGACGGTCGACGCATACGGTCCGATCTCGGACAACGCGGGCGGCATCTCGGAGATGAGCGAGCTCGGCTCCGAGGTTCGCGACATCACCGACGAGCTCGACTCGGTCGGCAACACCACCGCCGCGATCGGCAAGGGCTTCGCGATCGGTTCGGCGACCCTCACGGTGCTCTCGCTCTTCAGCGCGTTCATCCTCGAGGTGAACCACGTGCGCGTCATGTCGGGCATGGAGGCGATGGTCCTCAAGCTCGACGAGGCCCCGATCCTGATCGGTCTCCTCATCGGCGCGTGTCTGCCCTACGCGGTCGGCGCATCGACGATGACCGCGGTCGGCCGCGCTGCCCAGTCGATCATCGACGAGATCATCCGGCAGTTCAACGAGATCCCCGGTCTCCGCGAAGGCAAGGCCGATCCCGACGGCACGGCGATCGTCGACATCGCGACGAAGGCCGCGCTCAGCCAGATGGTGTTGCCCGGCTCCGTCGCGATCTTCGCGCCGGTCCTCGTCGGCTTCCTGCTCGGCCCCGCGTCTCTCGCCGGCATGCTCGCCGGCGCGGTGGCCGTCGGTGCCTCGCTCTCGCTCTTCATGGCGAACGCCGGCGGTGCGTGGGACAACGCCAAGAAGTTCATCGAAGCGGGCGGCCTCGAGGGGCATCCGAAGGGTTCCGAGGCCCACAAGGCCGCGGTCATCGGCGACACGGTCGGCGACCCCTTCAAGGACACCTCCGGCCCCGGCGTGGCGATCCTGATCAAGGTGATGAGCGTCGTCTCGCTGCTCATCGCCCCGCTGATCGCGATGAACGGCTGATCCGGCGACCCGGCCGCGTCCTGAACGCCCCGACCCTGCAAGGGTCGGGGCGTTTTGCGTTTCAGGGGCCAGGCCGACCTGTCGGGGCTCGGCCGGTCTCGGCCTGAGGGTGGCGTGCCAGATGGTCGACGGCGTCGGTGGGTTGTTCTCCGGCCTTCTGTTCGTCATGCAGACCTCGAGGGCCGACCTCCAGGGAGGCGTGGCGAGGATGCCGGAGGATGCGAGCTTGTTCTATGCGCGGGTCGGGAAGATGTACTGGGCCCGACGGGCGCGTGACCCGCGCTGCGCTGGAAGCGAGTGTGCCCGGAAGCGGTCATGAGGCGAACGGTGGGGGCCGACTCGTAGCCTCCCGTCGCAGACGAGGCATTCGAAAGGGAAGCGATCGGCGGCGACCGGGCGGCCTCCGAGTTCTCTCTGCGCCGCTACACAAGGTGGAGACGAGCGCCTATCCTCCGCGCGCTCCGGGGCCCCGGCCCCCCCCAACAGCCTTGCCAAACGCCGCGCGCCAATCGTCGCGGCGACCAGGAGTCCTCGCGCGTCATGGATCTGAACGCCACTTCTTCGATCATCACCGGCGGTGCTTCGGGCATCGGCCTCGCCACCGCCAAGCACGTCGCGTCCCTCGGCGGCCGCGTCGTGATCGCGGACCTCAATGAAGAGAAGGGGAAGGCAGTCGCCGAGGAGCTCGGGGGCGTCTTCGTCAAGACCGACGTCTCCGACGAGGCTCAGGCCCAGGCGGCGGTAGACGCGGCGCTCGAGCTCGGCCCCCTCCGCACGGTCCTGAACTCCGCGGGTCTCGGCAGTGCAGGCCGCACCGTCGATCGGGAGGGCAACCCCTTCAACCTCGATAACTTCTCCTTCGTCATCAAGGTCAACCTGATCGGCACGTTCAACGTGACGCGCCTCGCCGCCTCCGCGATGTCGAAGCAGGACCCGGTCGATGAGGACGGTCAGCGCGGCTCGATCGTGAACCTCGCGTCGGTCGCGGCCTTCGACGGCCAGATCGGCCAGTGCGCCTACTCGGCTTCCAAGGGCGGCGTCGTCGGCATGACCCTGCCGATCGCGCGGGATCTCGCGGCCGTCGGCATCCGCGTGAACTGCATCGCCCCCGGCCTGATCGATACTCCGATCTACGGCGAAGGTGAGGGCAGCGAGAAGTTCAAGGCCCACCTCGGGCAGAGCGTGCTCTTCCCGAAGCGCCTCGGCGTCGGCCCGGAGCTCGCGTCGATGGTCCTCGAGCTCTTCCAGAACGACTACATGAACGGAGAGACGATCCGCGTCGACGGCGGCATCCGAATGCCCCCGAAGTAGTCGGAGGCCGGGATGCGGATCGGACGCCGGAACCTGCGGAAAGGGTTGCTCGCGGTGGGCTGCGTGCTCGGCGCGCCGTCCGCCGTGGGGCTCGCCCTCGGCGGTGCATTGATTCTGTCGGGAGCCTTCCTCCACCTCTGGTCGAAGGGGTGCCTCGAGCAGAACCGAAGGCTGATCACGGCTGGCCCCTACCGCTACGTCCGGAATCCCTTCTATCTCTCGAACGCGCTGATCGACGGCGGGATCTGCCTCGTCATCGGCGTCGCGTGGATCGGGCTGCCCTTCGCGCTGCTCTGGTTTCTCGCCTACCGGGACACGATCGAGGGAGAAGAGCAGACGCTCGGATCGCTCTTCCCCGACGAGTACCCCCGGTACAAAGCTGCGGTTCCGCGGCTCTTTCCGAACGGTCGGACGTGGCCTCGGTCGGAAGTGACCGGCCGCTTCAGCTGGGACAACGACGGGCTCGCCCGCGGGCAGGAGTACGCGCGACTCGTCGGAATCGCGCTGGGGCCGGCGGTGGTCGTGGCAGGCGCGGTCGTTCGGGCGGAGGGAGTCGAACTCTTCGTTCCCGGGAACGAGGTTCTCCTGGCGTCTCTGGTCGCGCTCCCGGCGCTCTGGGTCTGGAAGCTCGCCCTCTCCGAGGCCTTCCGGCGGCCCGAGACCGCGCTCGTCCCCGTCGCGCTCGGCCCCGGCGGACGCCTCTTTTTTGGCTTCGGCCTCACGGTCCTGGCGCTCTTCCTCTTGCCGCGGCTCGCGACCCTGGCGGTGGTGGCGGCTGGCTGGGCCGGGCTCGCGCTGCTCGACGAATTCGCGGCCCGGCGGGCGGGGCAGGGCGTCGATCGGGCACGGTGGCGCTATCTCGGGCCGGTGGCCCTGGGGAGCGCGATCGCGACGGTGGGGCTGACGGCGCTGGCGTTCGGTGCCGTCGCCGAGGCGTGAAGGGGAGACGATGAAGGCACTCTGCTTCTTCTTCAGCGGGTTGTTCCTGCTCGGCGCCGCGGTCCAGTGGAACGATCCGGACCCGGCGGCCTGGATCGTCGCGTACCTCCTCGGGGCGGCGCTCTCGTTGCACGCCGCGATCGGCGGGCGAGCCTTCGGCGCCAACGCGACCGCGGCGATCGTGTTCGCGGGCTGGTTCGCGAGTCTCGCGGCGACGATCCCGGAAGCACCGGAGGAAGCCTTCACTTCCTTCCAGATGCGCGAGACGAGTCACGAGGAGCCGCGCGAGGCGATCGGGCTCCTGCTGCTGGCGGGCTGGACCGGCGTGCTGGCCATTCGGTCGCGGCCCGCCGTCGGGCAGGACGATCGCGGCGGAGCGAAGGTCCGGCTCCGCCGCTAGGCCGCCGCTTCGACGCGCGTCGGCTGGGGGTGGTTCCACGGCCGATAGGGCGCGAGGGGCGGAATGCCGAGCTCGCGGCGGACTTCTTCGAGGGGCAGCGTGAGGAGCCGGTCCCAGTCCGCGGCGAGCAGGTACGCACTCTGGCGTCCGCGGCGACGCCCGCGAAAGCCCGTCACGAGGACGTCGAAGCGTCCGGTTCGCAGGGCGATCGAGAGCAGCTGGACCCAGGACGAGATCGTCATGGCGCGGTAGCCGACCTGGACGGCCTGGAAGTTCACGATCGCGAGTTCCCCTGCCATGTCGGTCCCGTAGCCGGTGACCACGTGCCAGAGATCGTGAAGGTCGCGGTAGCGGTCGTGGAGATAGGCGATCTCTGGGGACGCGTCGGGCAGTAGGCCGCCCGAATCAACTCGCGCGACGCGGACCTGCTTCGCGAGCACCTCGGGGTAGAGCTCGCGGCTCTCCGCGAAGGTGCAGTAGAGACGACCGAGGCTGCCCTCCGGCAGGCCGCGAAGCCGGTCGCGATTCGCGATCAGGGCGAGCGCGTCGTGACGATCCTCGAGCAGCCGTCGACCGAGCACGGAGGCCTGCATCCGCCCGAGCATCGTCGCGTCCCCGCGACCGAGGAAGATCGAGATCGCGTCGAGGACGTGGACCGCCGGCGCGACCGCCTCGGGGTCGGCTCGTTGGCGGCGGATCTTCCGGATCGCGTCCGTCATCTGATGGAATCGCGTCGACAGCCCCATGGATGCGCGATCTCCCGTTTTCGGCGTTCGCTGTCAGAATAGACAGGTCCTGCGCGCCTGTCTAACCTGACAGGCGATCGCGTCGCGCCGTTCGGTCGACGCTTTGCGGGAGGACGCCATGACTTCGAGGAACCTGCCGGAAGAGGGCAGCACGAGCCACGAACGACCGCAGAGCACGGCGGAGAAGGAAGAGTTCTCCTCCGGTGGCAATCGCCACCTGATCCTGCTCCGCGGCAAATGGGGCCTCGCGATCGACACGGTCTTCCTTTGGCTGACCGGGTATTCGCTCATGACGAAGCAATATGCGGTCGCGAACGGCATCGCCTACAGCCCGACGCTCCTGCTCTATACGACCGGGGCGCGGACCGGAAAGAAGCGGCGCTGCGGCTTGCCCTATTTCGAGGTCGATGGGACCTACGTCGTGCGCGGAAGCAACGGGGGCGGGCCGACCGATCCGCATTGGTGTCACAACGTGCGCGCGAACGCCGACGCGAAGATCCGCGTTCGCGGTCGCACGAGGCGGGTCCACGCCCACGTCGCGAGCGGGGACGAGCGAGAGGTGCTCTTCACGAAGCTCGACGCGATGAGCCCGTCGACGAGTCAGTATCAGCGGATGTGCGCGCCGCGGGAGCTCCCGCTGGTCGTGCTTCGTCCGGTTTGATCGCGCCTTGAGCGTCTACATCGACGTCTGGCACCGGACCCACCCCCTCACGCCCGAAGCCCACGCACGCTTCCTGGACTACTACGCGCGCTACGTCGTCGCGCCGCCCTCCGACTTCTTCGAGGTCGTCGCCGGCTTCCGCTACCTCGATGGCCCCACGAACGAGGACTTCGCGCTGTACCGCTATGCGTCGATGGCGGACATCGAGGCGTCGATGCGGAGCTACAGCGTCGACGGGGAGGCGCTGGAAGCGACCCTCGAGACCTTCGCCGCGCTCGAGATCGAGGAGACCCGCGGCATCGCGCTCCATCTCCCCCACTCGTCGGAAACGCGCGTCGACGACGCGCAGGTTGCCGCGACCGACGGGACCGCCCACCGCTTCGTCCGCCACGTCCGGACTTGCGGTAGCAACGAGCGGCCGGCGGCGTGCGCGCTCCTCGAACGGCAGCGGGACGCCGTCGAAGCCGCCGGGCAGGGGACGCTCGTCGTCGGCTTCGAGTACGTGGTCGGCCCGGTCATGGACCTCGTGGAGATCTGGCGATTACCCGCCTCGACCGACGCTTTCCCGATCGATTTCGTGGACGCGACGCTCACCGCCGAGCTCGCGCGCGTGGCCCCCGAGCGGGAGCGGCGCCGGATCGAGCCGACGTCCTTCTCGAAGATCTGCTGAGGAGCTGCGGGGCGTCTCGCGCGGAAACAGGCCGGCAATCGGGCCCCGTCCCGGTTCCCCGCTCCGCGCAGCAGTCGCCCGCTCCGATGGTAGAATGCGCCGGCTGCGAGTCGTAGCGCTAGAGGAGGAGTGTTCGATGTACGACCTCGTGATCCGGAACGGCAAGATCTACGACGGGACGGGCGCGCCCGCTTTCGACGGGGACGTCGCGATCGAAGGAGACCGCATCGTCGCGGTCGGGACCCTCGACGACGCGCAGATCGGGGCGGAGACCGAGACGATCGAAGCCGCAGGCAAGATCGTGACGCCGGGCTTCGTCGACGCCCACACCCACTACGACGGGCAGATCACCTGGGATCCCTTCGTCTCTCCCTCGACCTACCACGGTGTGACCACCATCGTGACGGGCAATTGCGGCGTCGGATTCGCGCCCTGCCACGCGGACCAGCGGGACTGGCTGATCGGCCTGATGGAGGGCGTCGAAGACATCCCGGGAACCGCGCTCCACGCGGGCATCCACTGGGATTGGGAGACCTTCCCCGAGTACCTCGACGCCCTCGAAAAGACTCCGCTCGCAATCGATGTCGGGACCCAGGTGCCCCATGGCGCGGTCCGGGCTTTCGTGATGGGCGACCGCGGGCCGGCCCACGAGGTCGCGACCCGCGAAGAGATCGCCGACATGAAGCGTGTCGTGCGTGAGGCGATCGACGCCGGTGCCCTCGGATTCTCGACGTCGCGAACGGAGAAGCACCGCGACGTCGACGGCAAGGTCACGCCGTCGATCACCGCCCACGCGGAAGAGCTGACGGGAATCGCGACCGCGCTCCGCGAATCCGGCAAGGGAGTCCTTCAAGGCATCTCCGACTTCTACGACTTCGAGGAAGAGTTTTCGATGTTCCGGAAGATGGCGGAGGCCGCGGGGCGGCCCTGCTCGATCACCGTCGAGCAGCAGGACGCGCGGCCCGACGGGTGGGTCCAGCTCCTCGAGGCCGTGACGAAGGCCCAGGAAGACGGGCTTGAGATGCGCGGGCAGGTTCCCCCCCGCGCGACGGGAGTGCTTCTCGGTCTGACGGCGACGCTCACTCCCTTCTCTTTCTGCTCGTCCTTCCGGGACGCGATCTTCGATCTCGAGAAGTTCGAAGCATTCCCGCTGGAGACGCGGGTCGAGAACCTCGGCAGACCCGGCGTCCGCGCGGCGATCCTCGGAGAGGTCGAGCAGGCGGAAGCGCCGAACCCGCTCATCGGCGAGATCGTGACGAGCTTCCACAAGCTCTTTCCGATGACCGATCCGGTCGACTACGAGCCCGCGCCCGAGAACTCCGTCGAGGGGATCGCGAAGCGGGAGGGCCGATCGCCGCAGGAGGTCGCGTACGACCTGATGCTCGAGAACGGCGGTCAGGCGCTCCTCTACCACCCGCTCTTCAACTACCTGCCCGGCAACCTCGACTACGTCGAGCAGATGCTCGAACACCCGCACACCGTCTTCGGTCTGTCCGATGGCGGTGCCCATTGTGGTGTCCTCTGCGATGCGAGCTTCCCGACCACGCTGATCCAGCACTGGGGGCGCGATCGGACCCGTGGGAAGAAGCTTCCGCTCGAGCGACTCGTGCGCATGCAGACGAAGGAGACGGCGGAGCTCGTCGGGCTCTACGACCGTGGCGTCCTCGCGCCGGGCTACAAGGCCGACGTGAACGTGATCGACTTCGACTGCCTGACGCTCCATCCGCCGAAGGTGGTCTACGATCTCCCGGCAGACGGGCGGCGTCTGGTTCAGCGCGCCACGGGCTACGAGAAGACGATCGTGTCCGGCAAGGTGGCCTTCGAGGGCGGAGAGCCGACCGGCGTGCTGGGCGGGAAGCTGATCCGCGGCAGCCAGCCCGCGCCGGCGTAGTTCGGATACCATCGCGCGATCGACTCATTCAGGAGAGAATGCCGTGAAGGACCAGAAGATCCTCGTCACCGGACCGACCGGCCAGGTCGCGGGACCCGTTGCCCACCACCTCGCCCAGGACAACGAGGTCTGGGCGACCTCGCGCTTTTCGGACGAATCGAAGAAAGAAGCCTTCGAGGCGGCCGGGATCACCTGCGTGAAGAGTGATCTCGGGAGCGGCGACTTCTCGGAGCTGCCCGAGGACTTCGATTACGTCCTCCACTTTGCCTGCTCGCGTACGCCCGACTTCGAGACGGACCTGACCGCCAACGGTGAAGGGGTGGGGCGCCTCATGAGCCACTGCCGGCGCGCCAAGGGCTTTCTCGCGTGTTCGACCACGGGGGTCTACGAAGCCGACGATCACAATCCCTTCACGGAGGAGAGCCCGCTTGGCGACAACCACCGCGTGATGGCGCCGACCTACAGCCTCTCGAAGATCGGCGCGGAGGTCGTCGCACGCTTCGCGGCGAAGGAGTTCGATCTCCCGACGGTCATCACGCGCTTGAACACGCCCTACGGATCGAACGGAGGGTGGCCCTACTACCACCTGATGATGATGAAGAACGGGGTGAAGATCCCGGTCCACACGAACAAGCCCTCCGAGTACACGCTCCTCCACCAGGACGACATCAACCGGACGGTCTCCGGGCTCGTCCAGGCTGCCTCGGTTCCGGCGCGGATCGTCAACTGGAGCGGGCAGGAGCACGTCGCGATCGAGACCTGGTGCACCTATCTCGGCGAGCTGATCGGCGTGGAGCCCCTCTTCGACTACACCGACGAAACCATCGAGTCCGTGAAGACGGACAACACGAAGATGCAGGCGCTCGTCGGCCCGGCGCAGGTCGAGTGGAAAGACGGCCTCCGGCGGATGGTCGAAGACCGTCACCCGGACTGGCTGGTCTAGGCCGGGGTCTCCTTCGATGCCGCCGGCCCGACCGACATTGCGAACCGGGATCGAGGAGGTCGACCCTCGACACGCCCTCGACGTACCGCGTCTCGAGGCTTGCCTCCGCGCGGAGCTCGAGGAGTTCGAGGGGATCCTCGACGTCCGGCAGTTCGTGGGCGGGCAGTCGAATCCGACGTATCTGCTCTCGGACGGGACCCGCTCCTGGGTCCTTCGGCGTAAGCCGCCGGGCAAGCTCGTCTCCTCCGCCCACGCCACAGATCGGGAGTTCCGGGTGCTCTCTGCCCTCGCCGGAACGGACGTGCCCGTGCCGCGCGTTCGTTTCTATTGTGACGACGAGGCGGTGATCGGCACCGAGTTCTACGTCATGGATCGGGTCGAGGGACGCATTCTCGTCGACCAGACGTTGCCGGATTGGACGCCCACCGAACGTCGGGCTCTCTACGATTCCCAGCTTGACGTGCTCGCGGCCCTCCACCGGGTCGACTTTCAGGCGGTCGGCCTCGACGATTACGGCAAGCCGGGCAACTACTTCGCGCGCCAGGTCCACGTCTGGTCGAAGCAGTACACGGCCTCGCAAGCGGAGCCCGACGAGCGCTGTGCGTCGATGGAGCGGCTGATGGAGTGGCTCCCGGAGAACATCCCCGCGGACGAAACGACGACGATCGTGCACGGCGACTTCGGGCTGAACAACCTGATGCTCCACCCGACCGAGCCCCGGATCGCGGCGGCGCTCGATTGGGAGCTCTCGACCCTGGGGCACCCCTTCGCCGACGTGACCTATCACCTTTCGGCGCGGCTCTTTCCGACGAGCCCCTTCCAGGATTTCGACGAGGCCGGCCTGCGTGCGGCGGGGCTTCCTACTCAGGACGAGTACGTCGCCGGCTACTGTGCGCGAACCGGTCGCGACGGGATCTCCGACCTCGACTGGTACCTCGCGTTCCATCTCTTCCGGACCGCCGGGATCATGTTTGGCATCGCCGGCCGTGCGAAGGCCGGTACGGCGAACAGCGATCAGGCACGCAGCCTGGGCGCTTCGGCCGTGCCTCTCGCAGACCGCGCCCTCGAGTTCGCCCGCGCCCTCGGCGCCTGACAAGCGCTCACTGGCCCCGCCGAACGCTCCGGCGGCGGACGCTCCAAGCGCCCGCTGTGCCGAGCATCCCCAGGCGAACCCTCAGAAGCCGAAGCGGACGCCGATGATCGCTTCGTGGGCGTCGAACTCGGTGTCCAGATCGACCGAAGGAGAGCCGGGGCCGGCGAGAACGGCTTTGGTGTCCTGCTCGCCGGCGATCGCGATGTAGCGATAGCCGAAGTTCAGCGTCGCGACGTCCGTCAGCGGAACCGAGGCGCCGACCATCGCGTTGTAGACGAAGACGGCGTCGGCATCGTCGAGGTCGAAGGTGCCCCTGGTTTTCTGGAAGACATCGACCTTGTACTCGCCGCCACCGATGCCGAAGCCGATCCAGGGCGTGACGGGGCCCATCGGGAAGTCGGCGTAGGCGTTGATCATGATGGCGGTCAGGGAGGACTTGCCGTCGGCCTGCGAACCGCTCGCGAATCCGCCTTGGTCCACGTCGGCTTCGCGGTAGGAGACGGCGAACTCGGCGCGGATCATGTCGGTGAAGCGGCGGCCGATCGCGCCACCTGCGTGCCAGCCCGGTTCGTCGAGCTGGATGCTGCCCACGCTGCCGTTGCCGCTCACGGTCTGGTTCGGGACGAAGGAAGTGCCGGTCTGGAACTCGAAGTAGTTCGAGTAGCCCTCTTCTTCGGAGTCGTCCGCGAAGGCGGTCGGCGCGAGGAGGATCAGGAGTGCGGCGACGATCGGGCCCGAAACCAGGTTCGGTCGCCCGGTCGAGCGGCGGAGGGCGGTCGGAGAAGAGGGGCGCTTCGGGGTCACTTCGAATCCTCGGTAGGCCGCGGTCGGCGCGGCGGAGCGGGAGAATAGGCGAGATCGAGCGCGGCGTCCGACGGGCCGACTCGGCGTCATTTCGACGTCGGGCGGAAGAATCGGGGCCGCCTAGCGGCGGTTTCGGGCCGCCTCGACGAGGTCGCCGAACCGTTTCCGTGCCGCCTCGCGGCGGGTGGGGAGGTGCTCGCTGGGCCAGCCCTCGACGGCGTCGACCTCCTTCAGAATCTGTGGATCCATCGCTTGCTTGTGGACTTCGTCCGCTCCGTCGGCGATCCGCAGCGCGCGACCCTGCCGGTACATCTGCTCGAGGGGCATGTCGGTCGTGTAGCCGAGGGCGCCGTGGATCTGGATAGCGCGATCGATGATCTCGAGGGTGAGCTTCGGGACGAGGTATTTGATCATCGAGATCTCGGTTCGCGCGCTGGAACCGTGATCCTTGCCCTGATCCATCTGCCAGGCGGCGCGCATCACGACGAGCCGCGCCGTTTCCAGCTGCGTGTAGGACTCGGCGATCATGTCCTGAACCATCTGCATCTGTCCGAGCGGTCGACCGCGGGTCTGCCGTGAGGCGGCGCGTTCGCACATCATCTCGAAGGCGTACTGGGCCTGACCGATGCAACGCATCGCGTGGTGGATCCGGCCGCCCCCGAGTCGCTTCTGGGAGAGCAGGAATCCTTCGCCCGGCGCCCCGATGAGGTTCTCGTTCGGCACCCGGCAATTCTCGTAGACGACCTCCGAGTGCCCGCCGATCCGATCGTAGAGGAGGCCCGGCTCCGAAACGTGGGGGTGGGACATCGAACCGACGTCGCGCACGACGGTCATGCCGGGGGTGCCCTTCTCCACCACGAACATCGACGCGCGCTGGTGGGGCGGGGCGTCGGGGTCGGTCACGGCGAAGAGCAGCGTGAAGTCGGAGACCGAGCCGTTCGACGCGAACCACTTGTGGCCGTTGATGAGCCAATCGTCCCCGTCGCGTACGGCGGTCGTGGTCATTTCGGTCGGGTTCGAGCTCGCCGTGAAGGGCTCGGTCATGGAGAAGGTGCTGCGGACCTCGCCGCGGATGAGCGGGTCGAGCCAGCGCTCCTTCTGTTCGGGCGTCGCGCCGACGGCGAGCAGTTCCATGTTGCCGGAGTCCGGTCCCTGGCAACCGAACATCTCGGGCGCGAGGGAGTGGCGACCGAGAATCTCGTGGATCAGCGCGAGGTGGACCTGGCCCATCCCCTGACCGCCGTCCTCCGGCTCGAGGTGGGGCGCCCAGAGTCCCTGCTTCTTGACCTCTTCCTTGAGCGGGGCCCAGAGGGCGTCGAGCTGTGCTTGATCGAGCCCGTCGCAGAGCAGGTCGAGGGGGATGATCGTGTTGTCGACGAAGTCCTTGATCCAGTCGAGCTTCTTCTGGAATTCGGGGTCGGTCGTGAAGTCCCAGGCCATGGTGTGCTCCCGCGTGCGTGCATGTCGAATGTAACGATTTGCGCGCACCGCGCGCGCCCTCCGCTCGATCACCGTGTGCTAGCGTCGTTCGCCGTTCGCGCGGTCCCTGCGCGGGCCCCGCATCGCGCGCCTCACCCCAGGAGTCGTCGTATGTCCCGGTCTTCCCTGCCTCTCGCGCTTCCTCTTTCCCTTCGCCCGCCGTCCTTCGCCTGCGGAGCCTTCGTCGTCCTCGGTGCGCTCCTGCTTCTCGCGTGCGGTGAAGGGCTCCTCGACGCGGAGCCGGCCACCCGGCGCACGATCGCGCAAGGCCAGATCGTCGGAACCACGATCGACGACGGGAAAGTGCTCGCCTGGAAGGGCCTTCCCTTCGCGGCACCGCCGATCGACGAATTGCGTTGGCGCGCACCTCGCCCGCCCGCGGCGTGGGAAGGGACGCGGGAAGCGCTGGCCTCGGGCTCGATGTGTACCCAGCTCGGCGGCGACCCCTTCCAGGGCTCCGAGGATTGTCTCTACCTCGACGTCTTCGCGCCGGCCTCGGTCGCGGAAGAGGGCGCGGCGCTGCTTCCCGTCATGTACTGGATTCATGGCGGCGGCAACACGCTGGGCTCGGGCGACATGATGCCCCCGCACGCGCTGGCGCGGGACAACGGCGTCGTGCTGGTCACGATCAACTACCGCCTGGGCCTTTTCGGTTGGCTCTCTCACGACGCGCTGCGCGCTAGCGCGGAGAGCCCGGAGGACGCGTCGGGCAACTTCGGGACCCTCGACATCGTCCGCGGTCTCGAGTGGGTCCAGGAGAACATTGCCCAGTTCGGTGGCGATCCGGGCCGCGTGACGATCTTCGGGGAGTCGGCGGGGGGCTTGAACGTGTTCTCGATGCTCGTGTCGCCGCTCGCGAAGGATCTCTTCCATGCGGCGATCGCCCAGAGCGGGTCGCCGACTTCGATGACCCGGGACGAGACGGATCACTACACCGACGATCCGGAAGCGCCCGGGCTGCCCGGCTCGTCGTCGGAGCTGCTGGTGGCGCTGCTTCGACAAGCGGGGCGGGCGGACGACCGGTCGTCGGCGAAGGCCGCAGCGGCGGAGATGACGCTCGGGGAGATCGAGACGTTTCTCCGCGGCCACAGCGCGGCGCAGCTTCTCCAGCCCTTCGTCGACGTGATGGGCGATGCGCCGATGCCCATGTATATCGTCCCGAACATCTTCCAGGACGGGCACGTAGTGCGCGCGGGCGAACCGATCGATCTCTTCGGCCGTCCCGGGGCGTACAACGCGGTGCCCTTCATTGCGGGGACGAACCGCGAGGAGTCGAAGCTCTTCGTGGCCTTCGACTCGCCCTACGTCGAGACGACCTTCGGCCTGCCCAGCGGCTTCTCGAATCTCCGCATGTACGACGTAGAGGGCGAGTACGGCGGGTTGGTCTGGCGCGCGATGGGCGCCGACGAGCCGCTGGCGGCGATGCGGAAGAGTCAGGGCGCCAACGTCTGGGGCTACCGCTTCGATTGGGACGAGGAGCCGTCGGTGATGGGGCTCGATCTCTCGAAGCTCCTCGGCGCGGCGCACGCGATGGAGCTCTTCTTTGTCTTCGGCCTGACTGACCTCGGCTACGCGAATCGCTTCCTCTTCGAGGACCGGGAGACGGCGGCGCTCCTCTCGGAGCACATGCGCTCCTACTGGGCGAACTTTGCCTACACCTACCAGCCTGGAAAGGGGCAGGGGGGCGATCTCCCGGAGTGGAAGCCCTGGGGGCTCGCGGCGAAGGACCCGAAGTACATCGTCTTCGACACGGCGCAGGACGACGGACTCCGCATGGAGCGCGATCAGATCGATCAGCCCTGGGTCGTCTCACGGGCGATGAGCGATCCGCGCCTGCTGAGCGACGAGGAGCGCTGCAGCGTCTACAAGAACATGGTCCAGTGGAGCGAGGCGCTGAGCATGGAGGGCTATGCGCAGATCGGGGACGGCATGTGCGCCGCCTTCCCGATCGCGTCCCGCCTCGACTTCCCCTCCCTGGCCTACGATCCGGAGAAGGACGCTTACTAGCTTGCCGGAGGACCGGATGACGAACCCTGCCTCGCTCTCGTTCCCGATCGTCGACCTCGATCAGCACTACTACGAGCCCGACGACTGCTGTACGCGGCACCTCGAGGTGAAATTCGCCGACCGCGCCGTCCATATCCGGACCGACGAGAAGGAGCGGCGGAGTTGGTTCGCGGGCGATCGTCCGCTGACCTTCGACCGACGGCCCCTCGACTACGTCCTCGAGCCCGGAGACCTTCGGCGTTTGATGGCCGAGCGGTCCGGCGGAGGCGTGACCGAGCCGCGGGTGATCGCCTCGAACGCGGACCCCGCCTTCCGGGACCGCGACGCGCGCCTCGAGAAGCTCGATGCGTTCGGCGTCGAGGCCTGCGTGATGTTCTCGTCGTTCTTTTTCGAGAACGAGTTCCTCGAGGATGCCGCCGGATGCTTCGCGAACCTGCGCGCCTACAACCGCTGGGTCGAGGAGGACTGGGGCTTCGCGTATCGGGATCGTCTCTTCGCGCCCGCCTCGCTCTCCCTCCTGGATCTGGGGCTGGCCCTCGAGGAACTCGAGCGCGTGCTGGCCGCCGGCGCGCGGCTGGTGATGCTTAGGACCGGGCCCTTCGCTGGACGCTCGCCGGCCGACCCCCACTTTGATCCGTTCTGGGCGCGGGTCGAGGAGGCGGGGGTTCCCGTCGTACTGCACGTGAGCCTCTCGACCTATGAGACAGAGATCTCGCGCATCTGGGGCGAGCCGGTGAACTCGGAGATGGGGACCTTCTCGGCCTTCCAGTGGTTCACGACGTTCATGCACCGTCCGATCGTCGACACCATGGCGAGCCTCGTCTTCAACAACCTCTTCGGTCGCTTCCCGGGACTGAAGGTGCTTTCGATCGAGAACGGCTCGGCGTGGCTTCCGCAGCTGATGCGCGATCTCGATCACGTCATGCACTACACGCAGGACAGCACGCGCTGGCTGGGCGGGAAGCCCGATGCGTTGCCCTCGGAGATCCTTCGCGAGCATCTCTACGTCTCGCCGTTCTACGAGCCGTACTACGAGGCGCCGATGGCCGATCTGATCGATGCGATCGGCATCGATCGGTTGATCTTCGGCTCCGACTGGCCGCACGGTGAGGGCAAGGTCGCGCCGGTCGACTACCTCGCGGACCTCGAGGGGATCGGCGAGGCGGACGCGGAGCGTTTCCTGCGCGGGAACGGCGCGAGGCTGCTGGGCCTCGCCTGAGGCCGCGCTAGCCCTTTTCGGCCGCCGCCCGCCGTCCGGCCTTGCGGCCGAAGAAGGTGACGTCCCCGACGCTCATCCCCGAGGCGTAGCCCTCGGCGGTTCGCGGCATGCCGCAGGTCGCGCGGCCCGCCGCGTAGAGCCCCGGGATCACGTCGCCGTCCATCGTGAGGACCTCGCCGGTCGGCTTCGTTTCGAGGCCGCCGAGGGTGAATCCGACGTAGAGCCCGTGCTCGCCCGGCGAGATGTCCACCGCGGCGATCGTGCCTTCGATGGGCTCCATCCATTCCGCCTGCTTGTGGAAGAGCGGGTCCTCGCCCTTCGCCGCGTGCTCGTTGTAGTGGTGGAAGGTGTGGGCGAGGTTGTCCACGGGCAGGCCGATGTCCACGGCGAGCTCCTCGATGGTCTCGGCCGCGGAGACGATCTCGCCGTTCAGCATGTTCGGCTGCTTCCAGTGCTTCTCGCCGATGATGAGGAAGACCTTCTTCCCGGCGTGCAGCTGCTTGAGATTGCTCGACGCGATGCGTGCGTGATAGACGTCCTCGTTGATGAAGCGCTGGCCCTGGCTGTTCACCAGGATGCCGAAGGTGTGGCTCGCGGGCGGGTAGAAGGGGATCGTCACGAAGCTCTGGTTCATGTGGAGCGTCGAAGCGCCAGCGCCCTGGCCCATGCGGATGCCGCCGCCGTCGTCGAAGGGGTTTCCGATCGGCTGGGCGCGCCTGGCCACCTCGGGGCTGTAGTGCTCCCACATGGACTGGTTCATGGCGAAGCCGCCGGTGCAGAGGATCACGCCACGGCGAGCGCGAACGTTCTGCTCTACGCCGTCGATCCGGACGACCAGGCCGTGGATCGCGCCGTCCTCGTCCGCGATGAGGCGAAGGACGCGGGCATCGTATTCGATGCGGATGCCCCGCTCGACGACGTTGCGGGTCACGATCTCCATGAAGAGCGGCCCGCCGTTGTCGCCCTCGATCTCGAGGTTGTGGCCGCGGGGGCAGGGCTCCGCGACGGACCGGAAGGGCCAGGCCTTCTCGTTGCCGGTGTAGAGCAGGCAGTCGTCGGTCATCGCCACGATCGCCTTGCTCTCGTACTCGGTGTCCTTGTAGGGAACGCCGAGGCCGACGATCCATTCGAAGTGCTCCGGGCTGCCCTCCGCGTAGCACCGGATCTTCTCTTCGTCGCCGACGTCGCCCATGCAGAGTTTCAGATACTCGAAGAGGGCTTCGGTGGAGTCGTCGTATCCGCAGGCCTTCTGGACGCGAGTTCCGCCGCCGCCGCCCATGTAGATCTCGGCGCTGGACAGGGCCGTCGAGCCGCCGCTCGCGCTCGCCACCTCGAAGATCGTGACGTCGGCCCCCGCGTCCTTCGCCTCGATCGCGGCGCAGCCGCCGGCGCCACCGAAGCCCACGACGGCGACGTCGGTTTCGAGGTCGAAGCTCGAGACGTCGGCCAGGCGGCGGGGATGGGTCGGGCTGATGTGGCTCATGAAACTCTCTCTACGCTCGGCGGATTCGGCCCGGCGCGGGTCACGGTCTCGGGCGGGCGACCAGCCTAGCCGAACGACCCGGGGAAGGGGATGCCCTGGTCGAGGACCTTCCCGGGAGCGGGGAGGGAGCTGGTACGACATGATCCCGACATGTCGGACGAAAGAGCTTCCCGCGGTACGCCAGTCGAGCCGGATCCAGAGGTCCTGCTCCAGATCGCGCGGATGGAGATGCCCTTCGGGCGCTACCAGGGGCGACGGTTGATCGACCTGCCCGAGCCCTACGTCGTCTGGTTCAAGGAGAAAGGGTTTCCGAAGGGGCGTCTGGGGATGCTGCTGGCGACGCTCTACGAGATCAAGGCCAACGGCCTCGAGCCCTTGCTCGCCGGCTTTCGTGATCCCTCGGACCCGCTCTATCGGAACGTCGATCCCCGGACCTTTCGAGAGGGCGACCGCTAGCCGTCCGATTCCCCGCCGAGGCAGGCCCGCAGCACGTCGGTGAAGGAGAGGATGCCGACGAGTTTCGGGCCTTGAAGGACCGGTGCCGTTCGGATGCCGGCGTTGCGCATCAACTGGATGCAGTCGGACAGGCAAAGAGTCGCAGGCACCGTGACGGCGGGACGCGTCATCGAGTCTTCGACGCACAGGGAATCGATCGCCGCCTCCCCCGCATCGCACAGGACCTCGATGCAGTCCTTGACGGTGAGGATGCAGTGCCCTCGGCTGGCGCTCGTGGGTTCGACGACGAGGCCGTGGATGCCATGTTCGTCCATCCGGATCATCGCTTCGCGGATCGTCTCGTGGGGTTCGGCGTGAACGACCTTGGTCGTCATCACGTCTCGCGCAGTCAAATCATCGAGCAGCATGGGTTTGCTCCTTTCCGTTCGGGTCGTCGACGATGATCGTTCTCAGGTCGTCGACGATGATCGTTCTCAGGTCGTCGTCGAGGCGATAGGTAGCGGGGCCGACGTCTTGCTCGAGGACCAGAGGAACATCACCGAAATGGAGGCGGCAGCCCGCATGGGCGAGTTTCCCGATTTCGATCCGGGCGCTCGTGAGGAGTTCGCGTTGTCGCTGGCGCCATCGGATGCGGATGTCGACGTTCGTCAGTTCATGATCCTGGGCGCCGCCGGCGGCGGTTTTCTTTCCCCGTGCGCCGCGATCCCGGCGCCCCTTCGCGCGGCCGGCGTCCGGCCGCCCTTTGGCGCGGCCCCGCTTCTGTGCGCGTGGCGCGCCGACCTTCGCGGGCCGGAGGGCCGGGTCGAAATTCTCGGGCTCGAGCGGGATGCCGACACGGAGCACGCAGGGCCCCCCTGAAGCGCTCCCGGCCTCATTGACCCGGATGCGTTTCTCCGCGTCGATNCGNTCGGACAGGGCGCGTCCGTTCACCTCGACTTCGCGTCCNTGGAGNTTCGTNGTCGAGATGCTCCGGGCGACTTCGATCCGGCCGCGGGCGAAGATTTCGATGCCNAGGGTGTGCCGGNCGCGAAGGTNGCCCCCGGCGCGAATCATGCCGCGCTCGCGCCCGAAGGCGCCGCCCACGATCTCGACGGATCGGGCTGCTTCGACGCACCCGCCATCGACGGCGCCACCGACGCGGATNTTGCCGCCGGCGCGAACCTTCATGCCGGCCAGAACGTCGCGTTCGATCTGGAGGTCGGCACCGGTATGGAGATTGCCGCATTCGGCGTCGACGGAGCCCTTGTGAACGTGCAGGTCGACGACCGCGATCGAGCCGGCCGGGTCCCAGGAGCGAGCGCCGGCCGCGGTGGCGAGGATCTCGCCGTTCTCGCCCCATTCGACGCCGTCGCCGAGCGTGAACTCGAATTCGGGGGGCTCCGGCGGATCGATCTCTTCGCCGCGGACGGTGGTGCCGGGGCGTCCCGGGGTCCCGGGGGTCAGGCGCGCGATCACTTGACCCGGTTCGATGGGCACGATCCAGCTTCGCTCGCTGAAGTCCATGCTGCCGTCCTCGCGAAGGGCGCCGGCGATCGGTGCTTCCGGGTCCTCGAGCACGACGTGCGGAGGGCGAGGCGGCTTGGGGGGCGTGCCGAGCGCGATGCACCACTCGGTCCCACCAGACGTCGGACGTTCGATCGCTCTCTCGACCCTGCGCAGGATGGCGTCGTCGATGCCGTCGCAGATCCCAGCGTCCTCGAGCGCGAGGGCCACCATCGACTCGTCACCTTCGGGTCCCTGGGCAACGGAGATCCAGGCTTCGAGCTCGTCTTCGGTCGTGCGGATCTCGAGACGTTCTTGCGGGTCCATCGTCGTCTTCACATCGACACGACGTCGCACGGGATGAACAGATCCCACGCAAAATGGGGTCTTCGGACGATTCGACCCGCTCGGGTGATTCCCTGAGGCGCGCGCCGCCTAGAGCAGGGTGACGACGCCTTCGGAGAAGCGTGCGTTACGCCCGACGAGGTCCTCGTCCGAGAGCGCGGCCGCCATCAGCTCCGGGTCGGTCGAGCCGCCCCAGACCCGGTAGCCATCGGGGTTGATCGCTGCGAAGTTGAGGCGGGCGGGGCCCTCCTTGCCGACGAGTACGGTATAGCTCTCGATCGGCGCCTCTCCCGCGTAGCGCTCTTGGAGCATCGCCCGCCTCGGCATCGCGTCGAACTCGTCGGACACGTCCTCGATCTCGGGGAGGACGGCGTCGATCGGCTCCGTGGAATAGATGCCGTAGGAGAAGTGGGCGAACGCGCCGCCGACGGATCCGATGGCTCCGGTCGAGCCGGGATCCTTGCGGAGTCGATCGATCATGGTCGCCTTGCTGTGGAGCACGTAGTTGCCGAAGGGGCCACCGAAGAAGGTCATGCCGCCGGTCAGGCTGGGTACCGGATCCGTCGGGATGCCGAGGGCTGCCGCGCCGGCCTGGATCGCGAAGGGAAAGCACGAGTAGAGATCGACGTGCTCGAGGTCGGACGCGTTCTTCTGGGCGCGCTCGAGGACGCGCTGAGCGGCCAGCACCTGACCCGGGTGGACGTGCAACTCGTTGCGCTCGGAGAGCGTCGTCGTCTTGCTCATCTCGGTCGAGGCGCGGAGGAAGACGCGCTGGCCGCCGGGGACGCCGAAGCGATCCGCCGCTTCCGTCGAGCACACGATCAGCGCCGCACTCTGGTCGACGGAGATATTCGAGGTCATCAGCTTCGTGTACGGGTAGATGACCATGCGGTTGCTCTCGGAGGGGTTCCGAATCTCTTCCGCAGAGACCTCGCGCGGGATCCACGCGTAGGGGTTGCCCTCGGCGACCTTGCTCATCTGGTGGGCGAGCTCCGCGATCCGGTCCCGGTGGGCCGAGGGTGTCTCGCCTAGGCTCGCGCGCAGGGAGGTCTCGCAGAACGTGAAGATCGAGGTCGCGTCGACCACCCCGGAATCCTTCTCGCCGGGATTCTGCGCGTACTTCATCTCGCCGACCGTGGCGTCGGGCTCGCCCGGGATCGTGTCGTCCCAGTGGAGTTCGCCCCCGCCGCGCAGGATGCGGCGCTTGCTGTTCTCGCTCTCGCCCCCGACGATCGCGATCACGTCCGCCTTGCCCGCCGCGATCTCGCGGCACGCCATGTTGAGCAGGATCTGAACGATGTGGCCGGAGACGGCGCCGGTGATGCTCTTGGCATTCGGCGAGCCGAGGCGTTCCGCGAGAAGCCTGCCCGGGTTGCCGTACTGCCAGGTGCCGCGGGGGACGTAGATGCCATCGAGGTGCTCGACGAGCTTGGGCGCGCCCGCATCCTCCGCGGCCTGTCGGATCGCGTTCTCCATCATTTCGATGGGCGAGATGGCCTCGGCGGGATCATCGACCCTCTGGACGAGTTGGCCGATTCCGGCGATCGCGGGACGACGAGAGACATCTGAAGCCATGAGCGGGATCTCCTGAGAACGAACGAAGGCGGCCTTCACCGGGCCACGAGGAGCCCTGTTGATAGCACCTCGGAGGACCGTCGGCGGAGCCCGCTTCGGAGAGCGCCCGCAGCCGAATGCCGACGACCGACTCGGCGAAGGCCCGCAGCCGAAGGATCAGTCCGTCAACCAGGACGTCGGAATGCAGACGCGGCCGACCGCGAACTCGAGGAGCTGTTCGGTGAAGCCGCCGCTCTTCCACGCGCGATCGAGCACGTAGGCCCGGATCGCCTGGGCGTCGTCTTCGGAGAGGGCGTCCGCGAAGCTCGGCATGCCCTGCGCGGTCCGGGTCCCGCCGCGCACGATTGCATCCCACTGTTCGTGGGTCTCCGCGCTGGCCGTCTTCAGGTCCGGGTAGACCCCGCTCGCGTGGGTTCCCGTGCCGTGGCACGAGAAGCAGTTCTCGGCGTAGAGCGTCCGGCCTTGATCGACCCGCGCGTCGTCGACGTCGAGGCGCGGGACTTCGACCTTGCGCTCGGGGCGTTCGCGCACCGGCGGGAGCGCCGCTTCGCCGCCGAGCTTCCAGGCGAGGAGTCGTCCGGCGTTGTCGTGCGTGAAGCGCGACAGGTGATTGCCCTGCGATCCGCCCACGCCGGCGAGCACGGCGATGTACTGCTCTCCGTCGATCGCGTAGGTCACGGGGGGCGCCATCACGTCGATCCCGATGTCGGTTCCCCAACGCTCCTTTCCGTTCTGGGCGTCGAAGGCGCTGAAGCGGCCCTTTCCGCTCCCCTGGAATACGAGCTGGCCCGCGGTCGCGAGGGTGCCGCCGGGCACCCCGGACTCGTGCAGCACTTCCCAGGCTTTCTCGCCCTTGCGCGGGTCCCAGGCGATCAGCCGGGTGAGACCGCAGGGCAGAAAACGGACGGCGGCGTAGTCCTCGAGCTCCCGATGGAGTCGCGGAAGGTCCTCGCCGGTGTTCCAGAAACCGGGGCGAAAGGTGAAGTCCTCGGCGGGGGCATAGAAGTAGCCGCCCTCGCTCGCCGGGATGTAGACGAGTCCGTTGTCGGGATGGAAGCTCATCGGGTGCCAGTTATGGGCCCCCAGCGGCGGGGGAGAGACGACCCTGGCCTCTTCGGACCAGCGCGCTTCGGGCCGCTCGACCGGTCGCCCGGTCTCGAGGTCGACGCGACTCGCCCAGCTCGTGTGCACGAACTTCTCGGCAGAGAGCAGCTCCCCGGTCGCCCGGTCGAGGACGTAGAAGAAGCCGTTCTTCGGGGCCTGCATGAGCACCTTGCGCGGGGCCCCGTTCCAGTCGAGGTCCGCGAGGATCATGTGCTGCGTCGAGGTGTAGTCCCAGTGTTCTCCCGGCGTGGTCTGGTAGTGCCAGACGAGCCGTCCCGTATTCGGGCGCAGCGCCAGGATCGATGACGGATAGAGGTTGTCTCCACCGCCGGGGCTACGCCGCGCGCGGTCGTAGACGCTCGAGTTGCCGGTGCCGACGTAGAGCAGATCGAGCTCGGGGTCGTAGGCCATCGAGTCCCAGGCCGTTCCGCCGAGCCCCGTCTCCCAGAGTGAGTCCGCCGGCCAGGTCGCGGCCGCCTGCTCGAGCTCCAGGTGCTCGTGAGGGCCTTCCTTGCTCGCAGGGACGGTGTAGAAGCGCCAGGCCCGCTCGCCGGTCTCGGCGTGATAGGCAGAGAAGAAGCCGCGCACGCCGAACTCGGCGCCGCCGTTGCCGATCACGACGAGGTCCTTCACGACCCGGGGCGCGCCCGTGATGGTGTAGGGCTGCGCGAGGGGCGTCGTCTGGACGCTCCACACTTCCTCACCGGTCTTCGCGTCGAGGGCGAGCAGGCGGCCGTCGATCGTGCCGACGTAGACCTTCCCTGCGTGAACGGCGACGCCCCGGTTCACCACACCGCAGCACGCGTGGCGCGCCTTCCAGGGCGCGACCTTCGGATCGTGGCGCCAGAGCTCGGCGCCGGTCTTCGCGTCGAGGGCGAAGACGATGCTCCAGCTCGCGGTCGCATACATCACGCCATCCACGACGATCGGCGTCGACTCCAGGCCGCGGTCGGACCCCGTCATGTAGGACCAAACGAGGCCGAGCCGCGCGACGGTGTTGCGGTCGATCTGGTCGAGGGGGCTGTAGCGTTCTTCGCGCGCGGTCAGACCGTGGAGCGGCCACTCGACGTCCTCGTCGATCGTGGCGATCGGCGGGGGCTCCACGCGCGCCGCCTGGCCGAGCGAGGGGAGGAGCAGAGCGGCGATGCAGGCCCATACGAAGGCGCGCGGCAGAAGCGGAAGGGCGTGGCCCACGGTGAGTCGATCCTCGCAGGAGGCGCGGGGTCGGGCGCGACCGCCGCGGTGCGGGTCGAGCATGCCACAGAGTGCCGTGCGCCGGGCGGAGGACGAACTCCGGGTCGGGAGAAGCGCCGGTCCGAGGCGCTAGCGGCGGGCGGCGGCGGCGTCGCCCAGCCCTTCCTCTGCCGGCTCGACGAAGCGGGGGTTTCGCGCTTCGTCGCGATCGTCGGGTTCCGGCGCGAGGGCGGGGTTCCGTACGATCGCCGATCGATCTTCCTCGACCTCGTAGAACCAGCCGGGGAGGGCGCCCTGTCGACGCGCCTCGTCCGGGAGAGTCGAGAGTTCCCGCTCGACTTCGGCCAGCTCGTCCCGGGCTTCTTCGGCCGCGACGCGATGGATGTGCCGTTTCTGGCCGCGCCGATAGTTACGGCGGTTGGCGTCGGCGTAGAGCTCGGTCTGTTCCGCGACAGTGGCGCGAAGGTGTTCGGCTCGATCGAGCAAGGTCGTGTAGCGCGTCTGCCAGTACGCCTTGGTGGCCCCGCGCTCGCCGTCGCTCTGCGCCGAAGCCGTAGGGGCAACGGACGCGGCGAAGACGAGCAGGACGAGCGTGGCGAAGACGGATCGCGGGACCATGGTGGAACCTCCCACCTGGCGCATCGGCCGCCCGCGCGCGGCGCCTGAGCACCTTCCGGCGCCCCGCTCCGGATTCTCAACGATTTTCGCCGGAGTCCGGCGGTAGGACGCCCTCTGCGACGTTCAGGATCCTTCGCCCTGCGAAGACGTCTTCGAGGACTCTGCCCTCATCGAGGGCGACCTCCCCGGCGACGATGACCGTCGAGATCCCGTCGGCGGTTTGAAAGGGGGCTCCGTAGGTTGCGCGGTCGATCACGGTCGCGGGGTTGAAGATCGTGAGGTCCGCATCGGCACCGACCGCGACCCGGCCCTTGTTCTCGAAGGAGGGGAAGAACTTCGCGAGACGCTGGGCGGGCAGGGACGTCATCTTCGAGAGCGCGGTCATGAGATCCAGATCACCGGCCTCGCGGACGTGTCGACCGAGGATCCGGGTAAAGGCCCCGTTGTGCGGCGCGACCCTCGACTCCTCGTCGACCATGCGGAGCAAGTCACTCACGACGATGACCCCCGGCTCGACGAGCGCGCGTCGGGTCCACTCGGGCTTCAGATAGTGGTGCACGACCTGCCCGGCGGGGTATTTCAGCCGATACTCCCTCCAGGTGGCCTCGTCGAAGCGCATTCCGGTGGCGGCCCACTCGACGTCCGCATAGTCGATCGCGAAGACCTCCTGCCAATTGCGGGAGAAGACCGCGGAGGAGATCAGTGCGGAACCGGCGTTGTAGGGCAGCACTTCGGTCGTGACGTCGACGCCGTTCGCACGGGCCTCGCGGATCTCGCGCAGGAAGAGCTCGATGTTGCGCATCGCGTTGTGCGAGATGTGGCAGACGTGGATCGAGGCACCCGTCTCCTTCGCGAGGCGAAGCGCTTCGCGGAGTCCGGCCGGGTCGCCGTTCACGCCGCGGCGGACGTGGATGTAGAGCAGCGAGTCGGCGGCGGCAGTGACCTCGAAGATCATGCGGAGCTCGTCCTCGTCGGTGCCTTCGCTGAAATAGTCGACGGGGACGCCGATGCCGAGGGCCCCGTTCGCGAGGTCGTTCTCGAGCATTTTTCGCATCTGCGCGCGCTCGCTTGCGTCGGTGATCCGGGTGAAGACCTCGATCGGAACCGAGCCGCCCGCGAGGAGACTCTCGATGCTCATGCCGGCGATGGCCTCGATGCGGGTGGACGCCCAGCCGACGGAGGCGCCGAAGTGGATGCGCGCGGCCCCGGCGACTTCGGGGGCGAAGCGCGCGACCGGGTAGCTCCCGGCCTCGAGCTCGAGCGCCGTCGTCACGCCGTCGGCGAGCTGGTAGTAGTGGCCGAGGGGGGTCGGCGAGTGGGTGTGGAGATCGATGAAGCCGGGGGAGACGACGCGCCCCTCCGCCTCGATCGTTCGCGCTCCCCGGAGCGGGCCTTCGGTCACGGCGACGATTCGGTCGCCGGTGATCCCGACGTTCCGGATGGCGTCGAGTCCGCTCGCCGGGTCGATGACGCGGCCGCCCCGGATGACGAGATCGACGGTGCCTTCCTCCGACGGTGACTGGCAGCCCAGCGCGAGACCCAGCAGCAGCCCCAAGAGGAACAGGAAAGGGACGGCTCTCGGGCCATGCAGGATCACGAGGTCTTCCCTCCCGGAGGCGTGGATCGAAGATGGGCCAGCGAGCATAGCTGGCAGGCGCGAGCGCCCGACGCGGAGGCCCCCCGGTCTGCCTTCCGGAGGGCAGAAAACGAGGGGCGAGCACGTCGATTCGTTCTGGTAACGTCGTCGACGAGCGGGGCCTGCGTTTCGTCGACGGCGTTTCCGGATCCGCGCTCGATTGGCTTCATCAGGAGACGACCCCATGGAATTCCGGAACCTCGGCGACTGCGGACTCAAGGTCTCCGTCGCGGGACTCGGCTGCAACAACTTCGGGATGACGATCGACTTCCCGGAAAGCGAGCGCGTGATCCAGGCCGCGCTCGACGCCGGCATCAACTTCTTCGACACCGCCGATTGCTACGGCGCCGGAGGGTCGGAGGAGCATCTCGGCAAGGTCCTCGCGGACAAGCGCCACGAGGTGGTGATCGCGAGCAAGTGCGGCATTCCGATGGGCCCCGGGCCGCTGATGGGCGGGGCCTCACGTCGCTATGTCCTGCAGGCCTGTGAGGCGAGCCTCAAGCGCCTGGGGACGGACTACATAGATCTCTACTACATGCATACCCCGGATCCGAATACGCCGATCGCGGAGACCCTGGACGCGATGAATACGCTCGTGGACCAGGGCAAGGTCCGGTACACCGCCTGTTCGAACATGTCCGGCTGGCAGATCTCCGAGGCGTCCTGGGAAGCGAACACGGCGGGGCTGCGGCCCTTCGCTGCCGTCCAGAACGAGTGGAGCCTGCTCGATCGGAGCATCGAGGCCGAAGCCGTTCCCGCCGCCGTCCACCACGGCATGGGCGTCATCCCGTACTTCCCCCTCGCTTCGGGCGTCCTGACCGGGAAGTACAAGCGGGGCGAAACCTTCGAGGCCGACAGCCGCTACGGCGGTGGGGAAGGCCGAGAGATGTTCCATCAGATGTACGGCCACTTCGTTTCGGACGAGAGCCTGGAGAAGGCCGAACGGCTTGGCGAGGTGGCTTCGGCCGCGGGCATCTCGCTGATCGAACTCGCGCTCTCATGGCTCGCCAGCCAGGACTGCGTCTCGTCCGTCATCGCCGGCGCACGCACACCGGAGCAGGTGGAGAGCAACGCGAAGCTGACCCACGGAGGGCTCGGGCGGGACGTGCTCGAGTCGGTCGAAAAGGCCCTGGCCTAGCGGGCGCGCGCTCGGAGGAGAATCACGATGGGGCACCTCGAGTCGAGGCTCCGCGGAGCGTGGCAGGGCCGTGTCTCCGGGTGCATGTTGGGCAAGGCGGTCGAAGCCTTCTCGATGACCCAGGGACGGGAAAAGCTGACCGGGTATCTCGAGGGCGTCGGTGCGCTGCCGCTTCGTGACTACATCCCGCTGTCGGGCGATCCCCCGCCGCTTCTGGCGGGGGAGTGCTGTCGCGGACGCTTTGAGTCGAGTGAGCCGGACGACGACATCAACTACTCGGTGCTCGCCCTCGAGATGCTCGAGAAGCACGGTGCGGCCCTCTCGACCGTCGACGTCGCCCGCGCCTGGCTGATGAAGCTGCCCGTCGGGATGACTTTCACGGCGGAGCGCGCCGCGTACAAAACGCTGCTCGAGAAGGGGCACGAATGGTTCACGATGGGGGCCGAGCCGGGCTTCGATCTCGCCGAGTGCGCCGACAACGAATACAACGACTGGATCGGCGCGCAGATCCGCGCCGACGTCTACGGATGGGTCGCGCCGGGCGCGCCCGCGCTCGCGGCGCGACTTGCGCGCATGGATGCGGCGCTCTCGCACGTCGGGGACGGCATCCATGGTGCGGTCGTGATCGCGGCGTGGGGCGCCGCGATCCCCGTCAGTGAGGATCTGTCCTCGGCGCTCGACGCGGCGATGGCCGAGATCCCTTCGGACTCGGGCGCGGCAGCGGCCGTCGAGCTCGGGCGCAAGCTCGCCCGTGCGGGGGAGGGTCCGGACGCGATCCATCGCGAGTACGAAAGCCTCTCTCCGGTTCACACGAACAACAACCTCGCCCTCGTGGTCTGGGCGCTGCTTTCTCATCCGGACGATTTCGGGGCTGCGATCGGCGACGTCGTCGCTGCGGGTTGGGATACGGACTGCAACGGCGCCACGGTCGGTGCGCTCTGGGGCCTGCAGGGCAAGCCGATTCCTGCAGCCTGGACGACGCCCTGGGGCGGCCGCGTCCGCGTCTCCCTGGCGGGGCACGGGGAACTTGCCCTCGACGATCTCGTCACCCGGACCGTCGCGGTTGCGGAGACGCTCCGCGCCTAGGGGGGAAGCCCGGGACGGACTCGGGTCGACTCCCCAAATTCCCTCGTTTGCGCGCGATGGGGTTTGAAATCGCATAGGCAGATCCGCGGCAGACCCGATGAGTCTCCCCAGCCGACCGAATCCGGTCGAGCTCAGGGGAGACGACATGGAGAAGACCCTCGGACTGATCCAGGCCCATGCACGCGGCTGGGACGGATCCCTCGATCACTCGTTGATCGAGGTGGATGGCAAGCCCGCCGTGCAGCGGACCCTCGAGCGGTTGCTGGAGACGCGGGGGCTCTCCGCGGCGCAGTGCTGCCTCGCGGTTCCTGACGAGGGCATCAACGACGCCTTCCTGCCGGTCTCGCAGGCGACCGGGGTCCCGCTCTTTCGCGGCGCCACGAACGACGTGGCGCTTCGGCTCCTCCAGGCCGCCGATCATTTCGGCGCCACGCGGATCCTGCACGTCATGGGACAGCACATGTTCCTCCTCCCCGAGCTGCTCGAACGCTTGATGGCGATCCAGGATGCGGACGATTTCGATCTCGTACAGGCTCCGGTCAACTTCGAGACCCACTTCACCGGGATCGCGGTTCGCGTGGAGGCGCTGCGCCGCGCCCGCGAGGAGATTCTCGATCTTCCGGAAGAGGCGCGGGCACGGCTGCTCGTCCGTCCACTCTCCTACATCTTCAACGCGCCCGATCGATTCCGCTCCTTCGTGCTCTCGCCCGAGGCGCTTCCGCGTTACGCCGACGACGAGCTGCGGCGATTCCGCGGGCTGGCCGAGCAGATGTTCGTCGGGACCGAGCGCTCCCAGAGCGATGCGGCTCGCGCTTTTCAGCCGGGCAATTTTTGCGCCCAGCGCTACGTCCACGTCGTTCGCTCTCTCTCCGCCTCGGACGTCGTGCTCGACGCGGCATGCGGAGACGGCTCCGGGGCCGAGCGGCTCGCGAAGCACGTGCGACGTGTGGTCGGCGTCGACATGGATGCCCAGGTGATCGAGAAGAACCGCCGGGAGCGAACGTCGCCTCGTGGCAACCTCGCCTTCGAGCGAGCCGACGTCTGCCGCCTGCCGTTCCCGGACGGCCATTTCAGCGCGGTCGTCAGCTTGGAGACGATCGAACATGTCGAAGACCCCGAGGCCTACTGCCGGGAGCTCCGACGGGTGCTCGCGCCTGGAGGCCGACTCTTCTGCTCGACGCCCCAGAATCTCTTCGGCGCCATTCCGATCAACCCCTGGCATCTACGGGAATACAGCGTTGCCGAGTTTCGCGCGATCCTTGAGCGTCACTTCGACGGAGTTGAGATCCGAGGCGCGGTCAACGGTTTGCTGACGGACGGAGAAGTCGGCAACAACATGATCGCGACCGCGACGCCTCGCGCGAAGGCACGCGCCGAGGGGGCGAAGGGCGGCGTTCGTGATCCGGAGTTCGCCCCCGGATCGACGGGCTTCGCCCCGCTTCGCTAGCGCGATCGGGTTTCGTGAAGGGGCTTCACGCTTTCGTGCGCAGTTCGGGATAGAATTGCTGGGCCCAACGCCGGAGAAGCGGCAGCGGGCCGTCGTCCTCGATCAGCGGCGGTCGCTCGCGGTAGACCTTGTTCTCCCAGATGGGCACGTCGGGCTCGATCTGGGAAAACGTCATCTCGACCGTCTGGCGCTGCGCCTCGCTCAACTCGCCTTGCCCCTCCGTGTCCTCCAGGAGGAGGTGGATCGCCATCTCGCAATACTCGTCGTCGATCGGGGTCGTCGCGGTCAGGAAGAAGATGCCGGGAGACTGCGGTACCCGGAGCCAGACGAGCCCGAGCCCCCAGGCCTCCTGGAGCGCGAAGACGTACTCGTCGTCCTCGGTCCCCATGGAGGTGCCGGGCACGGAGCTTCGCTGGTAGTAGACCGGACCTTCGGTGCGGGCTTCGGCGCGCGGCAGCACAGGCAGGCCGTGCACCGTCTCGAAGTGCGCGGTGTCCGGGACGTTCTCCGCGAGCTCCTGCACGTGCATGCGGATCTTCCATCGCTTGCTCTCGTAGCCGAGCCAGCCTGGGTCATCGAACTCGGGGATGTCGCGCATGTGCCACTCGGGCTCGGTGCCGTCGTCGCTGTGCCAGACGAGGACGAGCCCGCCGCGCTCGTCGACGCGCTTCGTTTTCACGGCGACGTCCGGCAGCTGACCGCGGGAGAGGTAGGGGATGCCGGAGCAGCGCCCTGCGCCGTCGAAACGCCAGCCATGGAAGGGACAAACGAGCTCTTCGCCCTCGACCGAACCGCCGTGACCGAAGTGGGCGCCGAGGTGCGGACAGTGCGCGTCGGTGACGCGCGCTTCGCCGGAGGCCGTTCGATAGAGGACGAGATCCTGGCCGAAATAGCGGAGGGGGCGGACGCGCCCCGGCTGGATCTCGGCGGAGGTCGCGACGGCATACCAGCCGTCCGGCGTCGACGAAAAGGGATAGCGGGAATGCGTCGAAGCCTGGTCGATCGGCTGGGCCATCGGGATCCTCTCATGAGAAGGGGCGTCGCGGACGACAGGCGGGCTGCGTCCCGGATGCCTAGACTAACGAAAATCGCCGGTGGCCCGCTTCCGGATCGTCGACGGCGCCGAGCGAGGAGGAGCGTTGAAATGGGCATGCACGAGGGGCGCGTCGCGCTCGTGACGGGCGCGGGTAGCGGGATCGGTCGCGCGAGCGCGCAGATCTTCGCACGCGAGGGCGCGCGGGTCGTCGTGGTCGATCTGAACGAGGCTGGGGCAAAGGAGACCGTCGAGTTGATCGAAGGGGCCGGCGGGGAGGCGCTCGCACTCGCGGTCGACGTCGCGGACGAGGCGCAGGTCGAGTCAATGATCTCGGCGACCGTCGACCGTTTTGGCCGGCTCGATGCCGCGATGAACAACGCGGGGATCTCGAGTCCGGGCTTCACGTTTCACGAGATGCCCCTGGACGAGTGGCACCGCATGCTCTCGGTGAACCTGACCGGCGTATTTCTCTGCATGAAGCACGAGCTCGCGCAGATGGTCCAACAGGACGTCGTGGGCGCTGGTCGAGGCGCGATCTGCAACACCTCCTCTGGCGCCGCCGTCGTGCCCGCTCCGGGCCAGCCCCACTACACGGCCGCCAAGCACGGGGTCGTGGGATTGATGAAGAACGTGGCGCAGGAGTACGCGTCGGCTCGCATCCGCTGCAACTCGGTGCTGCCTGGCATCACCGAGACGGCGATGCTCCGGGGCGCGTTCGAGGCCAACGGCCCCGAGTACCGCGAGCGACTCGCGGCGACGGTGCCCGGGGGCGAGCTGGCCCAGCCCGAAGAGATCGGGGAGACGGCGGTCTGGCTCTGCTCGGATCTCGCTCGTCGCGTGAACGGGCAGGGTGTGATCGTCGATGGCGGAGGCGTGCTGCGGTAGGGCCCGGCGTCCTCCGGATCAGCTCTCGTTCCCGGCTTCCGCGTCTGGCTCAGGCGGGTCCGCGAGTTGGGTGTCGCCGAAGGCGGCGCGCACGCCGTCGGATGCGAGAAGCTCGACGTAGGCCTGGTCGAGGGTCTTCGCGAGGACGATGCCGAAGTCCCGCGCGCCGCGATTCCGACGCATCCGATTCGTGAGCGGGATCGAGTCGACGCTCCGGTGCTCGCTCTTGATCCTCGTCGACCAGATCGGCTGGCCGTCGCCGGCGTAGAGCGCGAAGGACATCGTGATCGCGGTATCGACGGGTTCCTGCTCGAACCAGGCGAACCATTCTTCGATCCCGTCCCAGTCCCGGTTGGCAGAGACGATCTTCGACTCGATCCAGGCGTTGTCCGACGCGGCGCCACAGCTTTCGGCGTAGACCGCGACCGCTTCGCGGAAAGCGGACTTCGCCATCCGCTCGAAGTTCAGCGCCGCGCGCTTGCCGAGCTCGATCCGGTACGGATGCTCCTCCACGTTCCAGCGTCGCTTGTAGAGCTCGGGCTTCACGCAGACTTCGACCCGCCCGTCGATCTTCGGCGTCTCCGACAAGAACGTCATCGTCGGCAGGTCGACAGGGCTCAGCATCCGGGCGCAGCCGAGGGCGCTCAGGAGAACGAGTTCAGCGAGGAAGATCAGGACCAGGGAGCGGAGTCGGGGCGCGCGCATCTTCGTTTCCTTTCGGCGGGCCCCGCGATGCCGAGCGGGGTCGTGGGCCGGGGTGAGAGAGTACAGTGGACGGCGCCGCCTGTCGGACTTCGTTCGAGATTCGAAGTGCGTCAGCTCTGCTGGCGATCGCCGAAGCTCGCCGCGTCCGCGAGGTCCTGCTCGATCGTGCGTCCCGCGAGCCCGAAGAGCACCGCGCCGACGGAGCACGAGAGCAGGACGTAGAGCAACGACCATCGCACGGCGAGCTCGCCGTAGGTCGGCTCGAGCCAGTCGTTCAGGATGCCGACGGCCCAGGGACCGAGGCCGGTCCCGAGAAAGGTGATGAAGATGATGATGAAGGCCGAGGCGACCGCGCGCATGTGAGGGGGGGCCAGATTCTGGGCGATGCCATAGGCGACCGGAGCCCATCCTGCGCTCGAGAGCGCCGCAGGGACGGCCCACCACATGGCATCCAGGCCGTCGGGCCAGAGGATCATCGCCCCTTGCCAGGGGATCATCAGGAACACCGAGAGCGCGCCGATCCAGGCGTACCAGCGCAGGCTCCGTCGGCCGAGTCGATCGGCGAGCATGCCGGTCAGGTAGGAACCGACGAGCGCGGGGACGTACTGGATCGGGCCGAGTCGCGGGCCGATCTCCGATTGGGCCATGTCGTGGACGCGTTCGAAGAAGGTCGGCAGCCACATGCCGAAACCCGTTCCTGCGAACGACGCGATCCCCGCGCCGAGTCCGACGAGCCAGAACGTGGGCTTCGTCGCGAGGAAACGGGCGACTTCCCCGATCGTTGCCGTCTCTTCGTCTTCGGCGACCTCTTCGAGGCTCCGCGGCGGCTCGAATTGACCGCGGATCGGCTCGCGCACCGTCAGTCGGACGACGAGGGCGATCAGGAGGCCGGGGGCGCCGACGACGACGAAGGTCATGCGCCAGCCGATCGCATCGACGAGCAGGCCGCCGACGACGAGCCCCAGCATGCTTCCCCAGTAGACGCCGCCCTGGAAGATCGAGAGCGCCGTCGCTCGCTTGTCCGCCGGGAAGTAGTCGGAGAGGAGCGCCTGCGCCGGTGCGGCTCCGGCGGCTTCGCCGACGCCCACCAGGATCCGCGCGACGAAGAGCTGGATCGCGTTCGTCACGAATCCAGAGAGCACCGTGAAGGCGCTCCACATCGTCATGCCGACCGCGATGATCCCTCGGCGGGAACCGGTGTCCGCCCAGCGCGCGATCGGGAGTCCCATTCCCGTGTAAAAGAAGGCGAAGGTCGGCCCGAGCATCAAGCCGACCATCGAGTCCGAGATCTCGAGGTCCCGCTTGATGTCCTGGATCATGACCGCCAGGACGTAGCGGTCCAGATAGTTGCACGTATACATGATCACCATGACGGCGAGCACGTAGTTCGCGTAGCGCGGGCTCGGTCGGCCCGAAGCGGGAGAGGGGGAGGCGCTCAACTCAGGCGGGCTCGCCGATCCGGTCGATGCAATCGAGGACGCTGTCGAAGCGGGCCTTGAAGACTTCCCGCATGTCGTCGTGGGTGAAGATGTAGGGCAGTTCGCGGCGTATGCCCGACAGCACGATCGGACCGATGTCGTTCGGCGCCATGCCGCCACGGATGAAGGGCGAGAGCGCCTCCGAGACGCCGCCCGTCCGATCGCCTGCGTCTCGCAGCCGGTCGGACGCGGTCAGATTGGTGTCGATCGGACCGGGGCAGAGCGTCGAGACGCCGATTCCTTCCGGTTCGAGGTCCATGCGCATCGCTTCGCTGTAGGCGACCACGCCGAACTTGCTGACGGCGTAGGCGAGGCCGCCGTTGTGTGCGGTGAAACCACCGATCGAGGCGGTGTTCACGACGTAGCCGCCGCGTCCCTGCTCGCGCAGAACGGCCGCGGCCTTCTGGCCGACGTGGAAGACCCCATCCACGTTCACGTCGAGCACGAACTTCCAATCATCGAAGGTGCAGTCGCGCATCGGTCCGCCCAGGTAGACGCCCGCGTTGTTGAAGACGAGATCGATGGCCCCGAATTCCGCCGAGGCGGCATCGAAGAGCGCGTCGACGGCAGCGGGGTCTCGCACATCGGTGGCCACCGCGACGCTTTTCGCGCCCCGCTCGCCGAGATCTCCCGCGGCGGCTTTCGCGCTGTCGGGATCGATGTCCGCGATCACGAGGTGGGCGCCTTCGCCGGCGAGCGCGCGGGCAATGCCCTGTCCGATCCCGGAAGCGCCGCCGGTGACGATCGCGACCTTGTTCTTGAAATCCTGCATGACGCCTCCGGAAGAGCCCGCTGGAGCGGGCGTGGGGTTTCGCTCGACGATACACGCTCGCTCTCGTGTCGTCGTCGGCGATTTTTCACGCGACGTATCGGCTGGTAGGCTCGGGAGAGCCCTGAGGAGGACCCCGTATGGCGAGCCCCGTGCCGACTCTCGACTACCCCGTGATCGACGGCGACAACCACTACTACGAGCCGGACGATTGCTGCACCCGACACCTGGAGCCGCGGTTCAAGGACCGCGCGGTCCACGTGGTTCGCGGCGAGGATGGGAACGGGACGTGGCATTTCGGGGACCGGCCGCTCACCTTTCACCGCGGTGCCCGAGACTACGTGATGAAGCCTGGTCAGTACCGGGCCTTCATGAGCGGGGAGGCCTTCGACCCGACAAAGCCACCGGAGATGATCCCGGCGTTGTCCCCGGAGTGGAGCGACCGCGATGCTCGCCTCGCGGTGATGGACCAGCAGGGGTTGCAGGCCTGCCTCATGATCCCTTCGTTCGGGCTCGCGTTCGAAGCGGAGTGTGCTTCCGATCCGGAGGCGGCCTGCGCGGCGGTCTCTGCGTTCAATCGCTGGCTCGAGGACGATTGGGGCTACGCCTATCAGGACCGGATCATCTCGCCGGCCACGATCTCCCTCTACGACCGTGACCTCGCGATCGTCGAACTGGAGCGGGTACTCGCCGCCGGCGCGCGAACGCTGATCCTGCGCGCGGGGCCGCTGAACGGGGTCTCGCCCGCGGATCCCCACTTCGATCCGTTCTGGGCGCGGGTGAACGAGGCGAACGTGCCGGTCATCCTCCACATCGGGGTGAGCGGCTACAACCCGATCGTCGGCGCAATGTGGGGTGAGGACCCGAACGTGTCCGAGACCGAGATGTCGCCGTTCCTCTACTACACGTGCTTCGGCAAGCGGCCGATCCTCGATACGATCGCGTGCTTCATCCTCCACAATCTCTTCGGTCGGTTTCCGAATCTGCGGATGCTCTCGATCGAGAACGGATCGGCCTGGGTGCCGGGGCTGCTGAAGGATCTGGACAAGACCGCCTTGGTCACCGTCAGCACGCAAGGCGAGAAGGCGACGAACCTGATCGGCGGCCCCATTCAGGGCCGACCTTCGGACATTTTCAAGGAGCACTTCTATGTGTGCCCCTTCTTCGAGGATCCGGTGCCGCAACTTGTCGAGACGATCGGCGCCGACCGCGTGATCTTCGGCTCGGATTGGCCTCATCCCGAGGGAGTCGCGGAGCCGCTCGACTTCCTCGCCGAGTGTGCGGGGCTTTCGGACGCGGACGTTCGGCTGATCATGCGCGATACGAACGAAGGGCTGCTCGGGCTGGCTTAGCGAATCGCTGCATCGCCGGGCGTGTACCAGATCGGCGACGACCAGGCGCGTTCCTGCGCGGTTCGCGGGACGTCGGAATCGTCGCAGGCGCTCGGACGGTCCGCCCCTTCGAGTTGCAGGCAGGCCCGCGTGTAGGCGCGACAGCTCGGATTTTCGACGACCCGCGCGTAGTAGGCCGCCCGCTCGTCCGGGTCGAACTCGGGGTCGGTCCAGCGCGCACAGAGCGCTGCGGCGCCGGCGCCCCGCGGCTCACAGGTCGCGAGGTCGACGCCCGTCTCGTTCTTCTCGCCGGCGATGTCGATCACGCGTTGGATCGCGCGCCCTTCGTCGTCGGAGGTCACCTTGATGACCTGGAGGCGTTCGAGGAGGCCGCCCGGATGCCCCTCCAGCCCGGGGTCGGCGAGGGCGCTCGCCACGAAGGTGGGCGCTACGTCTTCGCGTCGAGAAGGCAGGTCCGCGCCCATCGGCACGCCCGACGCATAAGCCCGCTTCGCCATTTCAGGTTGGCTGCAGAGGTCCGTCGGGAGATCCCAGCCCGCGAAGAAGCGAAGCTCGATCCGGGGGCCGCTGGTCGCGAAGGTCTCGCGGCGCTTGAGGGCATCGAAGATCGCGTCGCGAGTGTTCTCTTCGGCCCACACTCCCGCGAGACCGCCGGGGTTGTCGTTGCCGAAGCTGTTCGTTCGCTGTGGGCGGGTGACGCCGTCGCGGACCCATTCGTCCGTATCCCCTGGCAAGCCCTCGTGGATGTCGGTCGAGCCGATGAAGCCGACCTGAAACGGGTTCGCTCCGACGCGCTCAGCTTCGTGGAGTCCGCGGGCCACCGCGTAACGCGCGAAATCTCGGCGCGTGAAGCACCCGCGTCCGAGGAGCGCCCCGCCGCCGACGTCGTCGCCGCAGTCCGGGACGTCGCCGTCGACCGGTCGCCGGTATTTCTCGAAGCCGCAGAGCTCGTCCGGTGGGCCGAGCACGCCGGTGAGCCCGTTCCGGCATTCGGAGTCGCCCTTGATCTGGAACATCTCGACCAGGGGCTCCAGACGTCGTCGCAGTCGGGTGTAGGCGAGTCGGTCCTCGGCCGTCCGTGCCCCCCCGTAGTCGAGCGAGAACACACGCCCGTTCGAGAGGTTGGGATTGTGCGGGATCGTGAGGGCGTCGCATCCGTTTCCCGCATCGACGCAGGTCTCGGCGAGGGTGTCCCAGAGGCCCCGGGCATCCGGCGTCGTTCGGGACGAGACGGGAAGGGCGGGGACCGTCGTGTTCCGGAAGATCACGTTGCGGTGCACCTTCGACATTTCGGGGTTCGACGAGTACTCGTAGGCGACGAAGGCGCTGAAGTCGCAGGGGCGATCGTGGCGGGCGGCGGCGTCCTGGATCTCCTGCCACGAGGAGCGCATCCCCTCGAGGCACCGCGCGCCCGTCTGGACGCCACCCTCGCCGCAGACGGCTTCGCCATCGAGGTCGTTCAGGAGCGCCACGATCTTGGCGACCCCCTCCGCCAGGTTGCCGATCGAGGCCCACGGCGCGCGGAAGCGCCGACAGACTTCGGTGTCGTACGCGCCAGAGTCGGGGGTCGTGCAGGCCCAGGGGCCCCCGAGCATCTCGGCATGATCGGTCACGGCGGCGAAGTCGAGGGCACGCGGGATCGTCGCCTGCGCCTGGGTCACGCCTGACTGCGTGATCACGTTCATGCCGGCGGACCCCCGCCCGCTCGCGAAGCGGTAGGCGTCGTCGGGGCGCGTTCGGGTCTGGAACACGTAGGCGTCGGAGGAGAGCGACGTATGGACGTGGAGGTCACCGAAGAAGGCCCGTCGTTCGGGCGTATGATCCGAGCACTGGCTCGCGTCGGCCCCGGAAGCGCCCGCGAGGGCGATCCCGATGCCCATCCCGGCGATCCCGGCGATTCGGCGCATACGACGGCTGCCGCGACTCAAGGCGCCCGCGTCACGTCGATGAGGATGCCCGTGAGGTGGGACATGCCGGAGAGCGCCTCGACGTTGTCGCGTCCGTCGCCCGCGAGGAGGTTCGAGTTGACGCCGGGGTGCTGCGAGGCGTGGGCGAGGCCGTCGGCCTTCGCGTGCCCCCAACACTGCGGGATCGCGACGGTCCGGGGCATCATCTCGTCGCTCACGCGCACGGGGATGCGGATCTTCCCGTACGCCGAGCGGACGTCGACGTCGTCCCCGTTCGCGACGCCGATGCGCTGGGCATCGTCCGGGCTCACGTAGGCGTAGTTGGTCCGCTCTGAGACGAGCGCTTCGCTGTTCGAACTGGCGGTGTTCATCCGCTTGATCTGGCGCAGGCCGATCAGCTTGAGTCGGTCGCGGTTCTCGAGCTCCTCGGCGAAGAATCCCTCTGTGTTCGCTTCGAAGGCTTCGACGACGGGCGGAGGTGCGAGGTCGACTTTCTTGTCCTTCGTGAGGACCCGGTCGGTCCCGAGAAAGTTGTCCCCCTCGTTCTCGGGCAGGAGCAGTCCATGGGGGTGATCCTTCTTCATCGCGGCCGTCCCCGGGAGACCTGCGCCCTTCAGCATGCCGTCCATCAGTCGCTCGATTCCGGGCAGGAAACGCCCGAGCGGCGAGTAGAGCGCGCGGGCGTAGGCCTTGGCGGCAAACGAGAGCATCTTCTTGCCGAAGAGGTCGACCCCCAGCGCATCGGCGAGGCGAACGTAGATCCACCACTCGGGTCGCACGTCCGGCGGGGCCTCGACGACCGGGTCCGCATAGATGATGTAGGGCGTCGGGCAGGTTCCCGCGAAGCTCTGGAGCGCGTAGGGCATCTCCGGTCGCTCCATCCAGGTCTCGGCCGGGAGGACGTAGTCGGCGATCGAACCGACCTCGTTCCGGAAAAGGTCGATCGAGACGAGCAGGTCGAGCGACTCGAAGGCTTCGTCGAGTCGCCCGTTCGGGTTGCTGCACGCGAGCAGCGGGTTGCTCGCCTCCACGATCATCGCGGTGATCCGACCCGGCGCGTCGTTCAGGATGTCGTCGGCGAGCATGCCCGACGGCTGGATCCCGGAGACCGTCGGAAGGCCGTCCTCGCGGTCGAAGGTCAGGCCGAGCTCGCCCATCGCCTCTCCCATGTCGATGAGGCCCGTCCCGAGGAGCGTGCCGCCCGTGCGGTCGAGGTTGCCGCTGATCGCGTTGATCGCTTCGAGGAGCCAGAAACACGGGGAGCCGCTGCGTCCCTGGTTCACGCCGGTCGCCATGTAGAGGGCGGCCCCGGTGTGCTCGTCGCCGCCCCGCGCGCTGGCCGCGGCATGGGCGCGGACGAGGTCGCGGAGGGTCTCGGCGGGAATGCCGGTGACCTCGGCTTGTCGCTCCGGCGTCCAGGGCGCGACGCAGCGCGCCAGCGTATCGAGGCCCTTCATGGTGGCGTCGATGCGTTCGCGATCGACGTGCCCGCCTCGGATCAGCTCGTTCGCGAACGCGGCGAGGAAGTACACGTCCGTGTCGGGGCGGATGAAGAGATGCTCTCCTGCGCGGGCGGTCTCGATCCGGCGGGGGTTCACGAAGACGACCCGGCCACCTCGCTTCGTGATCTCGCTGAAGCGCTCCTGAGCGCGCGGCAGGTGGTAGAGCGTGTTTCCCGAGATGGCCGGATTGCCGCCGAGCACCATCATGAACGACGTCCGTTCGACGTCGGGATACATGAGACGCATGGGGGCGCCGTACATCTCGCCGTTGACCCGGAACTTGTTCATCGTGTCGCAGGTGCCGGTCCCGTACATCCGCCGCGTTCCGAGACCCTCGTAGAGCGCCGTCCGGAACATCGGCGACATGAGGATCGCCCCCCCCGCGGATCCCACGAAGTGGGCGAAGGTCTCCGGGCCGTGGCGGTCGATCTGGACGCGGATCCGTTCGGCGATCTCGCGGATCGCCTGGTCCCACGAGATCTCCTCCCACTGGTCTCCGGTTCGCTTCATCGGGTGCAGCACGCGGTCCGGGCTGTTCTGCGTAGCTCCCCAGCGGGTGCCCTTCACGCAGGCGTAGCCCTTGCTCACGACGTGCTTCGGGTCGGGGCGAATGTCGACGACACGGTTGTCCTCGACGTCGACTTCGAGGCCACAGGTGGCCTCGCACACGCGGCAGAAGGTGATCTTCGTCTCGGCGGCCATCGGTTCCCTCTCGTTCCCGCATGGGGTTGACACGGGGAAGCGTACAGAATTCGCGAGTGTGCGCGTCGCGCGATTTCCATAGACTCAGGGGCGCGCGTCGAAGGGCGTCGCACGATCCGCCCGAGAGCGGATCGATCTGAGCCGAGAGCCGAGAGGAAACGCCATGCGCGCCGCCGTTCTGACCGAAGTGAACAAGCCCCTGGAGATTCTCGACGTCGACGTCGATGCCCCGAAGGCGAACGAAGTCCTGATCCGGACCTCCGCAGCCGGCGTTTGCCACAGCGACATGCACTTCCAGGAAGGCAAGTACCCGAGCCTGCTTCCGATCGTGCTCGGTCACGAAGGCGCGGGGGTCGTCGAGGCGGTGGGGTCCGACGTGACCTACGTCCAGCCCGGCGATCACGTGATCACCTGCGTCTCCATGTCCTGTGGAGAGTGCCGCATGTGCCTGCGCGGACGTCCCTACCTGTGTCCGCACGAGGGGATGGTGCGGGCCGAAGGGGACGGGCCGAGGCTCAGTCTGGACGGGGAACCGGTTCATCAGCTGACGGAGCTCTCGTGCTACGGGGAGCAGATGCTCGTGCACGAGAAGGCGGTCGTGAAGGTGACGAAAGAACTGCCCCTCGATCGAGCGGCGCTGATCGGGTGCGCCGTCACGACGGGGGTCGGTGCGGCGCAGAACACCGCGGGCATCGGCCCGGGCGACGTGGTGGCGGTCGTGGGCTGCGGCGGGATCGGGCTGAACGCGATCCAGGGGGCACGACTCGCCGGCGCGGAACGGGTGATCGCCGTCGACATGTTGCAGGACAAGCTCGAGCTGGCGCGCACGTTCGGCGCGACGGATACGGTGGATGCGAGCGGCGGAAACTCGGTGATGGAGATCATCGAGATGACCGGCGGCGGCGTCGACCACGCGATCGAAGCGGTCGGGCTCAAGCAGACCGCGGAGGACTGCTTCAACATGCTGGGGAGCGGCGGGACGGCGACGGTGATCGGGATGATCCCGATCGGTACGACCGTCGAGGTTCAGGGAGTCGCGCTCCTCGCGGAGAAGAAGCTCCAGGGGTCGACGATGGGCTCGAATCGTTTCCGGATCGACATGCCGACCTACGCGAATCTCTATCTGCAGGGGCGGCTCAAGCTCGATGAGCTCGTTTCGCGCACGCTTACCCTCGACGAGATCAACGACGGATTCGATGCCCTCCGGAAGGGCGAGGTCGCCCGTTCGGTGATCTCGTTCGACTAGCGGCGAGCGGGCCTCGTTCATGGAGCTTCGCGAAGCGTGGTTGGCGACCCTCGAGGAGGAGGTCCTCGAGCCGGGACGCCCGATCCTCGACCCGCACTTCCACTTCTTCGAGGACGATCCCGACTTTCCCGTGTATCGCCTCGCCGACCTCCAGAAGGATACGTCGCGTCACAACGTGACGGGCGCGATCTACATGGAGTGTCAGCAGGGATATCGCGGCGAAGGGCCCGCTCACCTTCGCCCGGTCGGCGAGTCGGAGCGCGTGACGGCGCGTGCGCAGGAAGCGGCGGTGGACCATCCCGAGTTCGGGAAGTTCAAGACGGTGGCTCCACCCTTCCGGATGTCCGGGCACGCGATGACCGGCGACGCGCCCCCGCCGCTACTCGCGGTCGATACCGCAGATGTGCTCGCCGAGGCGGGTATCTACGACGAGACGATCGCGCTGATCGTCGCTTCGTTGAGCTAGGAGGCCCAATCCCTTGGCAGCGGCAGAGAGACTCCCGGGCTTGCGCGCGAACATCGATCACGACGTCGTGATCGTCGGCTCCGGCTTCTCCGGGATCGGTGCCGCGGTCGAGCTCCAGCGACGAGGCTTCCACGACTACGTGATCTTGGAGAAGGCGGACGCGATCGGAGGGACCTGGCGCGACGCGGCCTATCCGGGGCTCGAGGTCGACATGCCCTCGTTCATCTACTCGTATCCCTTTGCGATGAGTGCAGACTGGGACCACGTTTATCCACGGGGGCACCAGATTCTCGACTACACCCGGGAGACCGCCGCCCGATTCGGCGTCGACGCACGGGTCCGAACTGGCTGCTCGGTTCGCCGCTCGACCTGGGACGAAGGGGAGGGCGTCTGGACGACGTCGCTCGAGAGTGGAGAGCAGATCCGTTCACGCTTCCTGGTAAGCGCTTCGGGACTCCTGGTGGACCCCCAACTCCCGGAGATCGAGGGGCTCGAGACCTTCGCGGGCCCGGTCGTCCATACCGGACGCTGGGATCCCGATCTTGAACTCGAGGGCAAGCGGGTAGCCGTGATCGGCACCGGCGCGAGCGCGATTCAGGTCGTGCCGGCGATCGTCGAAGGAGTCGCCGCGCTTTCCGTCTTTCAGCGAACGCCGATCTGGCTGATGTCGAAGCCGGACGCCGAGATCTCGGAGCGAACCAAGCGTCTCTTCTCGCGCCTTCCGTTTCTGCAGCGTCTCTTGCGCTGGGCGGTCTTCGTGATCGTCGAGCTGACCCTGGGGCCGGGTTTCATCCACTACCGGAAATTCCCCTTCCTGGTCGATCGGCTCGAACGGAATCTCGTCGAGTGGATGCGCTCCCAGGTGGACGATCCCGCACTCCAGGAGAAGCTGATCCCCGACTACAGCTTCTTCTGCAAGCGCCCGAGCTTCTCCAACACGTACTACCCCTGCTTCAATCGCGACTACGTCGAGCTGGTCACCGATTCGATCGAGCGGGTAGAGCCCGAAGGAATCCGGACGACCGACGGTCGACTCCGTGCGTTCGACGTCGTGCTCTGCGCCACCGGGTACAGCGTTTTCGATCCGAAATGCATGCCGAACTTCGAGATCGTCGGTCGGGCAGGGCGGAGCCTCGGCGAGGAGTGGGCCGCGGATCGCTACCGCGCCTACGAAGGCGCCACGGTCCCCGGTTACCCGAACCTCTTCCTCTTCATGGGGCCCTATTCGGCCGCGGGCGCCTCGTATTTCACGATGATCGACACGCAGAGTCGGCACATGAGCCGCCTTCTGGTGGAGGCGCGTCGTCGTGGGGCTTCCCGGATCGAGGTCCGGGACGAGGCCTTCCGCGCCGACTTCCGTCGCGTCGAGCGCAGACGGGAAGACACGCTGCTCTTCGCGGGACGCTGTGATTCGTCGAACAGCTACTACTTCGACGCGCACGGTGACACGCCCGGGTTGCGCCCCGTGACGGGCGGCCAGCACTGGTTGCGGAGTCGCACCTTCCCGCTCGGCGATTACACCTTCGACTGA
>PAQX01000043.1 GCA_002709835.1 Deltaproteobacteria bacterium
GATCCTGCTCTATGCCGCGCGGAAGCCCGAGCGTCTCGCGCGCATCATGACCGCCTCGGCGTGCCTCCACGCGCGCGCGGACTACATCCGGACCCATACGCCCGAGATGATCTGGCAACTCCACGGGGCAAGCACCCTCGGTTGAGCCTGCGCCGCACCCGCGGCCGTGGTGGAACACCGAATGCACGGCTTCGCAGGAGCGCCTAACGTTCGAGGCGGGGACTGGAGGTCGCGACATGACTCAACAGAGTTCGATACGCCCGGACCTCGGAGGCCGAGTCGCCCTCGTGACTGGCGCCGCGCTCCGAACCGGGCGGGCCCTCGCGCTGGCCCTCGCCGAGGCCGGCGCGGACGTGATCGTCCACTACCACCGCAGCCGGGACGAAGCCTTCGAAGTCGTCGCGCAGATCGAGAAGCACGGTCGCCGCGGCTATGCCGTCTCGTTCGATCTCGCCGACCCGACCGCCGTCGAGGCCAGCCTCCGGGGCGCGGTGGACACCGCGGGAGGACTCGACATCCTCGTGAACAACGTGGGCACGATCGTCTGGAAGCACCTCGACGAGCTCACCCCGGAACATTGGAAGATGTGCCTCGAAGGAACGCTGCTCGCCACGCTGTACGCGAGCCAGGCCGCACTCCCTGCCCTGCGCGCGAGCGGGCGCGGGCGGATCATCAACATCCTCGATGCCGATGCGGACTCGACGGAGCCCGTCCCCTTCGCGACGGCCTACAAGATCGGCAAGCGGGGCACGCTCACGCTGACCAAGACGATGGCGGCGGTCGAAGCGGAGCACGGCGTGACGGTCAATGCGGTGTCGCCAGGCACCCTGGAGGACTCGCCCAAGAAGCCGCGCCTCGACAAGATTCCGGCGGGCCGGTACGGGACCTACGACGACGTCGCGAACGCCGTGCTTCACCTGTCAGGCGACGGCGCCGCGTACGTGACCGGCACACAGATCAAGGTTTCCGGCGGCTACCTCATCTAGGCGGCCGCCGAGGGGCGAGCGTGGTCGGGGTGGCGGGATTTGAACCCGCGACGCTGAACCCCCAAAGTTCAGGCTCTACCACTGAGCTACACCCCGACCGTCCCATGAGTCTACCCGACCCGCCGGTCTACGAACGCCCGATCTGAACGAGGATGGGTCCAGGGAGATTCAGGATCCGAGGGAAGGTGCTGCGGAACGGGGACTAGATCTTCGGAGCGAACGGCCCGTTCGCGAGCCACTGAAGCAGATCCCGCAGCGCATGCTGGTTGATCTCGTGGCCCATCGGATACTCGCCCCAGGCGGCCTCGATCCCGAGATTCTTGAGCTTCTCGAGCGACTCCCGGCCGTTGTCGATCGCGACCATCGGGTCCTCCGTGCCATGGATGAGCAGGGTCGGGAGCTCCGCCCGGGCCTCGTCATCCTGGAGGCCGTGGAGGATCAGGTTCGGCAGCCAGGTCGAGAGCGCGATCAGCGCGCTGAATCGCTCGGGCCGGCCGAGGGCCAGGTCGTAGGCCATGACGCCGCCCTGGCTGAAGCCCATCACGACGAAGCGGCTCGGGTCGATCGGGTACCGCTCGAGGGCATCTTCGACGAAACCTTCGAGCACACCGCGGGCGCCCACCAGCGCAGTCGGGTCGATCTCGCCTCCGCCCGTGAGCGGAAACCACGCGTAGGCGCGCTGGCCCGGCTGGGGCTCCAGCACGATCGGACCCTGGGGACACAGGAACATCACTTCGTCCCCCGGCACGACCTGCGAGACGAGGGGCGCGATCCCGAGAAGATCGTGAGCGCTCGCGCCAAAGCCGTGAAGCGCCAGGATCGTCGGGAACGGGCCCGTCCCAGCAGGGACGTGCGCGGTGTGCATGAGCTCCATGGGTGCGATTCTTCCTTCTCTTTTTGGCCAGCTGGCCAAGCCTCGCCCCCCTCCACGCACACGAGCGAAGGATCTTCGAAGCCCTGCGGCGCGGAGGGTACAGGCGATCTGGGCTCGTGCTATCCCTGCGGCCCGCCGGCGAAATCGCCTGGTTCGGAACCTGAGAAAGATGCACCCATGAGCAACGCACCCAAGAGTCTCTTCCAGAAGGTCTGGGACGCCCATACCGTCCGCGAGCTGCCCTCCGGCCAGACCCAGCTCTTCATCGGCACCCACCTAATCCACGAGGTCACGAGCCCGCAGGCCTTCGCGATGATCCGGGAACTCGGCGTGCCCGTCCGCTTCCCGAACCGGACTTTCGCGACGGTCGACCACATCATCCCGACCGACGACCAGAGCCGCCCCTTCTCGGACGAGCTGGCCGAGGCGATGATGACCGAGATCGAGCGCAACTGTCGCGACCACGGCATCCAGTTCTTCGGACCCGAGTCCGGCGCCCAGGGCATCGTTCACGTGATCGGCCCCGAGTTGGGACTCACCCAGCCGGGGATGACCATCGCTTGCGGCGACTCCCACACCGCCACGCACGGCGCCTTCGGCGCGATCGCGTTCGGCATCGGCACGAGCCAGGTCCGCGACCTCCTCGCGACCCAGACGATGGCGATGGCACCGCTCAAGGTCCGGCGCATCGAGGTGACCGGCGAGCTCAAGCCGGGCGTCTTCGCGAAGGACGTGATCCTCGCGATCATCCGCGAGCTCGGCGTGAACGGCGGCGTCGGCTATGCGTACGAGTACGCGGGCGAGGTCTTCGATCGGATGACGATGGAAGAGCGGATGACCGTCTGCAACATGGCGATCGAGGGCGGCGCGCGCTGCGGCTACGTGAACCCGGACCAGACCACGATCGAGTACTTGCGGGGGCGACGCTTCTCGCCGTCGGAAGACGAGTTCGAAGCGAAGGCGGCCGAGTGGCTCGCGCTGGCCTCCGACGAGGGCTGCCACTACGACGACGTCGTGACGATCGACGGCTCGAAGATCGAGCCCTCGGTCACCTGGGGCATCCACCCCGGCCACAACCTCGGCGTGAGCGAAGCGATCCCGGGGCCGAGCGAGGTCCCCGACGACGACCGCGCCGGCGTCGAAGAAGCACTCGAGTACATGGACTTCTCCGCGGGCGCGAACATCTCGGGCATCCCGATCGACGTGGCCTTCATCGGCTCCTGCACCAACGGCCGGATCTCGGACCTGAGAGAAGCCGCCAAAGTCGCCAGGACGGGCAAGGTCAAGGACGGCGTCCGCGCGCTGGTCGTGCCGGGCTCCGTAGCGGTCCAGAAGCAGGCGGAAGAGGAAGGTCTCCCGGCCATCTTCACCGCCGCGGGTTTTCAGTGGCGCGAGCCGGGCTGCTCGATGTGCCTCGCGATGAACCCCGACAAGCTGCAGGGCCGCGAGGTCTGCGCCTCCTCCTCCAATCGCAACTTCAAGGGCCGACAGGGCTCACCCTCCGGGCGCACGCTCCTCATGTCACCCGCCATGGTGGCCGCCGCGGCGATCGCTGGCGAAGTCGTCGACGTCCGCAAGGTCGCGACCGAAGACTGAACGCGGCCCGAGCCTCGAAGCCCCGAGAGAACGAGAGAAGAAGAACGATGAGCAACGACACCCTGATCAAGATCGAGAAGATCGACGGACGCGGCTGCGTCGTCCGCGGCGACGACGTCGACACCGACCGGATCATCCCCGCCCGCTTCATGAAGGAAGTCACCTTCGACACGATGGGCGAGCACGCTTTCGAAGACGCCCGCAAGGACGCGAAGGGCGAACACCCGCTCGACCAGGAGCGCTTCAAGGGCTCTTCGATCCTCGTCGTCGGTCAGAACTTCGGCTGTGGCTCGTCCCGGGAGCACGCGCCGCAGGCGCTCATGCGCTTCGGCTTCCAGGCCTTCATCGGCGGCAGCTTCGCCGAAATCTTCTTCGGCAACTGCACCGCCCTCGGCCTGCCCTGCGTGACCCTCTCGCCCGAAGACCTGTCCGCGGTCATGGACGCAGTCGAGCTCGATCCCGAGCAGAACGTCGAGATCGACGTGCAGAGCAGCAAGGTTCGCTGCCGTGCAGGCGAATTCGAGGCGGGCATTCCGGCGGGCACCCGCAAGATGCTCCTCGAAGGCTCGTGGGACGCGACCCGCGTTCTGCTCGAGGCGGGCGACCAGATCGAGCAGACCGCGGCCGCGCTGCCCTACGTCCAGCTCCCCGCCTAGCCGACCCGGGCTACTTCCCGCTGAAGTTCGGGTCCCGCTTCTCGACGAAGGCGCTCGTGCCTTCGACGCGATCGTCGGTCGCGAAGGAGAGGCCGAAAGCACGCTGCTCGAGGGCGTGCGCGAGACGCACGTCCGCATCCTGGCCCTGCTGCATGATCTCTTTGGAGAGGCGCGTCGCGACCGGACCGCGGGAGGCGATCCGCTCGCCGGCGGCGATCGCGGCCGACAAGAGCTCCTCGGGCTCGAACACGCGGTTCACGAGCCGGATCTGCTGCGCCTCGGTGGCGGAGATCGGGTCCGCGACGAGAACGAGTTCCTTCGCCCAGGCGATCCCGACCCGCCGAACGAGTCGACTCGTCCCGCCGAAGCCGGGGATCAAGCCGAGTCCGGTTTCGGGCTGGCCGATCTTCGCCGTGGCCGACGCGTAGATGAAGTCACAGCTGAGGGCGAGCTCGCAGCCACCACCGAGGGCGAAGCCGTTCACGGCGGCGATCGTCGGGATCGGCAGCTCCTCGAAGCGCCCGAAGATCTTGTGGGCACGGGCGGAGAAGGCCTCGGCTTCGAGGGGCGTCATGTCCTTCATCTCGGCGATGTCGGCCCCGGCGACGAAAGCGCGGCCTTCCCCCGTCACGACGACGGCCTGGATCTCGGCATCGGCCTCGATCGCGTCGATCGTCGCGCCGACCGCGCCGATCACCTCGCTGTTGAGCGCGTTCAGCGCCTCGGGTCGGTCGATCGTGACGATCGCCACCGCGCCCTGCTTCTCGAGTCGAACGACATCGGCCATCTCGGGTGCTCCTCAACGGTCGCGCGGTTGGAGGGGGCGACCGGAAATCGTGGACGCGGGAGGGTATCGCGTCGACTGCGGGTTTCCGGCCCGGAAATCGGACCCGGGTCCAGCGTGATACCGTCGCGTCGTCTCCCCGCCCCCGACTCCCTCGGAGCCCCGCTCCCCGGAAAGGAACCGTGATGGCCGCAGCCTCCCCGATCATCAGCCTCATCGCCGCCGGCCTCGTCGTCGTGGGCGTGCTCTCCGCCAACCTCGGAATCGTCGAGCCCATGCAAGGCTTTACGGCCTACGCGATGGGCGGTCTCGCCGGCGGAATCTTCGCGACCGTCGTGGCACTGGTGGGCCTCTTCCTTACCCGGGGCGGCACCGATCCCGCGGGTCGCCAGAAGGCCCTGATCGGCCTGATGATCGCCCTCGCCCTTCCGATCCTGGTCCTCGGGCCCGCAATGATCGTCGGCGGCGATGCCCCGCCGATCAACGACATCACGACGGACCTCGCGGATCCGCCGGCCTTCGCCGACGCGTCCCTCGTCGCCGACTATCGAAACCGCGACATGAGCTACCCCGCGGAGTTCGCGCCGATCGTCGAGGAGCACTACGGCGACCTCGCCCCGCTCCGCGTGGCCGCCCTTCCGATGGCCGCATTCGCCCGAGCCGAGATCGCGGCCGAGGGCCTCGGCTGGGAGATCCTCGCGCGGGAGGGAGACGCGATGGCCTTCTACGCCCGGGACGAGACCGGTCTCTTCAAGTTCGTCGACGACATCGTCGTCCGGGTCCGCCCGGACGGCGCCGGCTCGAAGATCGACGTCCGCTCCAAGTCCCGGGACGGGCGCGGCGACATGGGCACCAACGCCAAACGCATCCGCGCCTTCTTCGGCGCCCTCGAAGGCTAGACGAACGTCCACAGCCGGGTGACCGCAGGCGAATGCCCCCCGGACTCGCCGAGCGCCCGCAGGCGAAGGAGAGGCCTAGTCCGGTTGGACGTCGAGCACCGCGCAGAGGCGCACGATCGCGATCATCGCGTCGACCGTCTGCGAGGTCCGCGTCTCCGGACCGCCGAGCGAAAGCTCGGCGAAGCCGCCGTCTCCGGCCTGCTCTTCCATCAGGCGTTCGAGCAACTCGACGATGTCGAAGGTCGCGCCAGGCATCGCCTGCGCGTCACAGGAGAGCAGCACGCGAAGCGTCGAGACCGCATCCAGATGGCGGCTCCGGAAGCCCTTCTCCAGGGCACGGCCACACCACTGGAGCGCCTGATCCGCCTCGTCGTCCGGCACGTTCGTGTAGAAGATCGCGTAGGCCAGGAGCGCGGCATATCCGCCGTGCTCGACGGCGTCCGGCGAGAAGCGCTCGGCCAGGTACGCACCCGCCGCTTCGAGCGGCGCACTCTTCGAGACGGGCGTGCGACCGAGGATGCCGGCGATCATGCCGGTGAAGAAGACGTCGGCCTCGGATTGAGCAGCGGCCTCTTCCGAGACCTCGATCCGGTAGGCGCCGTCCTCGGACTGATGGGACTCGAGGAAGCGAACGGCGGGCTCGACCCATTCCGCCTGGAGCGCCCGTGCGTCCCCCACGATCAACATCGCCTCGAGGGTCCCGAGCACGGCGAGAACGTCTTCGTCGAGGCTCGCGAGATCGAGCGGCGGAAAGCCGACCTCGCCCCCGGAGATCAACGTCGAGAGGGGCAGGCTCCCATCCGGCCGGGCCGTCTCGCCGAGCTTGCGGGCGAGGTCTCCCGGCGGTCGTGCCTGACAGACGACCTCCGCGCGCAGGAGCGCCCAGCGGTCCGGCTGGGTCTCGAGGAAGCGATAGGCGCGCTCGAGGGCGTCCGCCGCGCGGTGGCGCAGGGCTTCGATGAAGGCCGCGTCGTCGTCGCCGCTCCCACCTCCGCTGCCGGTATCCAGGGTCACGATGCTCACGCGCGGGAAAGTAGGGGGCCCGGGCGCGCCGCGCCGCCGTCCGCGCGGGTTACCGGCTAAGATTCCGCGCGACGCCATGACGACCTCCCCCCCGGATTCCGATCGCCCGACCAACCGCCTCGCAGCCGAGACGAGCGCCTATCTCCGGCAGCACCAGCACAACCCCGTGGACTGGCTGCCCTGGGGCGACGAGGCCCTCGCCCGCGCCAAGGCCGAGGACAAACCCCTGCTCGTCTCGATCGGCTACAGCGCCTGCCATTGGTGCCACGTCATGGAGCGCGAGTCCTTCGAGAATCCGGAGATCGCAGCGCGCATGAACGCCGCGTTCGTGTGCGTGAAGGTCGACCGGGAAGAGCGACCCGACGTCGACCAGATCTACATGGATGCCGCCCTCAAGCTGAACGGCCAGGGAGGCTGGCCGCTCAACGCGATCTGCACCCCGGACGGGCGGCCTTTCTTCGTGGGCACCTACTTCCCGCCCGAACCCCGCGGCAACATGCCAAGCTTCCCTGACGTGATCGAGGCCCTCGGAACGGCTTGGCGCGATCGACGGGACGAGATCCTCGAGAACGCCGGCACGATCGCGGAGGCGCTCGTGGCTCGACCCGAAGGCGAGGCCCAGGAGGCGATCACAGAGGAACACGTCGTCACCGCGGCCCGCCAGATCATGCGGATGGCGGACGCGGCCCACGGCGGCTTCGGGTCGGCCCCCAAATTCCCGACGCCGACGAACCTCGAGTTCCTGACCGCAGCGCTCGACTTCGTGCCGCACGAAGAAGCGACGAGCATCGCGCAATTCCTCTCGATGACCGCCCGCGAGATGTCCCGGCGCGGCCTCTACGACCATCTGGGCGGCGGTTTCCACCGCTACTGCGTCGACGGCAACTGGACGATCCCGCATTTCGAGAAGATGCTCTACGACCAGGGACAGCTCCTCGGCTGGTACGCGGAGCTCGCACGCCGCGCCCATGAAGCCGGCGATCTGCTCTGGCCGGTGCAAGAGACCGTCGACTATCTGCGACGCGAGATGCGCGGCGAAGGCGGAGCGTTCTTCGCGAGTCAAGACGCGGACAGCGAGGGCGAGGAAGGACGCTTCTTCGTATGGACCCCGGAACAGATCAACGAGATTCTGGCCGACGACGCCGACCGATTCTGCACGACCTACGGGGTCCGCCTCGTCGGCAACTTCGAGAACGGCACGACGCATCTCGTCGATGAAGCGCGCGCGGCGCGCGAAGACCTCGCCGGCGCGCGCGCGACGCTGCTCGCCGCCCGGCAGGAGCGCATCGCCCCCGCCACCGACCCGAAACACGTCGCCGCCTGGAACGGCTACGTGATCTCCGGCCTCGCGCGAGCGGCCATGACGACGAGCAACGACGCGATACTCGCCGACGCGGCGCGCGCGGCGGAGTTCGTCTTCGCCGAGATGTTCGACGACGAAGGACGACTGCTCCGGGTGCACGACGAAGGACGCGCTCACGTGGTCGGCTTTCTCGACGACCATGCCGCGATGCTCGGGGCGTGCCTCGATCTCCAGCGCGCCGGGGCCGGCCATGTCTGGCTCGTCCGCGCGCGCGAACTCGCCGACGCGATCCTCGACCGCTTCGCCGACACGGAGACCGGGGCGCTCTACCTCACGTCGATCGACGGCGGTCGCCTGATCCATCGCCCGCGCTCCGACCACGACGGCGCGACGCCGGACGCCGCAGGCCTCGCCGTCCTCGGGCTCGCTCGCCTCGCCGCGCTCGCCGACGATGCAGCGATCGCAGCGTTCGTGCGCCGCGCGATCGAAGAGCAGGCGCTCCTCGTCGAACGCGCGCCGCAGGCCTTCCCGACACTGCTCCGGGCCGTCGCGCTGCGGGCGCGCGGCACGTGCGTCGCCGTCATCGTCGGCCCCGAAGACCATCCCGCGACCGCCGCCCTCGCCGAACGCGCCCGTCGCGTCCTCCGCCCGGAAGACGCGGTCGTCGTCGCGGCTCCCGGCGCGGAGGCGCCGCCCGGGATCAGCGCCGACTGGCTCCGCGGCCGCGAATCCGTCGACGCTCGTCCGACCGCCTACGTCTGTCTCGGCACCCTGTGCTCTCTTCCGGTCCAGGACCCCGCTGAGCTCGTCGCCGAGATCGTGCCCGGCCAGGGCTGAACCCGCGGCGACGCCGCTCCCCCTCGCAGAACGANAGGTCNCCTATGTCCGACCCGATCCCGAAGAAGCGCGACGCCGCCAACTATGGCACCGGCCACGACGANGGCCTCGAGCCCCTCGTCCCCCTCGACGTGGGGAAGCTCGAGAGCGTCGACGCCCTCGTCTCGGCGATGGCGAATACCGCGTTCGGCGGGCGGCGCCTCGGCGAGGCCGCCGACGCGCTCGAAGCGATGGTGCGGGACGAGTCGTGCTTCCGCGTCGTCACGATCTCCGGCGCCATGACCATCGCGAAGCAGGGCCTGGTGCTCTGCGAGATGATCGAGCGCGGCTGGGTCCAGGCCGTCGTCGCCACCGGCGCGCTCATGACCCACGGTTTCGTCGAAGGCGCGGGCATGCTCCACTTCAAACACCGCGCCTCGATGCGCGACGAAGAGCTCTTCGAGAAGGGGTACAACCGCGTCTACGACACCATCGAGCTCGAAAAGAACCTCGATGACGCCGAGGCGCTGCTCGACGCGGTCCTCGGCGAGATCGAACCCGGGAGCACGATCTGCAGCCACGACCTGCTGGCACGAGTCGGGCACATGCTCGATCGCAACGACGTGGGACGCGCGATCCTGCGGAGCGCGGTCCAGCATGAAGTCCCGATCTACGTCCCCGCGTTCACGGACTCCGAGCTCGGCCTCGATTTCGCGATCCACAACCGGAGGCGCCGCGAGAACGGCGAAGCCCCCTTCGCCTACGACCCTTTCCTCGACCTCGAGGACTTCGCCGATCGGGTCCGAGCGAGCGAGTCCCTGGGCATCTTCACGATCGGCGGCGGGGTCCCGCGGAACTGGGCCCAGCAGGTCGCGCCCTACCTCGAGATCACCGCCGACCGACTCGGCACCGGCGAACCGGTCAAGCGGTACAAGTACGCCGTGCGCGTCTGTCCCGAGCCCGAACACTGGGGCGGTCTCTCCGGCTGCACCTACACCGAGGGCGTTTCGTGGGGGAAGTTCGTCCCGGAGAGCGAGGGCGGCAAGCAGGTCGAGGTCCACTCCGACGCGACCATCGCCTGGCCGGTGATCGTGCGCGCCGTGATCGAGCGGCTCGAGCGCGGATGAGCGCGGGCAGCGAAGGGACGATGCACGCCGCCGTCGTCGGAAACGATCGACGGATCGGCCTGCAGCAGGTCCCCGTCCCGGCCTGTGGCCCTGGAATGATCCGGGTGGCCGTCGACGCCTGCGGGCTCTGCGGAAGCGACCTCCACTTCCACCACGCGAAGTCCTGGTCACCGGGGCTGATTCCAGGCCACGAGATCACCGGCCGCATCGAAGCCATCGGGGAAAACCCGCCGCCGCTGGTCGCCGAGCGCGGCCTCGAGATCGGCCGACGCGTCGTGGCCGAACCCCTCGTCAGCTGCGGGACGTGCGAGTTCTGCGCGGCCGGCCGGGATTCGATCTGCCCGACCCTCGCGCTCGCCGGGGTCTCCCGTCCGGGTGGGTTCGCCGACTCGATCGTCCTCCCCGCGCTCCGCATTCATCCCGTCGCCGACGATCTCGACCCAAAGGTCGCTGCCCTCGCCGAACCCCTCGCCGTCGCGCTGCACGGGCTGGAGCGCGGGAAATTCACGAAAGGCGATCGCGTCCTCGTGTTGGGCGGGGGCGCGATCGGCGTACTGAGCGCGTTCGCCGCCGTACGCGCGGGCGCACGCGAGGTCGTCGTCCGCGCTCGCTATCCCCATCAGCAAACCCTCGTCCGCGATGTCGCCGGAGCGGAAGCACGGGGTACGGATCTCGAGATCTCCGCCGACGGTCTGGATTCGGCGTTCGATCTCGTCGTCGAGACCGTCGGGGGGCGCAGCGAGACCCTCGTCGAGGCCTCGAGCGCCGCGCGCCCGGGAGGACGCGTTGCGATCCTCGGCCTCTTCGATCCGGCGCCACCGCTCCAACCGCTCGACGCCCTCGTGAAGGAGCTGACTTTCCACTGGTCCAACTGCTACTGCCGACACATCGGAGCTACACCCCCTTCAGCGATGTCGGATTTTGCAACAGCCGCCGACGTTCTGTCGGAAAATCGCGATCGCCTAGCAGAGATGGTCACGCATCATCTTCCGCTCTCTTCGATCGAAGAGGCTTTCGAGATCGCCGGCGATAAGCGTCGGGGTGTCGGGAAGCTCTGCGTGGTAGACTCGTGACGAGCGAATCGCCGAAGCAGCCGATGAGTGACGCCAAGCGGATCCTGATCGTCGACGACGAACCCACCTATAGAGAGTATCTCGAACGGTTCTTGATTCGCGATGGACTCGCAGTGCGAACCGCCGAGACCGGCGCCGAAGCGATCGAGCTCGCGCGGGAGTTCACCCCGGACCTTCTGCTCGCCGACTGGATGCTTCGCTGCGACATGCACGGCATCGAGGTCGCTGAAGCGATCCGCAACTAGCGTCTCGAACTTCGCATCCTGCTCATGACCGGCTTCCCGACCGCCGACCTCCAAACCGAAGTGGCCACCACCGGGATCGACGGTCTGCTGGAAAAGCCCTTCGCCCTCGCAGATCTCTCGAAGGCGATCTCCGACGCGCTGCCGAACTAGGCGAACACCCACCTGGAGGCGCTCGGCCAGGCATTCTTCGCCTGCGGGCGCTCGGATGGACGTTCGTCGCCTGCGAGCGCTCGGCGAAGCATCCGCTGCAGGCGGGAGCTAGCTCGCGCTCTCGAAGAGAGAGGGGTCAGGCGTGTCGGCGAGTTCGAGGGCTTCGTTGCGCTCGAGAATGCGGTCGAAGTCCCAGGGGCTCTGGGCGAGCAGGGCCCAGTTACCGTCGCGGTCCTTCACGACGCGGATCCGCTCGGAATAGCGGAAGTCTTCCGGATCGAAGCCAGCCTGGGGCCAGCGCGCGAGGGTGTAGGGCAGATTCGAGAGCTTGAGGTCGACGCCGTATTCCGTCTTGAGACGGTGCTTCATCACGTCGAATTGAAGCGGGCCCATTGCACCGAGAATCCAGCTCGCGGAGCCGCCTTCGGGATCGCTGAAGAGCTGGACGACGCCTTCGTGCACGAGCTGCTCGATGCCTTTCTCCAGGCTTTTGCGCTTCTCGACGCCTGCCACCTCGACACGCATGTAGGACTCCGGCGCGAAGATCGGGATGCCGGCGTAAAGGATGTCCTTCTCGTCGGCGAGGGTGTCACCGATCCGGAAGACGCCCGGGTCGAAGAGCCCGACGACGTCGCCGGCAAAGGCCTCTTCGATCTCCGCCCGGTCCTTGCCCATCAGGAGGGTCGAGTTCGCGAGCCGGATCGGCTTGCCGGTCCGCACGTGCTGGGTCTGCACCCCCTTCTGAAAGCGCCCGGAGCAGATCCGCACGAAGGCGACCCGGTCGCGATGGTCCGGGTCCATGTTCGCCTGGATCTTGAAGACGAAGGCGGAAAAGGGGCGCTCGGTCGGATCGATGCCCTCCCCCTCCGACAGGCGCGGCACCGGCCCCGGCGCCATCTCGAGGTAGCGCTGCAAGAACGGGTGGACACCGAAGTTGGTCAGCGCGCTGCCGAAGAACATCGGCGTTTGCGAGCCACTCGCGACGAGTTCGGGATCGAGCTCCGCCCCCGCGCCTTCCAGCAGCTCGAGCCCCTCGCAGACGTCGTCCGCAAAGGGCCCCATCGCGGCGCGCACGACCTCATCGCCCGGCTCGCCCTCGATGATCTGCTCGTCCACCCGGTGGGTTCCGTGGTCCCCGCCCGAGAAGGTCACGAGGCGGCGTTCGAGGCGGTCATAGATGCCGCGGAAGTCGCTGCCCGCGCCCACCGGCCAGTTCGCCGGCACCACGTCCATCCCGAGGACCTCCTCGATCTCGTCCATGATCTCGAGGGGGTCGCGGCCATGACGGTCCATCTTGTTCACGAAGGTGAAGATCGGGATCTTCCGCAGCCGGCAGACTTCGCAGAGCTTGCGCGTCTGCGGCTCCACACCGCGGGCCGCATCGATCAGCATGACGGCGCTGTCCGCCGCCATCAGCGTCCGATAGGTGTCCTCGCTGAAGTCGCGGTGGCCCGGCGTGTCGAGGATGTTGACCCGATGGCCCTCGAACTCGAAGTGGAGAACCGAGCTTGACACCGAGATGCCGCGCTGCTTCTCGAGCTCGAGCCAGTCACTCGTCGCGTGGCGGTCGGCCTTCTGCGCGCGGACCGCCCCCGCCTCCCGCACGGCCCCGCCGTAGAGCAGCAGCTTCTCCGTCAGCGTGGTCTTGCCCGCATCCGGATGGGAGATGATCGCGAAGGTACGCCTGCGCGCGATCTCGCGTTTGATCTCGTCGGGGCTTCGTTCGGTGGACACGGCGGGTCTTTCGGCGCGCTTCGCGCGAGGGCCCGGGGGCCCGCGTGATCAGGTACGAGACGCCTGGACGATCGCCTCGATCGACTGGTCGAGGGTCGCGTTGAACTCGTCGTCGCTCTGCGGGGCCGATAGGCCCTCGGTCAGCGCGCGCGAGAAGCTCGCGATCATCCCGTTGTTCTCGCTGAGTCGTCGGTTGGCCTCTTCGCGGGAGTAGCCGCCGGAGAGGGCGACGACGCGGACCACTCGATCGTGGGCTGTGTGCTTCGCATAGAGGTTCGTCTCTTCCGGGAGCGTGAGCTTGAGCATCACGTTCTGGTCACCGAGCGCGTCGAGCTGCGACAGGAGCTGGCCCGCGAGAATCGCTTCGGCCTCGGCCTTGTCCGGCGCGTGGATGTCGACCTCGGGCTCGATGATCGGAACCAGGCCCGCGGCGCAGATCCGCTTGCCGATCTCGAATTGCTGCTCGACGACGGCGGTGATCCCGGACTCGCTCGCGGTCTTGATGACCGACCGCATCTTGGTGCCGAAGACGCCGCGACCGTTCGCCTTCTCGAGGAGCGCGTCGAGCTCGGGCATCGGCTTCATGATCTGAACGCCGTTCGCTTCGTCCGCGAGACCCTTGTCGACCTTCAGGAAGGGCACGACGTTCTTTTCCTGCCAGAGGTACGCGGCGGAATTCTTGCCGGCAATGTCCCGGTCGAGGGTCATCTCGAAGAGGATCGCGCCGAGAATCCGCTCGCCGGTGAACGAGGGGCTTTCGCAGATCCGACAGCGCATCGCGTGGACCTGATCGAACATCTCCTCGTCGTTCGCGTAGGCGCTCTCTTCGACGCCGTAGAGCTTGAGGGCCTTGGGCGTGCTGCCGCCGCTCTGATCGAGCGCAGCGATGAAGCCGTCCTTGTTTCGCACCTTGGCAAGCTGGTCGTCTCGATCGCTCATCGTTTCTCCACCGCGAGTTGGAAGGGGAAAGCCCCGGGCCTGGGAAGCGGGCCCCGGGAAATCGCGCGCGGCAGTATAGGCTACGCCGCTCCCGGCGTAGCCCGAAGGCGCGCGCCGGGTCCGATCGGGCGTCGACCGGTACGCGATCCGGTCGTCGGCCGGGGTCAGGTCAGGATCGTCTGGGTCACGAAGCGGCCCAGGGCCTCGCGGCTCCCGGCGTCGATGGCGCTCCAGACGAGGCCGGTATCCGGCAGCAGCTGATAGGTCGCCTCGGCTTCGAGGGCGATCGATTCACTGCGCCGAAGGACGAGCTCGAGCTGGACCTTCTGTCCGAGCAGGATCGCCTCGGGGCTTCGGATCAGGCAGCCATTCTCAGAGAGGGACAGGACGCGCCCCTCCCAGCTCGTCTTGCCAGAGGCACAAAGCGCCCGAAGCTGTGTCGCGACCCGCGGCGTCGAGCGCGGCACGTCTTCGAAGACCTGCTGCATCAGCCGGTAGAGGTCGTGGAGCCCGGCCGGCCGCTTCACGGCCCCCACGATCCGGGGGTCGCCTGCGCGCGCGCCGCGCTTCCCGGTGAGAAGCACGACCGGCGGTCCAGGCCCGTCGCGGCGGTATGCCTCGACTTCCTCGATCCGCCGCTCGTCCACGACGAGCAGCTCCGCCTGGAGGTCCGGATGCTCGTCCCGGCGCGACTCGAACGCCGCCGGCAGCAGCATCGGGTACCCCAGACGGCTCAGGATCACGTCCGTCTTCGAACCCAGCGCGTCCTGCGAGGCGTGGTAGACGATCGTCCGGGTCCGGCGCGGCGCCCGGGCCAACGGGCCGTGAGAAGAATCAGACATCTCTCTTGAATCGGTTACCAAGCCGGCTCGACTGAGGGCTTCCTGCCCCGAATCTTTATTTCCCCCGCAGGATCAGCGAGGAATCGCCCGAGCGAGAGGATTGACGTTGGCGGGAGTCACTTTTGGGGGACGCGGCCCTCGGAGATCGGCTGCTAGCCTGTGACCGTGGAAGAAGCGGTCGTCGGTGATGTGAATCGGGATCTGGCCACCTGGCTGGTCGCACAGCGGCTCGAAATCGAGCGCGTGATGCAGGAACGACTCGGCGCCGCTGCCCCCGCCGCTTCGGGACCCGAAGCCGAGACCCTCCGACGCTTCCGCACCTTCGCTTCGACGGCCCTCATGCGCGGCGAAGCGCCGCGCCCCGTCCTCGATGGTCTCCGACCGAACGAACGTCGCGTGATGGCGCTGCTGACGGCCTGGGCGGAAGCCGCGGTCAGCCTCGCCGGCCCCGACCACGCCGCCGTCTCGAAGTCCCTCGCCCCGCTCCTCGACGCCTTCCGCCTCGCGATCCGCACGACGGGGACCAAGCGCAAGGCGAGCGGACGGCCGCGCGCGGCCCGGCGCGCGATCACCGCCGCCATCGACCGGATCGCCGACCTCTACTTCGCGATCGACGTCGACTCGGGCGAGATCCTGGACGCGAACCCCGCCACCGGCGCCGCCCTCGGCGTCGCCCGTGACGCGCTGATGGGGATCGAGTTCAACGCCTTCGTCCCGACGGAGGGGCAAGGGCCCTGGTGGACCGCCCTCGACTCGATCGCCGAAGGTCAGGAGAACGTCGCGTTCGCGGCGACCCTGCAGGATCGCGAGGGCCGGGTGATCCGCCTCGCCGCCTCGGCGACGCGCTACCTGCGCAGCAGCAGCAAGACACTGGCGCTCGTGCTCGCGCGGTCGGACACCAAGATCCATGCGCTGGTCGACGCGAGGTCCGCCCCGATCAAGGCCGCCGGCGCCTAGCCCGCTGACTGCGCTACGCGAGCGCGGCCCGCATGAAGGGAACGACGCGTCCCCAGGCCGCACCCGACGCCTCCTCGCGATAGGCCTCGGGCCGCGTGCGGTTCAGGAACGCGTGCCCCGCCCCTTCGTATCGGTCGATCTCGAAGCGCTGGCCGCTCTTCGCGAAGCCCACTTCGAGCTGGTCGACATGGGCCTGCGGAATGAACCCGTCCTCCCGCCCGAAGGAAGCAAGGGTCGGACAGCGAAGTGCGGAGGCGCCTTCGATCGGCGACAGGGGCTTCTTCACCGTGTCCCGCTCCCCGTCCGCCGCAAGCATGCCTTCGTCGTAGGACAGCATCCCGTAGAAGGGCGCCGCCGCCGCAAAGCGATCCGAGCTGCAGGCCGCGAGCAGCGTGAACATCCCGCCCATACAGACGCCAGTCACGCCCACCGACCGACCACGGCAGGGACCGCCCTCGCCGGTCAGCCACGCTGCGCCCGCTTCGAGATCTACGAGGATGTCCGGATCGGAAAGCGCACGGATCCAGGCGCCGACGTCGTCGATCGCGACCGAGCCGAGGTTCCGATAAAGATCGATCTCCAGGACGCCGAAGCCTTCCTTCGCCCAGTCACTCGCGAGCGCGTGGCTGTGATCGGAGAGACCCCAGACGTCGTGAATCAGCACGAGCCCCGGCCCCCCGGAGCCGTCTGCGGGTCGGTGGAAGCGCCCCAGCGCCACGTCTTCGCTCATCGTCGTCATCAAAAGCCCTCCTCGTCGATTCACCGGCCACCGGCCACCGGCCGAAATCTAGAAAGAGCGATCGGCCGGGACCATCCAGAATCGGGGCGATGGCGATGGCGAACCCGCTTGCCGCGCCTGAACCGACGGTCGCTGGCAGCGCCCAGAGCCCCCGGATAGACTCGCCCGCCGCCCGGCCGGCTGCGCGCTGCGCGCCGTCAGGCTCCCCCAGAATCCGGGCGAACGCCCGGGGCGCGAGCCCACCCGAACCCTCTGGAGACCCCCGATGGCCGAAGAGACGTCCGAACCGACGAAGATCATCCGCAAGAAGACCGGCAACTTCCTCGAAGACTTCAAGCCCGGCCAGGTCTTTCGCCACAAGGGCGGCAAGACGATCACGGAGGGGCTCTTCACGACCTTCACCGAGTTCGCGATGACCACCCATCCCTTCGCGAAGAACGCGCGGTACTCGAAGGCCTACGGCTTCGAAGGCATGGTCTGCCCGCCCGGCGTGGTCATGCTCGTCGCGTTCAGCCAGACCGTCGAGGACATCTCCGAGAACGCCCGCGCGAACCTCGAGTACATCGACATGAAGTTCGGCGCGCCGGTCTACATCGGCGACACCCTCGAGGTCGAAACCAAGGTCCTCGGCGTGAAGTGCTCGAAGAGCCGCCCGAATCTGGGCGTGGTCCACGTTCAGTCGACCGCGCGCAAGAACATCGGCTCGCACGACGAAGCAATCGTCGCGACCTGGCAGCGCAAGGTCCAGGTCTACAAGGGCGATGACGACGCGGTGGTCGAGGACTTCCTGATCGACGCCGACGACATCGACTGCGAGCTCTTCATCCCGCCCTACGCGGGCCCCGAGCTCAAGAAGATGGCCCACCTCACGAGCCCCGACTCCTACCTCGAGGACCTCGAGATCGGCAGCCGGATCGAACACTCTCGCGGCCGGACCGTGACCGACGAGCACATCGCGATGACCGCGATCCTCGACAACACGAGCCAGGTCCACTGCAACCAGTACATGATCGACCTCGACCCGAAGCAGTACGTCGGCGGCCAGCTGATCATCTTCGGCGGGATCCCCTTCACGCTCTGCCTGGGCCTCTCGTGCCCGGACGTCGGAGACAACACGCTGGGCGACGTGATTTACACGACCGGCAAGCACACCGCGCCGCTTCAGGCCGGCGACACGGTCTTCGCGGCGACGCAGATCCTGGACAAGTGCGAGTACCCGGGGCGCGACGATCTCGGCCTCGTGAGCACGCGGCTCTTCGGATACAAGTTCGTGAAGGAAGACGGGCATACCTCCGAGGACGCGCCGGACGGGTGGAAGAAGGTGCAGATCTTCGAGCTCGATCGGCAGATCGCGGTGAAGCGGCGGTCGCACTACGCGTAGGCCGCAGCGCTGCGCAGGCGGAAGCACTGCGTAGGCGGCAGCGCTGAATCCCCAAGTGCCTCGCGGCGCGATGCGGCCGGGAGAACCAAGGCGCCACCCAGGAGGAGCCTTCGTTCCGGAGCCTGCGACACCGCTCTTCTCCGACCTCGCCTGGCTCGCACGGCCGCGGAAACCGCGTGTAGAACGGAGGCTGCCGCAGTGGACGAGGCTGTCTATCCTCGGAATCCATCCCCAGCCGAGGAGCCTCCCATGAATTTCGTACGCAGCGATGAAGTCGAAGCCATTCGCAAGCAGCTCGATCACCCGGTGATCGACGGCGATGGGCACCTGATCGAGTACAACCCGCTGGTCCGCGACTTTCTCGTCGAGATCGCCGGCGAGGACGCGGCCGCGGGCTTCGACCAGATGCTCGGGGGCAGCGCGCTCGCCCGACAGGTCCCTGAAGAGATGAAGCGAGGGCTCGGGATGACGCGCTTCGCGTGGTGGGGCGTGCCGACGCGGAACACCCTCGACCGGGCGACGGCCATGATGCCGAAACTCATGTACGAACGGATGGACGAGCTCGGCCTCGACTACGCCCTGCTCTTCCCCACCTACGGGCTGACCGTGACGGCGACGCCCGACGACACCCTGCGCCCCGCGCTCGCCCGCGCCTACAACCGCTACTACGCGGAGTGTTACGGCGAGTACCGCGACCGCATGGAGCCCGTCGCGGCGATTCCGTGCTTCACGCCGGACGAAGCGATCGCGGAGCTCGACTACGCCGTGGGTGAGCTCGGACTCAAAGCAGCGATGTTCTCCGGCGTGATCTCCCGACCCGTCCCTGGGGCCGAAGACGTCCGCGGCGCGCGTTGGATGGACACCCTCGCTCATGACTCGGACTACGACTACGACCCGCTCTGGAAGCGCTGCGAAGAGCTCGGCGTCGCGATCACGTTCCACGCGAGCGGAATGGGCTGGGGCTCGCGCATGTCGCGGAGCAACTACGTCTACAACCACATCGGGAACTTCGCGAGCGCCGGCGAGGCCGCTTGCCGCGCGATGTTCTTCGGGGGCGTGGCCCAGCGGTTCCCGAACCTCCGCTTCGGCTTCCTGGAAGGCGGTGTCGGCTGGGCTGCGAACCTCTTCTCGGACATCCTCGGCCACTACGAGAAGCGCAATCAGGACGCGATCGCCCACTACGATCCGACCGAGCTGGACCGAAATCTGATCGAGCAGCTCCTCAAGGAGCATGCGCCGGCGCCGGTCAAGGGGGCCCTCGATCGACTCGACGACGCGCTCCTCATGCTCAGCGACCCCGGGGAGGACCGCTCGCTCGCAAACGAGTTCGCGGAAGCCGGCATCGAGTCGGCGGACGACGTGAAGAGCGTCTTCGAGCAGAAGTACTTCTTCGGCTGCGAAGCGGACGATCCGATGAACGCCCTCGCCTTCGACAAGGAGAAGATTCCGATGGGCGCGCGGCTCAACGCGATCTTCGCGAGCGACATCGGCCACTGGGACGTGCCGGACTTCCGGGAAGTCCTGCCCGAGGCCTGGGAGCTCGTCGACGACGGCCACCTCGACCGGGACGACTTCCGCGCCTTCACCTGCGACAACGCGATCCAGCTGCTAGGCGGCGCTCGCCCCGACTTCTTCGAGGGGACCGTCGTTGAGAGCTACGCGAAGGAACGGCTCGCGGCGGATTGAGCCGAAGCCGCGCGAGGCACGAAATTCAGCCGTTCCGCTCGAAGGTCCACGGGCCGCCCTTCGCCATCGTGAGGCGATGGCGTGCGCCCGGGGCGTTCGGATCGCCCTCGGCATAACCGGCATCCCCGTGCCAGATCGAGACCGGACCGATCCCGTCGAGGACCCCGATCTTCGTCGCGTAGCGTTCGGGTGTACGGTCGGCGACGGCCGCGAGCGCCGGCTCGACCGCCTCGAAGCCCATCAGGTCGGTCAGCGTGACGAAGGTCGGCGGCGCGAGCTCGATCTCCTTCGCCGCCTGACGCTCGAGCGCCGCGCGCGGCGAGAGCCACTCGGACTGCTTGATCTCCCCGTCGTCGATCGCGACCTCGCCTTCGCCCGCCTTCGCCGCGAAGAACCAGGTCAGGAAACGCTTGGGCTGGATCGGCGGGGGCGTCCAGTGCGCGAAGGGCACCATCGATTCCGGCTCGACCACGAGCCCGGACTCTTCCATCGCTTCCCGCGAGGCCGCGCGCCGCGAAGCGCCGAGATCGTCCCCCTCCTCGACGCCGTGCCAGTCCGCCGCGTCGAGCCGACCTCCCGGGAAGACCCACATCCCGCCGAACACGATCTTCGAGTTGCGCTTCAACATCAGCGTCTCGAGTCCGGTCGGTCCGTCGCGCAACAGGATCACGGTCGCTGCGAGGATGGGCGGCTGCCCGGTCTTGCCTTCCTTCGCCCACTGTTCGAGGCGTTCGGCGTGTTCGCGCTGGGTCTCTTCGGCCATCGCGCGAGCGTACCACGCAAGAAGGCCTCATCGGGCGCCTGCCAGACGCCGGACGAGGCCTTCGGATGGCCCTGCGCGCGGGAGAGGCCCTCTAGAAGGTGCTCAGGACCAGGGCGGCTCGCCCCGTGCCGACTGCGAGTTCGACGATCCAACCATCGGCGAGCCGCGCGTCGTAGTCCGGCGGACCGAGCTCGACCCGCAGCCCTTCCTGCGTCACCGCGCTGACGGCGTTTCCGCCGAGCACGTTCAGGAACTCGCCGACGCCGTCCGCCACCATCTCGGGCTCGAGGTCGGAGGGCGCGAGGCCGCTGGTGGCCATGGCGAGGGCTTCCGCAAAGTCGTTGTCCGCGGCGAGCGCGACCTCGAGGCCGCGGACCCCGGTCACGTGTACGGAGACGCAGACCTCGGCGAAGTCGGGGGGCGCGGTGAACGCTTCAATGCCACCGACCTTGGCTTCGATTCGAGCGACTCGCGTGAGGAAGCGCGGGAGCAGCTCCACGAAATACTTCGTCGCGCGGTGGTTCACGAGCCCGTCGGGCAGGTCGAGCTCCACGACGTCGTACGCCGCCTGATCCGCCTTGTAGGCATCGAGCAGCGTACCGAGCCGGTCGGGCTCGATGTACCCGAGCTGTACGAGGGCCTCGCCTACCGGCAGGCGCTGGGTCGACTGACGCTGGAGCACCTCCACGAGTTCTTCGCTCGTGAGGAAGCCCATCTCGACGGCCATGTCGCCGAAGGGGAGATCTTCGTTTCGCTGTGCGGCGCTCACCTGCGCGGCGTCGCGCTGGGTCATGTAGCCGTGCCGGATGGCCAGCTCGCCGAGGGTCGGGTTCGCGTCCTCCATCCGCTCGAGGGCTTCCCGCACGTGGCTCGCGTCGACTTCCCCCTGATCGATCAGGAATTGCCCAAGGAACTTGACACCCATCAGGCCGCCCCCTCATCGCGGATCTCGACCGCCGCGCGGACGTTCTCGACCAACGACTCGATCACCTCGGAATCGAAGGGCTTTCCGAGCACCTGGCAGGCTCCGAGTCGGAAGGCCTCTTCGGCCTTATGTGCATCGCCGCCGACGGAAGAAACCATCGCGACCTCGATCGACGGATGCATCGACTTGATGGTGCGAAGCGCAGACAGGCCGTCGAGGCCCTGCATCACGATGTCGAGTAGGACGAGCTCGGGCTTCGCCTCCGTCGCCATACGGATCGCGCCGGCGCCGTCTCGCGCCATCCCGACGATCGCAAGGTCCTCGACACCTCCGAGGATCCGCTCGAGCTGGGCCAGAACCGTACGGCTGTCGTCCACCAGCAGCACGTTGATCTTTCGCGCCATGGTCTCCTCCCCGTTCCGGTCGTCTCCCCCTTCCGACGCGGACGCGCAGGCCGATTCGAAACCGGCCGGCCGCCTCTTCTTCGACGCGCTGCGGCCCCCGATGGAGAAGGACCACCGCTTCGAAGGCGAATTCCGACACCCCTGCGCGCGGCCTGCCGACGGAACGCCGGTCAGCACCGCCGTTGTTGCCGTTGGTTACGAAAAGTCATAGAGTCCGCGGCCTTACGGGTTCCGTGCTCCGCTCGGAGCATCGCCTGACGCGCCTTGGGTGAACCCCCTAGTCCGACCAGCCCAACTTGATTCGATCTCGACCCGAGCGCCCGCGGCCGACCGCGAACCGAGCGGGTCGGGCTCGCTCGGCGACGCCCGAGCAAGCGAATGCGAATGGAAGCGGCGCAACCTCCTCCGGTGCGCACGCGAGGAGCCCCGAAGACATGCGAAGCGCGAAAGACTTCTTCCAGCCCATGGCGCTCGGTGCGCCCGAGCCCCTCCGAGAGATCCCGTTCAAGCCCTCGCGGATGATCCACTTCTTCGACCCGTCCAACGCGAAGATGGCGACGAAGATCCCGGACATCGCCAAAAAGTGCGACGTGCTGCTCGGCAACCTCGAGGACGCGATCCAGGCCGACAACAAGATCGCGGCCCGCGAAGGCCTCGTGAAGATCGGCAACAGCACCGACTTCGGCTCCTGCCAGCTGTGGACCCGCGTCAACAGCCTCGATTCCCCGTGGTTCCTCGACGACGTCATGACCCTCGTCGAAGGCCTCGGCAACAAGCTCGACGTGATCATGGTCCCCAAGGTCGAAGGCGCCTGGGACATCCATTACGTCGACCGCTTGCTCGCGCAGCTCGAGGCCCGCCACGGCCTCGAGAAGCCCCTCATGATCCATGCGATCCTCGAGACCGCCCTCGGCGTAGCGAACGTCGAAGAGATCTGCGCCGCGAGCCCGCGCATGCAGGGTCTCTCGCTCGGCCCGGCCGATCTCGCCGCGAGCCGCCGCATGAAGACGACCCGCGTCGGTGGTGGCCACCCCGGCTACATCGTCCGCACCGACCCCGATCCGGACAATGCCGACGCTCCGCGCCCGACGGCGCAGCAGGACCTCTGGCACTACACGATGGCCCGGATGGTCGACGCGTGTAACGCAAACGGCATCCTTCCCTACTACGGCCCCTTCGGCGACATCAAGGACACGGTCGCCTGCGAGGATCAGTTCCGGAACGCGTTCCTTATGGGTTGCGTCGGCACCTGGAGCCTCCACCCGGTCCAGATCGACATCGCCAAGAAGGTCTTCTCCCCGCCGGTCGACGAGGTCCTCTGGGCCAAGAAGGTCATCGACGAGATGGGCGACGGAACCGGCGCCGTCATGATCGATGGAAAGATGCAGGACGACGCGACGGTCAAGCAGTGCCGCGTGATGGTCGAGCTCGCGAAGATGCTCTGCGAGAACGACGACGAGCTCAAGGCTGCGTACGAGTTCTAGTTTGCCCTCGCCGCGACGCCTGAGCACGACGGCCGGTTGCCCTGGCGACCCGAATCGCCGACCGTAGAGAGGCGCCGATCCTGGCAGTTGAGAGCAAGTGCATGACCGTCGACACGAGTGCGCCGAACAAAGCCCGCGTCGCGATGATGGGGCTGCTCGCGGTCTCGATCATGATGCCGGTCACGCTCCCGGTGCCGATCCTGCGCGAGCTCGTCGGCGAACGCTTCGCGGTGTCGGAGCTGCTGACCTCACTCTTCATGTCGATCAACATGGTTGGCGCCGCGATCGCCGCGCCGTTGGCCGGGGCTCTCGCGGACCGGATCGGAAAACGACGCCCCCTCGTGATCGGCGCGTTGATCGTCGACGCGCTCTGCTTCCTGGCGATGGCCCTCGACCTGCCCTTCCCGGTCTTCATGGGCATCCGTTTCGTCGAAGGCTGCGCGCACATCTTCGCGCTGTCGCTCCTGCTTTCGATCTCGGCCAGCCTCGGCGGCGAGAACGGACGGGGCTTCACGATGGGCGTGACGGGCGCGGGCATGATGCTCGGCGTCGCAATCGGCGCTCCGATCGGGGGCATCCTGGGGCGCGAGGACGTCCTGCGGCCCTTGATGGTCGGGGCAGGGCTGCTCGTCGCGGCTTCGCTCCTCGCGGCGTTCATCCTCATGGAACCGAAGAGCACCGAGACGCGTCCGGGCGCCGGCGAGATCTGGCGGGCGATCAAGCGACACCGTGCGATGATCGCGCCCCTCGTCTTCGCTTTCGCCGACCGCTTCACCGTCGGCTTCTACACCACCACCTTCTCGCTCTTCGCCTCGGGACTCCATGGCGCGGACCCGCCGCAGGTCGGGATGTGGATCGCGATCTTCATGTTGCCCTTCGCGCTGCTCTCCTTCCCCTTCGGCGTGCTCGCGGACCGGTTCTCGAAGACGGCACTGCTGTGCGGGGGCTCCACCCTCTACGGCGTATTGACGGCGAGCCTCGGGTTCTGGCCGACGGAGTGGATCGCACCGGGAATGGCCATCATCGGCACGTCGGCAGCGGTCATGTTCGTCCCGTCGATGCTGATGACCACGGACCTGACACCGCCCGAGATCCGCTCGACCGCCCTCGGCGCATTCAATACGGCGGGGAGCCTCGGCTTCATCCTCGGCCCGCTCACCGGCGGCTTCGTCAGTGACGCCGTGCGGGCCAGCCACGGCGCGGCGGCGGGCTACCAGGCCGCGTTCGGTGTCGCCGGCGTCGCCGAGATCGTCTGCGTGCTCGTGGCCCTGCCTTTCCTGCTCCGCCTACGGGCCCGCGGTCTGACGACCTGAGCGGACCCTGCGTTCGGAGATCACCGTCTCGCCCACGCTTTTCCACGTATCGGAACTCCGGTAGGGTCCGCCTCTCGCTCCCCGAGCGCAGGAGTTCCCACGGACATGACGCCTTCCGATCGCTCCGCCGACGGCCGGATCCACCCGGTCCTTCTCTCCGGCGGCTCCGGCACCCGCCTGTGGCCGCTCTCGCGCCGCGCCTTCCCGAAGCAGCTCCTTCCGCTCGCGGGAGAACGAACCCTGATCCAGGAGACCGCCCTCCGCGTCGCGGACGCGGCCGTCTTCGCTCCGCCGATCGTCGTCTGCAACGACGAGCACCGCTTCATCATCGCGGAGCAGCTGCGCGAAGCCGGGGTCGAGCCCGCTGCAATCGTGCTCGAACCCGTGGCCCGCAACACCGCGCCGGCGATCGCCGCCGCCGCCGCGATGGTCGAGCAGGAAGACCCCGAAGGCATCCTCCTCGTCCTGCCCTCGGACCACGTCATCCGAAACGTCGAGGCATTCCTCGGCGCGGTCGACACCGCCGCCGAAGCGGCGCGTCGCGGCGCGCTCACGACCTTCGGCATCACGCCTCAATATGCCGACACTGGCTTAGGCTACATCCGCCGCGGAAACGAATGGACAGACCTGACCGGCGCATCGGACCTCGCCGAGTTCGTCGAGAAGCCGGATCTCGAACGCGCGGAAGCCTTCGTCGCGAGCGGCGACTATGCCTGGAACAGCGGCATGTTCGTTTTTCCGATCGGGCCCCTCCTGACCGAGCTCGGGCGCTTCGAGCCGGACCTGATGGCGGCGTGCCGCGACGCCGTCGCCAAGTCGACGCGAGATCTGACCTTCACTCGGCTCGAGGAACGCGCCTTCGCCGACGCGACCTCGATCTCGATCGACCACGCCGTGATGGAGCGGACCGATCGCGCGGCGGTCGTGACCGCGGACATCGGCTGGAATGACGTCGGCTCGTGGGCGGCGCTCTGGGAGATCGGCGACCGCGACGAGGCGGGCAACGTCTCGGTCGGCGACGTCGTCCTGCGCGACGTCAAGAACAGCTACGTCCGGATC
>PAQX01000044.1 GCA_002709835.1 Deltaproteobacteria bacterium
GCGCCACACCGTGGCGCACGAGCCAGCGTCGCGACGCCGCGTTCGAAGCGGGCGGCCGGCCCGTGACGAGGTGGACCTCGAAGCCTTCTTCGGCCCACTCTGCGAGCATCCGAACGCCTTCGTGGACCGGCTCGATCCGCTCGAGGGCCTCGTCGGCGTGGGCCCGCTCCATGAACGCGAAGATCTCCGCTTCACCGAGGTCGAAGGACTTCTCGAGGTCGAAGTGCTCCACGGCTTCGACGTCGACCCGGCGTCCGTGGGTCTCGTCGAGGAGGTCGATCAGCGACTCGATCGTCCGGGCCAGAACGTCGTCGATGTCGACGTAGGCCTTCACCTCGACTCGGGACCCGCCGCGAGCGCCGCGAGCGGCGCTTTCGCCTTGTCGAGGGATTCGACGTACTCCGCTTCGGGCGTCGAGTCGGCGACGATCCCGCCGCCCACGTGGAGATGGACCTTGGCGCCGTCGTGAACCAGCGTCCGGATCACCACCGAGAGATCGACGCCACCCCGCACGTCGAAGTATCCGAGCGCGCCGGCATACACGCCGCGCCGCACGGACTCGATCTCCTCGAGGAGTTCGACCGCCGCGAGCTTCGGGGCGCCGGTCATCGACCCGGGCGGGAACGTCGCGCGGACGAGGTCGAAGGCATCGCGCCCCGTCGCGAGCTCACCCGCAACCGTCGAGACCAGCTGGAAAACCGCCGCGTAGGTCTCGATCTTCATGAGTTCGGGAACCGTGATCGAGCCGGGCGTGCAAACGCGACCGAGATCGTTGCGGACGAGATCGACGATCATCAGGTTCTCGGCGCGATCCTTCAGGCTCGCGGCCAGGTCGCGCGCGAGCCGGTCGTCCTCTTCCGGATCCGCGCCTCGCGCACGGGTCCCCTTGATCGGCCGGCTCTCGACCCGCCGCGCAGCATCCACGCGCAGGAAGCGCTCGGGAGAGCTCGACAGGATCGTCGCTTCCCGCAGCGTCAGGTACGCGCCAAAGGGGGCGGCGTTGTGGCTGCGCAGCCGCTGGTAGAGGTCGAAGGGCGGAGACGCGACCGGCACGGAGAGGCGCTGGCTGAAGTTCGCCTGATAGACGTTCCCTTTCCCGATCTCCTGGAGGACGGTATCGACCGCCTTCACGTACCCGCTCGCGTCCACGGTCGATTCGATCTCGAGATCGCGGGAAGGCGCCAGCTGAGGAACACGCTTCGGTGTCGGTCCTTCGGAGAGGATCCACTCGACGCGGGCGGCGACTTCATCGACGACGTGACGGGATCGGGCGATCGCCGTCTCTCGCGGCCCGGCACCGTCACTGGTCCGCGCATCCCCGAACCCGAGCCCGAGGACCCACAGCCGCTCGGCCTCGTGGTCGTAGGCGAGGACGCGATCGACGAAGGCGAGCGAGAGGTCGGGCAGGCCGACGTCGTCGGGATTGCGAAACTTCATCCGCCCTTCGAGCGCGCCGCCGAGCTCGTAGCCGAGGTAGCCGACGGCCCCGCCCAGGAAAGGCAGGTCGAGGCCTGCGGAGAGCCCCGCGACCTCGTGCCAGCGCCGATTGCCGGATCGGCTCGAGGTCCGCGTCGAATAGACGAGGGAGTCCGCGCGCGGAAGGAGCGCGCGGGCGGTCTCGATCGGGTCGGCTTCGAAGCGGTGGTAGCCGCGGTCGAGGCCCGCGCGGACCCCACGATCGACCTCGATCTCGACCGAGGAATGGCCGTCTGCGGCGACGCGGGCAGAGAGCCTGAGATAAGGATTCGCGCCGACGAACGAGAATCGCCCGAGGCGGCCGTCCTCGAGAGCGCTGTCGAGCCACCAGAAGCCCGGGTCCGCGTGGACTCCGTCGACGATCCGGAGCCATTCGGCTGCCTGGGCGGGCCGGTCGAGGGCCGCGAGGGCGATGCGTTCGATGGGGTGGAACATCCAGACTCCGAGGGCGGGCGAAAGCTAGCCCGGCCCTCCCGGGTCGTCACCGAATTCCAGTGATTCCCCCGCGATTGCGGGTCGCTACACTCGCGAGACTCCCCGCGCAGAAGCGCTCCCTGGACCGCCGGAACCACCAACTTTGAAGAAACGCTGCTTCTATCACGCGGGCTGCCCGGACGGATTCGGGGCGGCGTGGTCCGTCCGCCAGGCGTGGGGCGAGGACGCCTGGTACGTCGCGCGCAGCCACGAGGACCGCGTCCGGATGGCCGACTGCGAAGACGCCCTCGTGGCCTTCGTCGACATCGCCCCCGCCGCAGACGAGCTTCACGAGCTCGCCGACTGCGCCGCGCAGGTGATGGTCATCGACCACCACGTGACCGCCCGCGACCGGCTGGCGAGCGACCCGAGCGAGGTGAACGAGTACGAAGCGGACGGGCACGTCCTCCACTTCGATCTCGGTCACTCCGGCGCCGTCCTCGCGTGGCAGACCTTCCACCCCGACGCCGACACACCGGAACTGCTCCGCTACGTCGAGGACCAGGATCTCTGGAACTGGGCCCTGCCCGACTCCGACGCGGTCAATGCCGCGATCGCTTCATATCCCCGGGACTTCGAGACCTGGGACCGCCTGGCCTCCGAGCCGATCGAGCAGCTCGTCGCCGAAGGCAAGCCGATCCTCCGCGCGAACCGAATCGAGATCGAGCGACGGCTCGAACACGTCCGGCCGGTCGCGCTCGGAACCGAACGGATCGAAGCGGTGAACGCCTCGATCAACCGCGCCCAGATCGGCCACGAAATCGCCAAGCGAGCCGCCTTCGGCAAGCAATGGGGACTCGTCTACCGCGTCGAGGGCGCCGAGGTCTTCGCGACGATCTACTCGATCGGGGACCTCGACATCTCGAAGGTCGCGCTCGAGTACGGCGGCGGCGGCCACAAGAACGCCTCCGGCTTTCACGTCTCCCTGGAGCGCTGGGTCCGGGACTTCGTTCTCTAGACCGCGTCAGCTCCCGGGCGGCGTGATCTTCATCGGGCCATAGGGCTCGAGGGCCGTGACCCCGACGAAGTCCGCGACCTGCATCAGCGCGGGCATCGTCTCTTTGAACTTCTCCGTCGCCTCGTGCGCCGTCCGCGCTTCCTCCGACTCGTAGAGGTCGTAGAAGTAGAAGTCATCGGGGCTGTCCTTCGCCGTCGAAAAGACGTAGATCGGAATGCCGTCCTCGGTCTGGGTCTGCTCCAACATCTCCGTGGTCAAGCGAATGACTTCGTCGCGCTTGCCGGGCTTGGCGCGCATATGGGTCAGGAAGGCGTGCACGTCTCTCTCCTTGCGAGTTCGGGTCGATCCAGAGTGTGCGCCAGCGCTGCCGAGGCGGCTACGCTCGGGCGTCCTGCTTTTCTACGTCCCTTTCCCGGAGAGGATCCCTATGAGTCTCGTCCACACCGAAGTCATGCAGCTACGCGCCACGCCCGATCAGGTTCGCGGGTTCATCCTGACCCCCGAGCGCATCCTCGACTACTTCCCGCAGCCGGTCGAAGGCGGCGTCCTCGAGCCGGGGAAAGCGATCTGGTGCCGCGGGGAGATGGGCGTCTCGATGCTCGAAGTCGTCGAGGTGGAGACGACGGACGCGATGCTCGTCATCAAGGTTTCGACGGCCTTCGGTCTCGAGGCTCCGTTTACCCGGGCGCGGATCGAGGAGAACACGGTCTTCACGATGGTCGAGGACTGGGCCCTCGAAGCGACCGCCGACGGCACGCAGCTCACCAAGTCCTGGCGGGACGTCGAGTACAAGGGGCCGGGCGAGGAGCCCTTCCCGATCGCGGAGGCCGTAAAGGAAGGCGCAATCCACGAGAGCCCCCAGCTGATCGAGGGCTGGAACGCCGCCGCCGCTGGTTGAGCCACGGCTGATTCGCGCCTCGCGAGGAATGGCTTGCTCTCCTCCGGGGCCGCGTGTATAACGGGATCGATGTCGCCGAACTTCTATTCGCACTCCTTTTTTATGGACGCCCGAGGCTGGTTTGCCTCGGGGGCCGTGGAAGGGTGCGCCGAGATCTAGACGAGTAGATCCAGAAGAAGACGGCCACCGAAGCTTTCACGGCCCCGAGAGGACAGACCTCTCGGGGCCGTTTCTTTTTCGGACCTCGATCGGCCCCGCCCCACCCGGCGGACGATTCACGGAGATTCCCATGAGTTCCCTGGAAGACCGCAACCTGACGGCAATCGAGCCTCTGCCCGCCCCGGCCGAGCTCAAGACCGCCCATCCGATCTCGACGAACGCGGCGAGGACGGTCCTGCGCGCACGGACGGCGATCCGAGACGCGATGCACGGACGCGACGCGAAGCGGCTCGTCGCGATCGTCGGACCGTGCTCACTCCACGATCCGGACGCCGCGATCGACTATGCGAAGCGGCTGCTGCCTCTGGCGAAGGAGCTCGAAGACGAGCTCGTCGTCGTGATGCGGACCTACTTCGAGAAGCCCCGGACCACGGTCGGCTGGAAGGGGCTCGTGAACGATCCCCGCCTGGACGGGTCCTGCCGCGTCGAGGAGGGGCTCGCCCTCGCGCGGGAGATCCTGCTCCAGGTGAACGACCTCGGGCTTCCCTGTGCAACCGAGTTCCTCGATCCCTTCGCGCCGCAGTTCCTTGCGGACGCGATCACCTGGGCCGCAATCGGCGCGCGCACGACCGAGAGCCAGACCCACCGGGAGATGGCGAGCGGGCTGTCGATGCCCGTCGGTTTCAAGAACGGGACGGACGGGACCCATCAGGTCGCGATCGACGCGATGACGGCGTCGAGCGCGCCCCACTCGTTCCTCGGCGTGCGCTCGGATGGAACGGCGGCGGTCGTGAAGACCGCCGGCAACCCGGACACCCACGTCGTCCTGCGCGGCGGCGGGGGTCGAACCAACTACGACCGCGAGAGCGTGACGGCAGTCGCGGAGAAGCTCGGCAAGCGCGGCGTGGTGGTCGACTGTTCCCACGGCAACTCGAAGAAGGATCCGGCCCTCCAGGGCGAAGCGCTCCGGGACGTGGCAAGGCAGGTCATGGCCGGCTCGAACAACGTCCTCGGCGTCATGCTCGAGAGCCACCTCGAAGAGGGCCGTCAAGATTGGGTGCCCGGCCGGGAGCTCCGGTACGGAGTCTCGATCACCGATGCCTGCATCGGCTTCGAAGAGACCGACGGTCTACTGCGCGAGCTCGCCGCCTCCGTGCGCAGCCGGCGAAGTCCCCGCGTCGGTCGCCGCGTGACCGACGCGGCCTGAGGCACTCCCGGAGGGCGGGGATGGCGAGGACGTGATTGCCTCGCCGTCCTCGTCCCTTCTAACGTCTTCGAGAACCAAGGAGACGACGATGAGCGACGACGAGAAGCGCACGCGGGCGAAGGCCATGTTCGAAGAGGTGAACGGGTTCCCCGCGCCGGAGCCGCCGGACTTCTTCCAGGAGACGAGCCTCGACCACGTCTTCGGCGAGGTCTGGACGCGCCCGGGGCTTACCAAGAAGGAACGTCGCTGGATCACGCTCACGACCATCGCCATGACCGGCGCCGAAACCGCGATGGGCGTTCACGTCCGATCCGCCCTCTCGAGCGGCGAGATTACACGCGAAGAGATGGTCGAGTTCGCCGCTCACTTCGCCCACTATGCGGGCTTCCCGATCGCGACCCAGCTCTACACGACGATCGCCCGGGTGGCGGCGGACCTCGAAGCGGGGGCGAGCGAGGGATAGGACCCGGCCTCGAAGGCTCCCGGTCCTGTGTCCTCCGATCCGTGCTGAACTAGCGTCGAGCCGTTGCCCGCCTCGAAAGATCGGAGACCCGCCATGGCCTCGCACGTGTGGAAGAACAAGACCGCCCTCGTCACTGGCGTCGGCCCCGGAACGGGGAAGGCCCTCGTCGAGCGCTTCGTCGAAGGCGGCTACCGGGTCGGCTTGATCGCGCGGAACGAGGAGCGGCTCGCGGCGATCGCGAACGAGCACGGCGAAGCGGTTCTCGCCCTCCCCTGCGACGTGACGGACACCGACGCCCTCGCCGGCGCGCTCGCCGCGACGAAAGACGCGTTCGGCGTGCCCTCGGTCGTGATCCACAATGCGGTCGGCGGCGCTTTCGGGGACTTCACCGAGATCGATCCCGAGACCCTGCGCCAGAACTTCGAAGTGAATACGATGGCGCTTCTCGAGCTCGCGCGACTCGTGACCGGCGACATGGTCGAGAACGGAGGCGGCGCGCTGATCACCACGGGCAACACCTCCGCCTACCGCGGCAAAGCGAACTTCGCCGGCTTTGCGCCGAGCAAGGCGGCCCAGCGCATCCTGATGGAGAGCATCGCCCGAAGCCACGGCCCGAAGGGCATCCACGCCTGCTTCGTCGCGATCGACGCCGTGATCGACCTCGAGTGGACCCGCGCCCGTTTCTCGGACGCGCCCGACGACTTCTTCTGCAAGCCCGCGGACATCGCCGGCGAAGTCTTTCACGTCGCCCATCAGCCGCGGAGCGCCTGGACGAGCGACCTCATGATCCGCCCCTTCGGCGAGACCTGGTAGAACCGATGGCCGACCTCCGAATCGTTTCGTACCTGCCCAACCCGCGCCTCTACAAGGCGACGATCGCCGCGCGCTATTCCGGGGCGACCCTCGAAGTCGTCGGCGCGAAGCCGCCGGAGATGCCCGGCTGGCTCTGGGACTACGACGCGCGGCCGATCGACGAAGCCGAACGGGACACCCCCGAGCTCGAGCGCTTCGCTCGAACGGCGCGCCGGGGCTTCCAGGGTAAGCTCTACAAGACCGACCGCTTCCTGGAGGCGAACCCGTTCGGCGACATCCCTGCGGCCTTCGGCGACGATGGGGCCCTCGGCCTCTTCGAATCGAACAGCATCATGCGTGCCGCGGCACGCCTCGGACCGAACGCCGCCGCGATCTGCGGGGACACGCCCCTCGAGCAGTCGCGGATCGACGCCTTCCTCGACCGGACCCTGCTCTTCGCCCGGGACATCCAGCCCTACCTCTTCTCCGCAGGCAAGCCGGACGCCGCCCAGACCCACGCGACGATGCGCGACACGTTCGAGAGCTACCTCGCAGGAATCGAGCGGGCGCTCTCGACGAGCGAGTTCATCGCCGGCAGCGCGCTCAGCCTGGCGGACATCGTCTTCGCCTGCGAGCTCGCTCTCCTCTCGAACGAGGGGCGCTTCCTCGAGCAGCTCGAAGAGTCGGGGCTCGAGCCGCTCATGCCGCGCCTCCCGGAGTACGAAATCGCCGCCGCCCACCTGGGGCGCCTCGCCGCCGAACCGAATTTCGCGGAAGACCTCGGGCCCTACTTCGCGCGCATGGGCGTGGCCAACTAGCAAGCGGCACGCAAAAGAGCGGCATCCCCCGAGGCTTTCGTCAGCCATCTAGGGTGTTTCACCGATTCCTTCCAGACCCCTCCCTCGAAGCACGTGGGAGGCAACGGATCGGAAGCATCCTCCATGAAGACCGTCCTCCTCGTCGCCGCGAGCGGTGTCCTCGGCGTCCTCGGCCTCTTCTCCTTCGGCCTGCTCAAGAAGAAGGTCGGCGCTTTCGTCGAATCGATCTCTTCGGTCGTGGTGGCCAGCGGGATCCCGCCGTTCCGGATCCAGCTCGACCCAAACCTCGCCGCCGAGTGGCGGGACGAAGCGCTCGTGAACGCCGCGACCGAGGATTTCGAATCCGCCGGCTACGCGAAGATCGGTGACTTCGACATCCGCGAGATGAAAGGCGTCCGCCTTCGGGCCATGTGGAACCAGAAAGATGGGACCTGGCTCGCCCTCTACGAGGACCCCGGATCCGGAGTCTGGGTCGACGCGTTCCAGGAGTTCGTCGACGGCACATCGGTCACGATCAGCACGGTCTCCCGGACGGCTATGGACCGCCCGATGCACTCGAAGCTCTTTCACGTCGACTCTCCGCTGGGAGAATCCGGAACGGCGCAAAAGGTCCACGACCGACTCGTCCACGAATCGATCGGCCTCGAGCCGACCCGCTTCGAGCCCGAGGAGTTCGCCGGGGTCTATGCCAAGATCTACGCCGAGGAGATGGACTGGCGGATCGCGCGCGGTGGCATCACCCGCGGCGAGATCGAAGCCATCGCCTTGCGCTCCGAAGGGGAGCCTCCGAGCGAGAGCCAGATCCAGCTGATCCGGGAGATGTGGCGCGGCCAGATCGCCCGCTTCATCGACGACGAGGTCCGCAACAAGTGGCTCGCTGAATGCGACCTCTCGGCCCTCGAGTGGGACCAGATCCAACACCGGATCCGCGTCGTACACGAGTTCCACGAAGCTGAAGACCTGATCGACCTCCTCGCCTGGGCGATGGTCGAAGCCGATCCCGACAAGGACGCCGACTACGACGAGCAGGCCGCCTGTGAGGGCTCGCGCGAGACGCTTCGTCCCTGCTTCGAAACGAGCAACCGCCAGGCGTTCCTGCGAGCGCAGATCTTCCTGCCCGAGAAGCACCAGTACGAGAAGCTCGGGTCGACCGAGGACCCCTGGCCCGCCGACGTCTGGGTCGCACCGGAACCGACCGAGTAGGAGCGCGCGCCGGTCGAGCGCTAGCGTCTCCCGCGAACCGGACTCGAGCGGAGACAGCATGGAAATCGGAGTCGGCCTCCCCACGAACCTGCGCGGCACGAGCCGCGACCTCGTCCTCGAATGGTCGAGGCGCGCAGAGCAGGCGGGCTTCGCCTCCCTTTGCATGGGGGAACGACTGACCTACTCCGGCTACGACTGGGTGCTGTCCTTGACCGCTGCCGCGAGCGTGACGAACACGATTCGCCTGCTCTCGAACGTGATCATCCTGCCGATCCACCCGCCGGGCGTCGTCGCCAAGCAGGCGCTCAGCCTCGACGACTACTCGGGCGGTCGGTTCTCGCTCGGCGTGGGACTCGGGACGCCCCTCGACGACTATGACGTCGCCCCGAGTCCGCGGGCGAGACGTGGCCAGCGCTTCGAAGAGAGCCTGCGGACGATCCGGGAGCTCTTCAAGGGCGAGTCGCTGGTCGAAGGCACCCGAGCGATCGGCCCCGCCCCGGTTCGCGAAGGCGGCCCCGAGATCCTGCTCGGCTCGAACGGCCACAAGGCGCTGCGACGCGTCGGCCCTTTCTGCGATGGCGCAGTCACGTGGAGTTTCTCGGCGGATCCCGACGAAGCCCGCGCGATGTTCGACGTCGCCGAGGACTCCTGGCGCGAAGCCGGTCGCGAGGGACGACCGCGTCTCGTGTGCGGCTGCTACTACTCGGCCGGCCTGCGCGCGGCCGAAGACCTCGAGGCGTACTTCCGCGAGTACTACCCGAACGTGCTCCCCGGCCAGGTCGAAGAACTCCTGAAGGCCGTCCGCACGGTGACGCCGGAGGCNATCCGCGACACGGTCACGCGCTTCCGNGANATCGGCTGCGACGAGTTCATCTTCGTTCCGACGACACCCGACCTNGTCCATCTGGACGGACTGGCGGAGATCGTCTTCGGCTGAGCGNGTCGCCTACTNCGATTCTGCNGCCCAGGATTCCGGGGTGAGCGTCTTCATGCTCAACGCGTGGATCTCGCCGCCCATCCAGTCGTCGACGACCCCGTAGACGAGTTGCTGGGCCTTCACGCGGTTCAGCCCTTCGAATTTCTCGGACACGATCAAGGCGCGGTAATGGCCCCCCCCGTCCTTCGCGCCGGCGTGCCCCGCATGAAGATGGGACTCGTCGACGACTTCGACGTGGGTCGCCTCGAGCGCTTCGCGAAGACGCGCCTCGAGGGCTTCTGCGGCGACGGCCATGGTCGGATCTCTCCCGGACGGGTGGTTCGGCGTCCGCAAAACTACTCCGCGAGGCGCCCGAAGCAAGCGAACGGACGGAGGCCCCCGGGCGTTCGCCATCCGCCGGACAGCGGATATGTTCCGAGCCGCGCGGGAGGCCCAGCGCCCGAGGGACCGCCCGCTCGAGGAAACGACTCCGCATGCCGAGCCGAGTCCCCTACGACGAGCGCCTGGTCTCGCTCCCCGATCGCGGCGAGATCTTCGTCCGCGAATCCCGAAGCCCGGCAGGGGCGCCGACGTTTTTCCTGTTACACGGCCTCGGCGCAACAGGCCTCCTCAACTGGCGGAGCGCCCTCGGCCCCCTCGCCGAGCAGTACCGCGTCCTCGTGGTCGACCATCGCGGGCATGGCCGCGGGATCGCGACCCGCGCTCCCTTCCGACTGGTCGACTGCGCGGACGATGTCGCCAACCTCGCCGACGTGCTCGGAATCGAGCATTTCTACGCCGCCGGATATTCGATGGGCGGTCCGATCGCCCAGCTTCTGTGGCAGCGCCACGCCCGGCTCGTCGACGGCCTCGTGTTCTGCGCAACCGCCGCGCGCTTCTCCTCGACGGAGATGCGCCGACTGAGCTTCCTCGCGAGCCCGGGCCTCCGGCTCTTCGGCCGGATCGCGCCGCGCGACGCCATCCGCCAGCGCGCGCTCGACTGGATCTCCGAGCAGATCGAGGATCCGGAGATGCGCGCCCGGATTCTCACGGAGGTCGCTCAAAGCGACCCCGTCACGATCGGCCAGGCCGCGTCCGCGGTCCTGCGCTTCGACTCACGCGACTGGATCGAGCAGGTCGACGTCCCCGCATCGATCGTCCTCACCCAGCGCGATCGCCTCGTTCGACCGGCGGCACAGCAGGCCCTCGCCGACCGACTCCACGACGCGCGCGTCTTCCCCGTCGACGGGGAACACTCCGCCTGCCGGACCGCCCCGGAAGCCTTCGTACCAGCGTTGACGAAGGCGTGCGCCTCGGTCGTGGAACGAGCGCGAAAGCGCGCCTCCGCAGACTGACGCGGCGTCGGCGACCCGCGCCGCCGCGGCGTTTCTAGTCCTTGGGCAAGCCCAGAATCCGCTCGGCGATGATGTTCCGTTGGATGTTGGGCGTCCCGCCGCCGATCACGACCTCGGGCCAGTTGAGCGAGAACTTCGCCCAGGCGCCGCCCTTCTCCGCTTCTTCGCCGCCCATCAGCGTCGACGAAGAACCGAGGATCTCGAGCGCGAGCTCCCCGAGGCCGATCTCGAGATCGGCGCGGTGGAGCTTGTTGATCGAAGTCTCGGAGCCAAGCGGCTCGCCCTTCAGCTGCTTGGTCAGGAAGCGCATCCCGTTCAGGCGCATGGCTTCGACCTTGGTCTCCGCCTGCGCGATGCGCCGACGGATGCCCGGGTCGTCGCTCATGGCGCGCCCCCCGCGGATGGTGTTGCGCGCGAGATCCTTGACCTCTTCGATCTTGCGGATGAGGCCGTGGACCTCGGCGATCGACGAGCGCTCGGACGCAAGCGCCGAAATCGTAACCTGCCAGCCCTGCCCTTCGTCGCCGAGTCGGTTCTCGACGGGCACGCGGACGTCGTCGAAGAAGACCTCGGCGAACATGGCGCCGCCGCTCATGTTCTTGATCGGCCGGACTTCGATCCCGGGCGTATCCATCTCGACGAGGAGGCAGGTGATGCCATCGTGCTTCGACTTGACCTCGGTCTCGGTGCGGACGAGCAGGATCATCATCTTCGACCACATGGCGATCGAGGTCCAGATCTTCTGACCGTTGACGACGTACTCGTCGCCTTCGCGCTCGCACTTGCACTTTAGGCTCGCGAGGTCCGAACCCGAGTCGGGCTCGGAGTAGCCGGTGCACCACTGATACTTCCCGTCCAGGATGTCGGGGATGTACTTCTGCTTCTGCTCCTCGGTTCCGTACTGGATGATCGAGGGACCGACCCAGGCGAGCCCCATGAAGCAGGAGCCCAGGGCAGGCGCCTTCCGCTTCGCCATCTCGTCCTTGAGGATCACCTGCTCCATGATCCCGCCGCCGCCGCCACCGACGTCCTCGGGCCAGGAAAAGCCGACCCAGCGCTTCTCACGGATCGCCTCCGTCCACTTCGCCTGGAACTCCGGCGTACGTCCCTGCCCCTCCGGCAGATGCTCGTCGAGGAAGCTGGCGACTTCCTGGCGGAACGCTTCTTCTTCTTCGGAAAGCTGGAAATCCATGCCTAGAGGTCTCCAAGGAGCGCGACGCGCTCGTAGTGATGGTCCGCGTCACCGAACATGGGCCGGACCCATTTCGCGCGCTTGAGGTAGAGCTGGATGTCGTATTCCCAGGTGTATCCGACACCGCCGTGCAGCTGGACGCCCATGATCGCCGACTGCGGGAACGCGTCGGCGCAATACGCCTTGGCGCGGGAGACCGCGAGGCGCGCATCGTCCGCGTCCTGATCGAGGGCCCAGATCGCGTAGTAGACGAGGGAGCGGAACGACTCGACGTCGACGTAGATGTCGGCGAGGGGGTGCTTCACGCCCTGGAACTTGCCGATCTGTTCGTCGAACTGGATCCGCCCCTTGGCGAACTCCGTCGTGATCTCGAGCGCCGCTTCGGCCGCGCCCACGGCTTCCGCCGTGACGAGCGCCGCGCCGAGATCGAGCAGCCACTGGATCGAAGGCCAGGCCGCGCCCTGCTCACCCAACACACAGTCGGTTCCGACGCGGGCGTCTTCGAGTGTGAGCTTCCCGATCCGCTTGGTCAGGTCCATGGCTTCGAAGTCGGCGGCGGAGGCGCCGGCCGTGTCCTTCTCGACGACGACGAGCGAGAGCGACGGGGCATCCGAGCCGGATCGAACTGCGACGACCGTCAGGTCGGCTGCGGCGGCGTCCGACACGAAGAGCTTCTCCCCGGAAAGGATCAGCTCATCGCCGTCGGGCTTCGCAAGGGTCTCTACGCCTTCGGGGCCGAGGGTGTCGCTCCGCTCCATGAAGGCGAAGGTGCCGACCTTCGAGCCGTCGGCGAGGCCTGGGATCCAACGCGCCTGCTGCTCCTCGCTTCCGAACCGTTCGATCGCCTTCGCCGCGAGGACCGTCGAGATCAGCGGCGAGGGAAAGAGCGAGCGACCCGTCTCTTCGAGGACGACGAGCAGCGTCTCGAGATCGAGCCCGACGCCTCCGTGGGCTTCGGGCATGTTCAGGCCGACCCAGCCGAGTTCCGCCATCCGCGCCCAGAGGGCCGGATCGTTCCCGGGGCCGTCCTCGGCCTCCACGATCTCGCGCACGCGTTCGAGCGGCGCGTTCTGGTCCAGAAATTTCCGGACCTCGGCACGGAGCAGCTCCTGCTCCTCGGTGAATCCGAAGTTCATATCGGGGGGGTCTCCAGGGCTTGCTGGTCAGCGTGGGTAGAAGGGCCAGCGGCGAGCGAAGCGTCGAGTATCGCCTGAGCGATTCACCGGCGAAACGCAACCAGGATGCGTTTCAGAGCGAATTCCGCGATTTTCGGATCGCTGCGCCCACACGAGAATGGGCCCTTCCGCCAGCCCGCGACGGGAGTCCGTCCGGGCCGCCCCCAACGATAGAGAAAGGCTTCTCATGCGGCGATCCCCCCGAACCCACGGTCTCGCGGCCTGTCTCGCCATCTGCACAGCTCTACTGGCGGCGCCCTTTGCAGGGGCCGACGTCGGCGTAGAAGCCGAGGGCCGCTCGACCCGGACCGGCCCGAAACAGATCCAATCCGAGTTCAACGGTCGTCCCGTCGAAGCCCCAGCCGTGGAGCGGCCCTCGGGCCGCACACTCGGACCTGCGGGCCGCAAGCTGCACAGCGAACCCACCCAGCGGGTCTCGGTCGGGATCATCGGGTGCCCCGGATGCACCGCGGCGCTCGGCGGCGTGATCGTGGACACGCGGGATCCCGGGACCCGGTCCGAGCGGTAGACCCTCAGGGCTACCGCTCACGGGTTGGTTCTGATCGTTCTCTGAACGAAAAGTCCCACAGTATGAGCACCATACTCACGCTCGGACATCGCCTCGTCCGCGAACACATCCCCTGAGGGTGAGATGCGAACCGTTCGTTTTCAGGATTTCGAACTCGACCTGCGAACTTACGACCTACGCGAGCGCGGTGAAAAGGTCGACATGGGCGGACGAGCGATTGACACCCTTGTCTATTTGATCGATCGACGCGATCGCATTGTGTCGAAGGAGGAACTTCGAACCGAGGTCTGGAACGGCGCCGCCCTGAGCTCAGCCACGATTCCAACCACGATTCTGGAGATTCGAAGGGCGTTGGGGGACTCCGCGGAAACACAGAGATTCATCAAGAACGTCCGAGCCCGCGGATATCAATTCGTATGTGACGTCGATGCAGAACGATCGTTCATGGGTGATGCGGCGAGGGAACAGCTTCAATTCGCCGGACGGAAAGCAGAACTCGAATCTCTTTTGCAGTCCGCGTCCGACGTCCGAAGGTTCGGTAGCGGTCGAGTCGTGGCAATTCAGGGCGAAGCGGGAATTGGAAAAACGCGGCTCCTGACGGAGCTGCTCTCACGAACGGCGGGAGATCTTCGAGCCGTAGTATCGCGCTGCTCGCTAATCGACGGCGTTCCACCTTTCTGGCCGTGGACCCAAGCACTTGAATCAGCAGTGGGACTCGCAGCGGGAGCACCAGCATTCCTGGAAAGATCGCGTCAGTTGGCGAACGTACATCCAGAAGTCCTCGGAACTGTACAGCCGTCCGGACGCGAAGCTGTCCCCCTCGATCGCTTTTCTCTATTCAATTTATGGATAGCCGCCTTTCGCGATTTGGCCGCCGCCGCACCACTGATCATTGCTTTCGAGGATGCCCACCTAGCAGACCTCGACTCTCTAGACTTGCTCTCGTGTCTGGCTGAAGAGATCGAAGAGGTCCCCCTTCTACTGATCGTCACGCACCGCCCTCCGACGTACTCGGACAAGCGGGCGGACAGACTCGCAGAAATCCGCGGCATCGAGAACTCCAGGACGATTCAGCTAGGCCCCCTGTCTACGGAGGATGTCGTGAGCATGCTAGGGCCGCGAGATGCGCGGACTATCGCTCTCGGAGGTTCACTATGCGAGCGCGCAAAAGGGATACCGTTTTATATCACCCACCTTGTCCGCAACCTTGACCGCGAAGAAGACGAATCCAATTCTTCTAAAACAGAGAGCGCAAGAGCACTCTCTGGAAGAGAGATCGTCTCCAGGCAACTCTCAGATCTCCCCGAAGGTGTTCGCTCCACTCTCGCCACAGCCTCACTGATAGGCGATCGATTCCCAGCTTCACTTCTCGCGCAAATTACCAAGCGATCCGTCAGCGACATCGCCGACGAGCTGACAGTAGCGACGCGAAGCTCCCTGCTCGGGCAAGACCTAACGGAATACGAGTTCTCTCATAGCTTGCTGCGCGAATCCCTTTCAAGCACCCTCGATCCGCATCTAAAAAGAAGACTTCACCTCTCGATCGCGACCGAGCTCCAGAGACATTCGCACGCACATTCGCGCACCGCTCAGATCGCTGATCACTTAGCTGAAGCAATCCCATTGGGTGACGGATCAGTGGCTTCGCGTTTCGCGCGCCTTGCTGGCCAGGAGGCGGACTCACGGTTCGCTTACGCAAAAGCCTCAAAGTACCTGGAGAGATCGCTAGACCTATTCCCGGACGACGGCGCCATTGCCGACCGATGCGAACTGATGCGAGAACTTGCCCGCGCAAGCCTTTACGCCGGCGACCGAAGCGCCTCTCGAGAGTTGCTACTTGAGTCGGTCGACCTAGCGCGTGCAGCCAACGACTCCGTCGCATTGGCGCTTAGCGCACTTCAACTGGCCCCAGAGTTCCTATCCATCGAGGTAGGAATCAACGACGCCACTCACATCAGACTACTTGAGGAGTCGCTTGAAGCCCTAGACCCGGATGAATTCTCACTGCGAGCGCAGGTTATCGCCCACCTCGCCCAAGCTCTCCAGTGGACACGAGACCCCGAAAGACTGGAGCGGCTTGCCATCAAATCGATGGAGGAGGCTGCTACGTCGAAAGATAGAGAGGCGCTGATCGCGGCACTCTCCGCTCGAGCAGAATCTCTTCACGGACCTGCCCGAGCACACGAACGGCTGCATTACATCGAAAGACTTGGCGAAGTCGCGAACGTGGTGGGTGACCAAACGACGGTCCTCCTAAAGCACACCCGCGCCATCGCGGCACATTTAGAACTCGGGGACATCCCGGCCGTCGAACGAGAGAACGATCGATACCGATCGATCTCGTCAAAGATCGACCTTCCGCAGTACCGATGGTATCCGCTCGCTCATGATTCCACGCTCGCGATGCTCCGTGGTGAAATCAAACGTGGCGAGTGCCTCGCCGAGGAGTTTCGTTCTCTGGCAGGAGATTCCCCAGATCAGAACTGCTTACAAACATTCGCCGCGCACTTCGCGCTAAGACGCGTAGAAGAGGACCGATGCGTTGAGGCATTACCCCTGATCGAGGCCTGCGCCGAAGAGCAGGTATGGATGTACCACTGGCGAATCGCTGTGCCGTGGTTCTACGTCCAATGCGACCAGATCGAGCGAGCCCGCTCCTACGCGAACCGATTCAATAGCTGCGACCTTCAGCTAATGGCGTGCGAGCCAGGCGGGGGCCAAGCCCTAGCCATGGCCTCCGAAGTATTCGCAGCTCTCGGAAAGACCGATATGTGCGAGCAGCTCTTGAACATTCTCGAGCCTATAAAGGCTCGCTGCTCGACTATAGGCTATGGAGTTGGCTACTTCGGGTCACTCGCTCGCTACGCTGGTCTAGCCGCTCAGGCGCTCGGAATGACAGAGTCTGCGATCAGCTTGCTCTCATTTGCGGCGACGGACGAGCGTGAGCGCGGGGCCCCCAGCTGGTACGCATACGCGGAGGCCGATCTATGCGGTTCTCTTCTGGCTGCGGGTGCCACAGCTAACAGCTGCATTGCCCGCCTCGACGAAGTCGACCGGGCACTCGAGGGCCGCGCCTTGCCCCGCGCTGCCCGGAAAGTCAGCGAGGCTCGAGATGCCATCCGAGCCAGCCGATTCGCTTGAGCTTCCGCTAGTTCGCACCTGCTCAAACTAGCGTTCAATTGATCGAAAGCTGATCCAAGCCAACAAAACTTGGATCAGAGCAGCTTTCGTCACACAGAACGATTCGCCTACTCCGACGTTGCCGACAAGTACAGATGGCTACATTCAGTCGGGGCCCCGACCACTTGGCGCCCTACCCAAACGGGCAATGGTTCGTGGTCAATCTGAAGCCTATGGGCGCTCGAATCTTCCTGTTCGAAAACCGTGACCGGCTCATTGTCCAGAGGACGCTCCGAATGAAAGTCTCTCTCGAGGCTGGTCTTAAGAACAGCGTCCCTCCCTTCACCGGTCATGAAATCGACTGTGCAAGCCATCTCGGAGATCCGTTCGACCTACTGAACGCTCACTCAGTGACCGAAAGGAGGAGATCGAGCTTTTTAAGTTGCCTTCACACTCGAAGGAAGGGAAGGTCAACCAGCTTCGAGAGAGTTGTCCAAGTAAATCTCGCAGTTAGGAAGCCACGGGCTCGCGTCGAGTCCAGACTCCCTCAAACCTCGGCGTGGGAGATGCTGACGGTGAGGAGCGGCCCGAACCGCTGAATCGGACCCGATAGCGACAGTCACTTGAACCGCAGAGTTAGTGCGCTCGCGATGGGGACCTAGCCAATGCGCCGCACCGCGAGGCAGCCTGTGGCCTGCGAGCTCCAGTCACGGCGAAAGGATGTGCGCTACGCCCGCCTCATAACCAATTCGAAGACTGCACCGCGCCCCTGCGACGCGACCAACTGGAGAGAGCCGCCGAACTCCTCCGCGAGATTGCGACTCGTTGAGAGACCCAATCCGGTTCCTTTGCCGGCGCCCTTCGTCGTGTAGAACGGATCAAAGATTCGTGCAGCGTCGCGCTCCGACACCCCGCTACCCGAGTCCTCCACCCTAACGGAGACAAAATCCCCCTCCTCGACCACATCGACGCGCACGAAGCCATTCACACCGACGGACTCGGCTCCGTTCTTGAGCAAGTTCAGCAGGATCTGCATCAGCTGCCCTTCGCGAGCGATCACATTCGGGACCTCTGCCGCGCCGATGTAGCCAACCTCAACGTCACGCTGCGAGTAGGTCGGCTGAATGAGTTCGATCGTCGCCTCGATGCATGCGTAGAGGTTGACCGCCTCAACATCTGACGATTCCGAAGTCGCGAGATCCCGCAGCCCACCGACTAGGGAGGCTGTTCGACCCAACCCCTCTGAGACAATCTCGGCCAGCTCCAAAATCGTAGCCATGCACTCCTTGGCCTCTCTCGACGCCTCGGCGTCTTCGCCAGCACGGACGCGGGCCATACTCTGGAGCTCGGCGACTTCATGGGAAATCGCGCGTGCGGCATTGAGAGCGAAATTCACGGGATTGTTCACCTCGTGCGCAACGCCGGCCGCGAGTTCGCCAGCCGCGGCCCGCCTCTCACTAGCGACGAGTAGCGATTGTGTTTCGCGAACAGTCGACAGCGCGTTCTCCAGCTCTCCATTTCGCTCCTCAAGACTTTCCTGGAGTTCTCGAACTCGAACGAAGCCACGAACTCTCGCAAGCAGTTCTCTCGGATGAAACGGCTTAGTCACATAGTCGTCGGCACCTAGCTCGAGCCCTGTGACCTTCATTTCATGGTCCGCTTTAGACGTCACTAGAATCACTGGAATCTTCTCAGTCGAGGGATCGCCCTTGATCGCCGCGCAGAGCTCCGCACCCGACATCTCCGGCATCATCAAATCAGTGAGGACTAGATGCGGCAGCTCCGCGCGGACGAGTTCAAGCGCCTCCCGGCCATTCCTTGCTGTGCGGACTCGGTAGTTCCGACCCAGCAGGAACCTAAGCAGCTCACGCATATCCGGGTTGTCATCCGCGATAACGACGCTTGGGGCATGAGGGGCGACCTCCGGGTTGAAATCCCCTTCGGAAGGCTGAGAGTCGCCGTACCGACTGACTGAACGCTCGATCTCTGAAAAGTCAGTCAAGCCGTCGCCGAATTCCGAAGCCGCCGTTTGGCCTCCGGCAATGGCCTCTTCCATTTCGTCGACCGAATCGGCTGCGCCTATCGGAAGCTCCACGCACACGGTGGTACCTCGACCAACACCTTCACTCTCTGCCCAGATCCGTCCTGCATGCAGATCGACGAGTTCGAAGGCGAGAGACAGTCCGATGCCCGTCCCCTCAAACTTTCGAGTCGTTGAACCATCGACCTGAGCGAAGCGGTCAAAGACTCTCGACAGGTCCTCAGCCGGGATGCCGACCCCTGTATCTCGAACTTCGATTCTCGCGCCCGACTCGAGCGGACCGCACCAGATTTCGATGCGGCCCCCGGCATCGGTGAACTTAAGGGCGTTTCCGACAAGGTTCACTAGGACCTTGTCGAGCGCATCTGGATCCGCGTAAAGATCGGGCATGCACTCAAATCCGCCCATCGTCACCGAAATGCCCTTGCGTTCCGCATGGGGCTTCACGCCTTGGACAACGTCGGTCACAAGCTGGCGCAAGTCCATCTTTTCCCGAACGACCCGGAACTGGTGTCCTTCAAGCTTCGCAAGATCAAGAAGATTGTTAATCAGCTTGCGCAGCCGCTTTCCGTTCACCTCCATCGTCTGAAGAGTCGCTTTTAGTGCCGCTGGGACCGGTCCGTAGTCCCCGGCCTGGAGAGCAGCAAGTGGGGACAGAATCAGTGTCAAGGGAGTTCGGAGTTCGTGGTGTACGTTCGACGTAAACCTCGACTTTGCCGCGTCCATCTCGCGCAGGTGATCCCTCGCGGCCTCGATCTCGATACGGCTGCAGAAGTCCGCGAATCGCATTCGGTCAAGAACGGCCGCGCTGACCACGCACTCGATAGCCGCGCTGACCACAAAGAAGACTCTTACGACATATTCCTGCGCCTCAATCGCCTGTCCCGAAATCAGAGGCTCGGCGGCAAACAAAGCTGTGAGGGCCCCAACGATTCCCATTGCGTGGACGGCAGTCAGCGGCATCAACACCGGCATACCTAGAAACAGAATCAGAAGAGCCGGCCAGTACGCCGACGTGACACCTCCGCCAAGAGAGGAAATTCCGATAAGGAAGCTGCCAGCAACCAAGCATCCTAGGCGGACGCACAGAACCGGATCAAGAAACCGCGTCGCAACAAAAACGGCAGCCATAGACGCGGACCAGCCGATACGGGTAAGACCGAAGGCCCACAGATTCGAAGAATAAACCCACCAATCGAGGATAAAAAAGAAGGAGTTGAGACCAATTACGAAGAGCGCTGCCGCCCGCGTGGCACGAGGTAGTCGCTCAGCGACCAGCCACCTGTAGTACTCCGGATAACGCTGAGCATTATGCGCGCGAAAGATCATTGATAGAAGATCGACGGCCCCGCGAAAGGTCTTGAGAAAGTCCGGCTATTTGCGCGTCGGCTGCGACCGACCTGCTAGTAAGCTCGGGAGAAGGCTCAAGTCCGCCAAGAGGCAGGCAGCGACCGCCGCGCACATGGCTAGCCCAAGACCGGAGATCAACGCGATCGACGACGTGGCCAACACTCCAAATCCGGCCCCGATCGCGAGCGTGGAAAGCACCAATGGGGACATCACTCTCGGAAGCGCCACCACCACGGCCTTTTCGAATGTCTCTCCAGGCTCCGAGGCTGATCGGATCTCGGCGAGCGCGTGGATTGTATCGTCCACCGCAATGCCTACCGCGAGGCTCGCGACGCAAACAGTGGCTGCATCTAGCGGCACCCGGAGCCATCCGATTGCGCCCATTATCACCGTGACCGGAACCGCGTTGATCACGACGGCCGCCAACAGAAAACGAAAGTCCCGAAAGTAAGCCGCAACGAGTAACCCGATCGTCACGAATGCAAGCGCAGCCCCACGCAGTCCTGCCCACGCTATAGCGTCCTGAGCTCGCGCAAACTCATACATGATGCCCGTAACGTCCACCTTGGATCCGGGAACGCCGTACAAAACCCACCATCTGCGAACCCACTCCTCGACAGCACGAATGTCCTCCGACGAATTCTCGTTTAGCCGAAGCAGCACATTCGCGGCGTCTCGCGTGGGAGTGACGACATCATCGAGTTGCTCGACACCGTCGAGCAACGCGAGATACTGCGAGATCAAACTCGCTTCGGAGGGAAGACTAAGACCGTCACCATCGCCGATTTCCCGATGCATCATCGCTAGTGGATCAGCGACGGAAAGGCTCTTACCAACCGCAGGATGGCTCTCTGCGGCAGCGGAGAACGCGGCTAACTGCCGCACCATCTCTGGCGACACTGCAGAGCTACCAGCTGGCGGGATCACGACTACGTTCACTGGCGTGATGCCTGAGAGTCGATCGGTTATCTGCGCGTATGACGCACGAAGCTCCCCGCCGCGCGGGAACCACTCAATCACGTCGCTTGACACCTGAAGGCCCGATAGCCCAACCACGCAGACGAAGAGGGCAGCCAGCCAGCAGAACAAGATCGGCTTTCGCCTCTTCAGCACCGCCTCCGTCCAAGCGGGCCCGAGACGCATCTCGAGAGCCCCTGGAATTCTCGGCGTCCTTTCGCCCGTCGCCGGAAACATCGAGAGCAACGCGGGTACGATCGTGAGGCACGCGACAGTCGACACGAACACCCCCAGAGCACCGAAAAGCGCAAGGTCTCTAATGAGAGAAACATTGGTTGTGCCCATCGAGATGAAGCCCAAGGCAGTTGTGCACCCCGAGAGAGCTACAGGGCCAGCAACCGCCTTCAGTTCCAGCGCAGTGTCTGCGCGGTCGATGGAGCGCGACTCTGCCGTCAGAAAATGCATCGCGTAGGCACAGGCAAGCGCCAGAATCACGCTAGGAAGAACTGCTGTCGAGAAGGAGAGAGGAGTACCCGCCACCGCCATCGCTGCGAGGCATGTCGCAGTTCCGATGCCGCCGACGGCAAGCGCCGGAATCGTCGCTCGCGCCCGACCGAACGAAAGGGCCAAAATGATCGCTATCGCAACAACGGTTCCTGGAACCAAACGAACAATCTCTGACCGAGTAAGCAAGCCGGCTTCGGCTCGAACTACAGGAACGCCTGACATCACGGCACCATCAAAATGACTAAGCACGGCCGCGATCTCTGATACTGTGGCTTCGCGATTCCCGTCCACGTCTTCATCGAAGACGACGTTCACGCCGAATACTCTCCCATCTTCAGAGACCAGGCTGTGATAGGCAATCCGGTCGCGCCTCACTTGCTCCGCCAGCTTTGAACGAGCGTGCTTAGACGCGACTGCTTCGTCGGTAAGGGCGGGGTTAACAAGAAGTGAGCCATCGGCCTCCGATCGAATCAGAGCCACAGTCGAAAGGCTGTCAACACGGCGCACCGAGCCGATCTGCTCTAGCTCATCCGAAAGCGCTAGCACTGTTTTCAGAGCACTCTTGGAAAAGGGTTCCTCCGACGGCGCGAGCGCGATACTGACAAACTCGTCTCCGCCGAAGAGAGTCAGGCTGCGCTGATAATCAGTCCAAGGTTCGCCCGCCTTATCGAGTGCGCTTCCGATCGTCGTATCGATCGTCAGATTGCGTAATTCAACTCCGGCAAAGAGCAGAACCAAGGCCCACGCGACTAACACCACACGGGGTCGCGAATAGCTTCTGTCGACGAGCGACTGAACCGACCAACGTGAAAGAAAAGCCAACGTTGAGCTTCTAGGCCTTCAGCGTGGCCGCAACCACGCTCGCCTGAGGCGGATTCCCCAGCGACACATAGGAAGCGCTCACCTCGAAGCCCTCGTCGACAAGCAATCGCTCTAGTTCGTCAGGGTCTCGAAAAACGAAATGCCCCGCTTCCTCGTATTCGACAAGTCTCGCCGCTTCATTCAGGTAGTTCCTCTGCACCTCGTCAAAGTTCTGGAAGTCGCCGCCCAGAATTTCGGCGAGGTCACTTGCAGAAAGAGTTGCAATCGTTTCTCGATAAAGAGAGCTCAAATCCGCGTCACGCCGAGGAGAAGACAAGACTAAGCGACCCTTCGGCCTCAAGACGCGTCGAATTTCGCGAACGAGGCTCGATCCGTGGCTCAAATACGCGATCAACAGAGAGGCCATCACCCGATCAAAAGAATCGTCCGCAAATGGGAGCGAGGTTTCGAAGTCCGCAACACAGAATGCGGCCTGAGCGCGGCTCGGGTGAGCGGACGCGCCTCGACCACGTTCGAGTGCCCCCCTCACTAAGTCGGCGCACACAATATCCACGTTGTCGGCGGGGCCCGATACGCTTTCGAGGCTGCGGAGAAAGCCTCCGGTGCCAGCCCCAAGATCTAGGACCCTCAATCCATCACGCAGTTTTAGATGCCTAACTTGATCTCGCATGAACTCTGCGTAGAAAGGCGTAGCCCCCAGTAAGTCCATGCCGACGCCGAACTCTTTCCCGAGCAGATAGTCCTGCCAGAACCCCCTTAGATCTGGCCTTGCACCTCGCACACGGCGGCGCTCCGCCTCGTTGCGCATCTCTAGATCAGCCAGGTCTGGTATCGTCGGAGCGAGCATTTCGCCGATTACGAGCTTCGAGAGTTGCTCGCTAACCAGCAGAAACGTGTCGAGGGCTTCTGTGCTTGTCCTCAGCTGGTGTCCAGTCGGGACCTCAATAATGGATCTAGAAGCGGGGGATTCGACTGAAAGAAGCTCGCGAACCCGCTCGATTTCCGTCCAGCCGTCGTCCCTGCCGTGAATCCACGCTATCGGGCAGGCGATCCGTGCCACGTCTCGCTTGGCCTCGTCGAGAGTTGCGATGTCATTTTCAAGGACGTCGCGAGACGCATGATCAATATCGATTCGCACACCGCCAAGCTCGTGAACTCCGAAGTCGACCGACGCCTCCTTTCCAAGCACGTAGTCGATCCCGCCCGACACAGACCTCAACGCCGACTGAACATCCGTCATTCCGACCACCGCAATCCACGCAGCGAAATCGTCAGCGTCTGACCGGGCCAGCGCCAACCGACCTTCAATCGCAGCGAGGCTGAAGGTAACTAGGGCGACATGATCGACAGCGTACCGGGGCGAACCTCGAAGAAAATTGGCTGCCGCCTCAAGATCAGCAGCGGCCTGCGAATACGTAAATCTGAGTGTTTCGTCCCCTCGCTGGCGACACTCTGGGTCGACAAACGACTCCCCGCGTCGCTGCGTTCCGTCAAACCGAAGGACAGTTACTCGATGGCCGGCACGAGCGAAGGTGGCCACAATCGTCCTGGCGAGAGGGAGGAGCGTTTCCTTGGTTCTCCCCCACGCGGGAGGAATGACGACGCCGATACCGCCCGGCTCGGCATGCTCCCGATCCACGATTCCCCGGATCGGTTGTCTCTTCTGGTTCTTGAACTCAACAACATCTATCTCTGGTTCAGAAGCGGCGGCACTCTCGTTGGCGCTACGCAATCGACGTGAAGTTCGCTGGAGAGCCTGGCTTGCCAACGAAACGCGGCTCCAGCCACGCGCCGCGACTCCGCCTGGAAGTACCTGCCGGCGAGACTCAACATGAACCAACTCTGTCTCGCGAGCGGCATCAAATGACAACCCGATTCGATACTCCTGAGCGCCGGAGTCGAATCGAACATGTCGTACGGTCCCAGTCCTGGCCTCGAGGTCGGCGCCGCTTTCGTTCCGAATGACGCGTACATCTCTTCCGGCTTCCAGCGCACCAGCAAACCGAGAGGCAAGCCCGAGACCCGACCTTGATCGGTCAACGACTCTGACGTCGACGGATTCAAACTCGCTTAGCACAAGCTTGGCCAATCGAGCTTGGCGTGACCCGCTCTGAGCTTTCCTAAGCCGTCCGCGGCGTTCGACCACGTGGACCGCGCTCGGTGCCTGGATGTCAACTAAAGGGCCCGAGCGACTACCCTCGACAGGAGCGCCCGCCATCGTATAGCTGACTCCATCGAGTTCGAACGAAAACACCAAAATAGGCTGACGCGAAACGTCAATGTTCTCATGCGCCAGAGACAGGGTTCCGCCTCGTACGCTCACCACCCTCGCAGTGCGGGGACGGTTCCGATGATCCATCCCGTTGGACAGAACTATCTTGCGCTCCCGGAGACTTGCGAAGATTCCGCCGAGTTCGCTGGGGTCGTCAATCGACAACCGGTGCCACGAGTGAAGGTCAGCTACTTGCATCGATAGACTCACCCCGGGCGTACTTTCTCAAGCGAGAAGGGATCAACCAACGTTTTACGAGCCAGAAGCCCCGATCCTACCTCAAATCTCAAAATGGAATCCCAAAACCCACACACCCTCGAAGCTCTCTGCGGCTAGCCAGGATTTCTACAGTCACTTAAGGCTGCTTGAAGAACTGTGGCCAATCTTCGCATACACTTCGGAAGAGAAGCGAGTCCTTTCGACCACATGGACCAAGATCTGGAAAAGCCTGTCACGGCAGAATCGATGCAGTCACGGGCCAGGCGGCTGCAGCGAGCGATTGGAGCGCACGCGCGCGCGAGAGACCTGCGGGCGCTCGTGGAGCTTTTCTCTTCGATGGCCATCATCGCATGCGGCTACGCGATTGCGATATCCCAGTGGTCGACTTCTCTACTCGCCTCCGTCGCAGCCGTTCCGCTGATCGCCATTGGGCTCGTCCGACTCTTTGTTGTTCAGCACGACTGCGGACACCAAGCGTTCTTCTCCTCAAGGACAGCAAACCTGTGGGCAGGCAGACTGTGCAGCGCCTTGACTCTGTTCCCATTCAGTCAATGGCGAAATAATCACGCTGCACATCACGCCGGGGTCGGAAACCTCGAGCGACGCGGAGCGGGCGACGTTAAGACGATCACTCGCTCGGAATACGCCGAGTTCTCGAGCGCGCAGAAGCTGATCTACAGGATGTATCGGCACCCACTAGTCCTTGTAGGGATCGGCGGCGCCTTCTACACGATGGTTCGCAACAGAATTCCCAGACGAGGTACTAGCGAGCACGGGCGCGAGAACCTCACGAGTAGCATGTCGCTAAATGCTTTCTTGATGGCAGTCCTCGCCGCGGCGTGGGAGACTGACATCCTCGCTTTTGTCGGCGCGATCTCGGCGCCTGCAATCGCGCTAGGCGGTTCAATCGGGATCGCTTTCTTCTTCGTCGGCCACCAGTTCGAAAGCACATTCTGGGCTCGCGAAGCGGATTGGGACCTGACGACAGCCGCCCTTTACGGAAGTTCGTTCCTGAAGCTTCCGGAGCCTCTTGGGTGGGTGTTCGGGTACGTCGGAACGCATCACATTCACCATCTCAATAGTCGCATCCCGTTCTACAACTTCGGGCGATGCCTGAGCGAGAACGAAGAACTCTTGGACTGGAATGTCGTCAGCGTCGCGGACGCAGCGCGAGCCACTCGCCTCACAGTATGGGACGAGGAGAAGTCTCGGTTAGCTGAAGCAACTAATTGAGTTCTAATCAGCTAATCGGGTCCGTTTCAGATTCCCGCAACCGCCCCTATTCCCATCACGCTTCCAACGATCGCGATGAGGTACAGCACGGTTCCCACGATCCCATCGCGCTCGCCACCACCGAAGTCAATCAGCAGCGAACGGACGTGATGCGCTCCCTTCCATAAGGGAAGGACGAGCAGCGCAGCGAGCAGCAGCTGCGCGATCGGGATTCCCAGCAGGCTCGTGGTGAACAGCTGCTGGGCGCGGACGTAGTTGAGGTTCATCGGATCGACGATGCCGAGCGGCATGAGGATTCCGAGGACCAGGATCCAGCCCGTGAGGAGCATGGTTCCGATCATGATTCCCTGGCCGAACATGAACCAGATCAGGGGCTCGAGCTTGAGGAGTAGCGTCTTCATTAGAGGATCACTCCAGCGAGGGCGAGGGAGATGAGCGCCGTCAGGCCGAGCCAGACGACGTAGAGGCCGGCGTGGATGACCGGGCCCGGCGGCGGCTTGGCGGGACCGATCGCCGGCGGCTGGGCCTTCGGGAAGAGGCGGAAGAACCGAACGGCCACGAAGATCACGCTGATGAGCGAGATCACGTGAAACACGATGTAGATCGGGTTCTCAAGGGCCTTCATCTGGGCCTGCCAGGCGATCGGACCCTCGCCGAGCTGACCGACGATCTTGATCGCCAGGAAGCCGACGAAGAAGTAGATGATTCCGGTCGCGTCGAAGAGCAGGTAGGTCCGGATTCGCGGCGAGCTCCACCAGGTGCTGGGCATCTGGGGCGGAGCAGTCCGGGTTCGGCCCGGCGTCGGCGGCGCCATCGCTTCGGGGTGGGCAGGTCCAGCCATGGTTGGATCCTCTCTCTCGAATCTTTGTGGGTCGCTCGAGTGCCGCCGCTCGGGCGACACGCTCGGCGAGCTTCTAGTCGGCAGCGTGGGGAGCGCGGGGAAGGACCAGGCCCTTGGCCCAATCGATCACGGCTCCGAACTTCGCCTGATTCACGGCCGCGGCCGGGTCGACGCCCTTCGGGCAGACCTCGGAGCACTCGTTGGCGTAGGAGCAGCTGAACACCGTTCCCTCGCCGCGGAAGATCTCGTGCCGCTCTTCGGTTCCCTCGTCACGCGTGTCGAGGTTGTAGCGGTGGCCGAGGGCGATGGCTGCGGGCCCGAGGAACTCGGGCTCGTTCGCGACGACCGGGCAGGCCGAGTAGCAGAGCATGCAGTTGATGCACATGCTGAACTGCTTGAATTGACCGAGCTCTTCAGCGGACTGGGAATAGGTCCCCTTCTCGTTGAAGTTCTCCATGTCCTCGGCGCGTTCCTTCACGCGCTTGATCCAGGGCTTAACGCTCTCGAACTTGTGCATGAACCCGTCGAGCTCCACGACCAGGTCGCGGACGACCGGGAAGTTCGCGAGGGGCTCGATCTCGACCCGATCCCCGTACTCGTCGAGGGCGGTCTTGCACGTCAGCTTCGGCTCCCCGTTCACCATCATTCCGCAGGAGCCGCAAACGGCCATCCGGCAGGACCATCGATGAGAAACGGTCGAGTCGAGCTCGTCCTTGATGAAGTTGACGGCGTCGAGAACCTTCCAGCTCGGGTCACAGGGAACCTTATATTCCTGCTTCCGCGGCGCTTCGTCCTGATCCGGGTCGAACCGGGAAATAACGATCGTCTTTTCTGTGGTCGACATCAGTACTTCCGCTCCTCGGGCTCCCACTTACCGAGCACCACGTCCTTCTTGCCGAGCCGGGGGCCGGCCGGATTGTGGTACGCCATCGTGTGATACAGGTACTCGTCGTCGTTGCGCGTCGTGAAGTCCTTGCACGTATGCGCGCCTCGGGACTCCTTCCGGTGGGCCGCGGAGACCGCGAGGGTCTCGGCCACCTCGACCATGTTCGCCAACTCGAGGGCCGTGATCAGCTCGGTGTTGAACACCTTGCTGTCGTCCTCCAACCGGAGGTCGGCGACCCGGCTGCGCAGCTGCGCGACCGCTCCCACGCCGTGCTGCATCGAGCCCTGCTCGCGGTACACGCCACAAGCCGACTCCATCACGGTGTTGAGCTCTCGACGAATGGCCGAGATCTTCTCTCCGCCCTTCTTCCGGCCACGCAGGTCATCGACGCGTGCCGCCTCTTCCTCAGCCTGGGCCGTCAGCGCAGCTTCGTTCCCGTCGCTCGAACCCGCCGAGAAGTCCATCGCGTGGCGCGCCGCAGCGGCACCGAACACGAGGCACTCGGTCAGCGAGTTGGAGCCGAGGCGGTTGGCGCCGTTGATCGAGACACAGGCGGTCTCACCGGCCGCGTAGAGGCCCGGAAGCTCGGTTGCGCCGTTGATGTCCGTATCCACGCCACCCATCATGTAATGGACGACCGGGCGGATCGGAATCGGCTCGTAGACCGGGGCGACGCCGACGTAGGTCTTCGCGAGCAGCCGAACGAAGGGCAGCCGCGAGTCGATCTTGTCCTCGCCGAGGTGGGTCAGGTCGAGCTGTACGTACTCGCCGTACGGCCCCTTGAAGCCGCGGCCCGCCTCGATCTCCTGCACTATCGCGCGCGAGATCATGTCGCGCGGACCGAGTTCGGCCTTGGTTCCGACGCCGTAGTCGTACTCGACCAGGAAGCGCTCACCCTGGTTGTTGCGGAGAAAACCGCCTTCGCCGCGGGTCGCTTCCGTGATCAGAATGCCCGTGCCGGGGAGGCCCGTCGGGTGGTACTGAACGAATTCCATGTCCTTGAGCGGGACACCAGCGCGGTAGGCGAGCGCCATGCCGTCGCCGGTCTTGATCGTGCCGTTCGTCGTGAACGGGAAGATCTTGCCCCCGCCGCCGGTCGTCAGGATCACCGCCCGACCGAGGATCGTGTGGTACTCGCCCGTTCGGATGTCGAGCGCCGCCACACCACGGCAGACGCCGTCGTCGACGAGCAGCTTCGAGACGAAGTACTCGTCGTAGCGGACGATGTTCTTGAAGCGCATCGAGTGCTGGAAGAGCGCGTGGAGCATGTGGAAGCCGATCTTGTCGGCCGCATACCACGTTCGCTTCGTCGTCATCCCGCCGAAGGCGCGAGTCGCGACGGTTCCGTCCTCGTTTCGCGAGAACGGGCAGCCCCAGTTCTCGAGAAGCGCGAGCTCCTTGGGCGCTTCCTGGACGAAGTATTGGATGCTGTCCTGGTCCCCGAGGAAATCCGAGCCCTTGACCGTGTCATAGCCATGAAGCTCGAGGTTGTCGTCGTCACGTGCGACCGCCGCGGCACCGCCTTCGGCGGACACGGTGTGACTTCGCATCGGGTAGACCTTCGACACGAGGGCAATCGAGGCATCCGGGTTGTTCTGGGCGGCTTCGATCGCCGCGCGCAGACCCGCGCCTCCACCGCCGACGATGACGATGTCATGTCGGGAAACGTCCATGGGTGAGACCTCTCGGAAGTGAGGTTGAATCGGAAACGAACTGAGACAAGAGCCTGTCGCGCCAGCGAAAACGGGGCGGACGAGCCGCCCGCGGGCGGGGCCGGAGGGCCGCCGTACGCGGGCGCTCCGGGGGGTTTAACTTATAGCGGGGGGCGTGAAAAGGTGATCCAACGATCAACCCGGGACGGAATCGCGCGGTCGCCGGGCTCGGCCCAAAACCCCCGCAGGGACTATCTCGATTCAGCACCACCAAGGGGCAGCGCGGGCTCCTGCTGCGTCAGGCAATGGACGGCCCCCAGCCCTAAAACGAGGCTTTGGGCAGGAATCGGCACTACGGGGCGGTCGAGCCCGAGCGC
>PAQX01000045.1 GCA_002709835.1 Deltaproteobacteria bacterium
AAGATGCATCCGGCCCGAGGTCAGTCCACGAGGCCGCGATGGGTGAACCGGGAGACCTCCCAGAGGCGGCGCTCGACTGCCAGGCAGAGAGGATGGACGCGCCGCCGGCGGAGAAGGGGAACGCGATCTCGCAGATCACGCAGAGCAGCGCTTCCGGGGCGCGAGGCGTGGATGGACTGAAGAACCGGGGGCTTTAAGACCCGATCTTCGAACGGCGATCGGCCTGGAGCCGCTGGCCAAGAAATGACTAAGAGTCCCCTTTGTGACCGAGGGAACCGTTCCCGGCGGCCTCCCCTCCAATGAAACCGTAGGGGCATCAATCCCAACAAAGCCGCAATCCTGAAGCGGAATTCGCCGTCAACCGGGGGAGTTGCACGGAGGATCTCGCTATCGTCCGCCCGCTCCGAGCGAGGCCGTTCCTGCCTGACCGCGCCGCGCCGGATCGTGGGCATCGCCCAGGGCCAGCTGCAGGCGAATCCCGTCTTTCGGCCCTTCGGATGACCCCATCAGAGGACCGCCGAGCAGCGACTCGGCGCATCCCACCATCTCCGGATCCCCCCGGCTCCGGCCCGAACCCGCTTTCGAGCGATCCCAGAGCGACCCGAGAGAATCTTGCTGCCCCCGCGACGCGCCGCCCCCAGCCAACCGACACCCGTGCGTGTCGCTGCGTTCGTCATCGCGGGAATCCTGTCTCTCGTCTCCGCGACGACCGCCCCGGCTCAGGTCCTGCTCGACGAAGCCGACGCGGCCCCGGTCTTCCCGATCGGGGACCTCGGGCTCGAGTACCCGACCGAACACGCCGACCACCCCGCCGTCGATGGCCTGCTCCCCGTCGAAGTCCGCCTCCGCCCGACCGCCAACGGCTTCACCTCGGCGGACGAAGACAAGCCCGCCGAGGTTCACGTCTTTCGCGCAAGCGGCACCGAAGCGGTCGACCTCGATGCGGAAGGCCTCGTCGCCGTTCTGACGGCCGTCGTCCGCCAGCTGCACGCCGCCGGCTACTACGGCGTCGACGTCCGCCCCGCGAGTCGCGATTTCGACCTCGTCGAGGTCCTCGACCGACGCCCGGCGGGCACGACCGCCCTTGCTCTCGAGATCCGGATTGGCCGGGTCGCTCAGGTCCGTACGATCGCCGCCGGCGATCGGGTCAAGAGCGACTGGAAGATCGACAACGAGATCCACGAACGGATACGCCGCGCCTCGCCGCTCCAGCCCGCGGGCGTCGCAGACGATGGAACGACGGACCTGCTCGATCGTCGTGCCCTTGAGGACTACCTGCATCGCCTGAACCGACATTCGGGGCGGCGGGTCGAAGCCGCGCTCTCTCCCGGCGAGGAGCCGGGGCAGGTCACCCTCGACTACCGGGTCCTCGAGGCGAAGCCGTGGTTCGTCTACGGCCAGGGCAGCAACACCGGTACGAACCGCACGAACCTCTGGCAGCAGCGCTACGGCTTCACGCATCGCCAGCTCACCGACCGCGACGACATCCTGTCGATCGAGTACCTGAACACCGGATTCGACGACGTGAACGCCGTCGCGGCCCGGTACCAGGCGCCCTTCTTCGGCGCAGAACGACCGAGTTGGATGAACCACCGTCGCGGTGACTCCGAGTGGCTCGAGTGGGTCCCCCGCGACGACATCCCGTGGTGGGGCGTCGATCGCCTGCGGTGGGAGGCCGAGTTCAGCTGGAGCCTCTCCGAGGTCGGCACCGCTTCGACCTTCCTCAACGTCGCGAACGACCTCGTCCGAAGCGAGAGCGCGCTCTACGGCGCCCGCTTCATCTACGAGGTCTATCAGCACAAGAACTTCTTCGTCGACGTCTGGGGCGGCCTCCGACTCCAGGACCTCGACGTCGAGAACCGCAGCCCCGCCTCGCCGACTCGCGGCCAGGCGCTGCTGGTCGTCCCGCGCTTCGGAGTCCATGCTGAGCGGATCAGCGAACTCTCTGCGTTCACGGCGGACTTCGACTTCTCCGCGCAGGTCAACGAGATCGAACCGTCGAACCGCGAAGCGCTCGGACGCGACCGCTCGACCGATCGCTACCAGCAGCTCGGGTTCGCCCTGAATTGGACCGCGTACCTCGAGCCGATCCTGAACCCCGACGCGTGGCGGGATCCCTCGACCCACACGAGCTCGACCCTCGCGCACGAGCTCGCGGTCAGCTTCCGCTCGCTCTACACCCTCGACGAAGCGCGGACGATCCCACAGGCGAACGCCACGCTGGGCGGCCTCTACAGCGTGCGGGGCTATCCGCAGTCGATCGCGGTCGGTGACGACCTCTACGTGGCCACCGTCGAGTACCGCTTCCACGTGCCTCGTGCCCTTCCGATCAAGCGCGAGCCCTTGAACCTGCCGCTGCTCGGGGACTTCCGCGCTTCGCCCCAGCAGGTCTTCGGTCGTCCCGACTGGGATCTGATCTTCCGCGCCTTCGTCGACGTCGGTCATACCGAGCGGAACGACGCGTTCCGACCGGCGGGCGAGCTCGATCAGACCCTCCTCAGCGCGGGCGTCGGAGCCGAGCTGCAGATCCTCTCGAATATCCGGGCCCGCCTCGACTGGGCCTTCGCCCTCGAAGACGAGGAGCGGGTGAATCGGAACGACCGCGACGGAATCCAGCGCGGAGACAGCGAGATCCATGCGTTGTTCAGCATCGTCTACTGACGCTGGGCGGCGCGATCGCCGCCCCGCCTCCTCGAACGCCCGCGCAGGCCGCCTCCTGTCCGCGCTCGAGCGCGGCGTCGCGCGCCTGCTCGTCGCGGCGATCGTCTCGATCACCCCCGCGACGGGCCATGCGGGCGAAGAGTTCGAATCCGCCGACCACGCGGTGATGCTCACGCCCGGCGTGATCGACAACAGCCAGGCGGGCCAGACCCTCCTCTCCTCCGACGTCCAACAAGGCGTGACCGACTGGCGCGCCGGCTTCGACCAGCCGATCGACAACCACCTGATCTTCGAGCTGAGCGCCGAGAGCGCCCAGCACCTGAACCTGATCGGCGGCAACCAGATCGCGATCCTCCGCGGCCAGATCTCCTCGGGCGCGGACGACACGATCATCTTCGCCGCCCCGGGCGGGATCTACATCGGGTCGAGCGCGGTGATCGACGTCGGCAGCTTCGCCGCCGTCGCCGCCGACATCGCGAGCTTCGACCGGATCGGCGCCCGCGACCTCGAGCTCAGCGGCCGCATCGTCGCCCGACCGGGCAGCCTCATCCGCGCCAACGAGGACGTCCTGCTCTATGGCACCGACGTCCTGCTGGCGGGCGAGATCTACACGCCCGGAGGCCGTGTCCTCGCCGTCGGCGCCGACGCCGTGCACTTCCTCGATGCCGACACGATCACCGAGGGCCTCCTCAACCCGACCGACCTCGTCGCCCTCGCCCGGACCGGCGGCGTACAGAACCTGGGCGAGCTCACCGCCGAGTCCGCCGCGCTGATCGGTCGGCGCGTCGTCAACACGGGCCACATCGAGATCAACGACGGCACGCTCATGATGCTCGGCGGCGAAGCCGTCCGGCTCGTCGAATTCGACAGCCCCGTCCTGGTCGAGATCCCCCGAGCGAACGGTCCCGACAATCACGTCGAGGCCCCGGAGTTCGCCGTCGAAAACCGGGGGACCGTCGATGCCGGTCGCGGCCGCGTCCGTCTCGCCGCCGCGGATCCCCTCGGATGGGGCATCCGGCAGATCGGCGAAGCGGGCGGCACGACGCCTTCGATTCGCGCCGAGCGGATCGAGATCGCCGGCGGCGAAAGCGGCCGGGTCGAGATCGAAGGCGTACTCGAGGCGAGCAACCTCGAAGCCGACGGCCGCGGCGGCTCGATCGAGGTCACCGGCGAGACGATCATCCTCGCCGGTGACGAGATCGCCGAAGACGGCGCGCTCGTCCGAACCGGCGCGCGCCTCGACGCGTCGGGGGCCGCGGGGGGCGGCGAGATCCTCGTCGGCGGCGACGAGCTCGGCAAGGGCGACGTCCAGCGGGCGCGCGGCGTCGTGATAGAAGAAGGCGCCGAAGTCGTCGCGGACGCCACCACGAACGGCGACGGCGGCCGCGTGATCGTGTTTGCGGAGTCGCTGACCCATATCGCCGGCTCGATCTCCGCGCGCGGCGGCGCCGAAGGCGGCAACGGCGGCTTCGTCGAGACCTCCGGTCTTCAGTCCATCTCCCTCGAGACCACGCCGGACCTCTCCGCGCCGAACGGTGACGGCGGCCACTGGCTGATCGATCCCTTCCAGATCCAGATCGTCGACGAGTCGACCGCGAACACCGACTGTCCGATCGAAGGCGACGCGTGCCTCAACAAGGCGATCGAGGCGATCCTCGATCCGAGCTTCGACAGCGCGGGCTTCGATTCCCGGATCCGCTCGATCGAGAGCGCGGCGTCGACGCTTCCCGACGCGAACGTCGTCTCCGCCTCCCTGATCGCGCGCGCTCTCTCGGTCGGAACGAGCGTGACACTCTCGACGGAGGCCTTCGATCCTCGGGGCGAAGACCCGCAGGAAGACGTCGCGGGCGGAAGAGGCGACATCGACGTCCTCGCGCCGATCCTGATCCCCGACGCGCTCGCCGCCCCGGGCACCCGCGCGACGCTCGCGCTGCTCGCCGCCGGCAACATCAATGTCACCCAGAACATCAGCGTCGACGCGACCGACGACACCGTCACTCCGAACCTGTCCCTCGAGATCTTCCTCGAGGCGAACGACCAGGCCCAGCGACGGCCGAACGACGACTTCGGCCCGGACCAGGTGAACGGCGACGTCCTGATCGACGCCGACATCCGGACCGGCGGCGGCAACCTCATCGCCCGCGGCATCCAGGTGAACCTCACCGATACGCACACGGTCGAGACCGACGGGGGCGGCGTCTTCCTCCAGAGCGGCTCCGTCGACCGCTTCGACCAGGTCCGCGAGTTCGAGGTGGAAACCGATACCGACTTCGCAGCCCCCTACTTACTCGGCCTCGAAACCGGCGTCACCGTCGACGGCGTGATCGATACGGCGCGCCCCGCTGACGACGGCCTCGTCGGCGGCTCGATCACCCTCGAAGCTGGCAGCGTGAACCTCCGCCAGCGCACGAGCCCGAACACGCTCTTCATCGAGAGCGGCGAAGTCAACGTGACCGGCGCGCTTCGCAGCGGCGGCGGCGCCATGTCCCTGCGCGGCGGCGAACGTGGCACGACCAACGTCGGCAACGTGTCCGTCACGGCGGTCACGATCGACTCCGACGGCGGCGCGATCGGCATCGAGGCGAACCGGCTCGACCCCGACGACGACCAGCTCCGATCGACGGAACCCGTGTTCAATGGCTCCGAAGGCGGTGTCATCGACTTCGAAGGCGCCAACGACGTCACTACCCACGGCGGCCTCCTCCTGATCGGGACCTCGCGGACCCAGCGCGTCGAGCTCGAGGGGACCTTCAACACGACCGGCGGCGATGGCAACGAGAACGGCCTACTCTCGGTCTTCGCAGGCGACGCGAGCCCCCTCGCTGCCGACACCGACGAGTTCGGCTCGGGCACGATCGTACTCGGCGGCGGCACGAACACGCGTCTGGAATCCGCGGGGATCGCGCTCGAGTCGCGCGACCTCGAGACCAACAGCTCCCTCACGAGCTCGGTCGAGATCCTCGCCCGCGGCCGGAGCCTCGAAGGCGTCTCCGTCGGACTGCTCGACGCGGCCGACGTGACCGGCGGGGACGCAGCCCCCCCCTTCGTGACGAGCGGCACGATCCGCCTCCAGGCGGACCGGCAGGCGAGCTTCGGGGCCAACACCCGCTTCCGTGCCGAGACCTTAGATCTCGAGGTCGCCGGGATCCCGACCGCGATCACCGAAGCCGAGCGCACCGGCATGGACATGAGCTTCGACCCGTCGCTCCGCCTCAGCTTCGCAGGCACCGGCGGCGGCACCGCCTCCGACGGCGTACGGATCGAAGCCGACTCGGTCTCCATCCGAACCGCCGCGGTCGCCAGCGTCACTTCGGATCTGACCGACCCGTCGATGGATCCCGAGATCGAATCCACTCGACTCGCCGGCGCCGACTACCGGGGCCTCCAGATTCGCGACGCGTCTGGCGCGGAGCGCCCGGAAGCCGTCACGATCCTGCAGTCCGCGCCGTGGGCGATCGCAGAAGGGCAGCCGGCGGCCACGAACCGGATCTTCTTCGGCGGTCGCTCGGGGGATGCGGGAACCGGCGGCGTCTTCGATGGGGCTGCGATCGGCGAAGACGGATCGGACGTCGTCCTCACCAGCCTGAACGGCGCCCTCACCGTCGAAGACGCGCTCGGCCTGAACAGCACGGCCGGCCACGTGCTCGGCGAGGACGATGGCGCGAGCCGGGTCACGCTCAACGGTGGTTTCCTCCTCGATAGCGAGGTCGGGACCCCCGCCGTCGACCTCACGGGCATCGCGAACCCGTTCGAAGTGGCGAGCCTGACCGTCACGTCGCCGAGAAGCTTCACGATCGATGGAGACGTCGCCGGGGCGGTCCTCCGCGCCGACACGCTGTCGTTTCAGGCGGGCCGAGCGACGGAGCTCGAGGACCTCGACGCCGACGTGGAAGTGCTCGGCGGGACCCTGACCGTCCAGTCCGGCCTGACCCTCGCCGCCGGCGACGCGCTCTCCCTCCACGCCGCGGCGGGCGGCGTCGGCAATCTCGTCTTCGACGACACAGGGGCTCCGATCCGACTCCAGGCGAACTCGATCTCGATTCGCGCCGGTGCTGGCCGCGACACCCAGGCGAGCTCCACGGCCGACCGCGCCGAGATCCAGGGCGCCGCTTTGGTCGAATACCGGGACGCGGACGGAGACGACTTCGAGACCGACCTCGCGAATACCGAAAAGTCCTTCTCCTTCCGGCAGGACGCCGGGATCGACGCGGAAAGCCACCTCCCGCAGATCGACGCCTTCTTCAGCGGAACGCCGGACGAGAACGGCTTCGGTCTCGGAGACGAGCGCGTCGACTACGTACTTCGATCCGATTTCGGTGCGGTCGACCTGACCACCGGCGATTTCGACGCGTCGGATTTCCGCGCCGTCGACCTCTCCCTCATCGGACGCGAGATCGGCAGCGCCGACTCGGTCCTGGTGCCCGACGGCTTCGTCTTCGACGGACGCCACGTGACCCTCGGTGGGACCACGGGCTTCACCTACGGCGACACCCTCGCCGCCGCGTTCGCGCCCCCGGACGTCGCGGCCGCCGACGACAAGGAGCTCACGCTCCGCGCGGGCTCCGGCGGCGTCGGCAGCGTCCGCTTCCAGAGCGGCGTGGTCGTGCGCGCCCCGAACATCCGCCTCGTCGCCGGCGACGGATCCGGCGGCGACGTCGGCTCCCTCGTCTCGTTCAGCGGCGTGACCTTCGACATGACCGACGGCGCGCTCACCGACCGCAGCTTCGTGTTCCACGAAGACCAGACCTTCAGCGGCAGCGACCTGCCGAGTCGCGACCAGTTCGTCTCGTCCATCCTCCCGACCGTCTTCGCGATCCGCAACGACACGGGCCTCCTCGACTGGAACAACCCGGACTTCACCGAGCTGCCCCTCGACCTCACGGCCCCGAACGCGCGCCTCGTCCTCGAGGCCGCGGACGTAAAGCTCCGCGCGACGAGCACGAACAGCACGCTCCGACTGACCCAGGAGAGCGGCGACCTCGAGCGCCTGCGCCTCCGCATCCGGACGAACGACCTCGACCTCGAGGCCACCGGCGGCGATGGCGACGGTGGCGGCCTCGTCATCGCGGGTGGCCGAACGGCCGACTCTGCCGTCGCGCTCGGCCAGCGCGCGGATTCGGGGTTCGATGGCGAGAGCATCCTCGTCGAGGGGTTCACGCCGGACATCGATGCGACGACCGGCAACCTGAGCGTGATCTCCGAGGTCGAGGGCCAGGAAGGCCAGTTCAACCTGGAGACCGGCCGCGGCCCGGCGGTGATCTTCGTCAACGCGGACGGCGGCATCCAGGCCGAGAATCTGATCGGACGCCTCAAGGTCGCGGGCCATCTCCAGGCCGGCGTCGTCGACGACGCCTTCGGCGACCCTGATGAGACGGACGTAATCCTCTTCTCGACGGAGAACGACATCTCCGTGAGCGCCGACACGGTCGCGGGCAGCGACCTGCTGATCGGCAACGAGTTCCTCCCCGCCGAAGTGAACGTCACGTTCCTGTCGGGGGACTACTTCAGCGACCGGTTCGGCACGGTGACCGTCGTGAGCGAGGCGAACGTCACGCTCGAGGACGACACCGACATCGCCGCCGAATCGATCCGGATCGAGGCCGGCTTCCTCGACCGCCAGCCCTTCGACGAGATCGACCTCGAGAACCCGATGGGCCAGCTCGTGTTCGAAGGCACTGCCAATTCCCGGCTCGAGGCGCGCTCGATCACGCTCCGCGCCGGCCCTGCCTTCCGAGTCACGAACCGCGACTTCGACGGAGACGGCGATCCGGACTCGCTCAGCAACGACCCGGGCGTCAAGGCCGCGATCGACCTCAGCGGCGTCGAGTACATCGACTTCGACCCGAGCGAGGGACTCGGCCCCGCCTCGCTTTCGATCTCGTCAACGGCGGATCTCGATACGACGGAGCTCCTCCGCGCGCTCGACCCGGCGAGCGATCCGGATGCGAGCCCGACACGCTTCGACTTCGTCGACATCCGCTCGGTCCAGTCGGAGACCCGGGTCGATGTGGCCGGTACGCCGACCAACGGCGCCCTCGGCATCCTCGCCGAGCGGAGCGGTGCGCTCTCCCTCGGCTCGGACGAAGACGAGGCGAAGCTCGTCATCGTCGCCGGCGAGAACACCCGGNCCGACCCCTTCTCGACTGCCGCGGGCTTCGAGGGCGCGGNCGAGCTNCAGTCGAACGACATCACGATCGACGCCCGAGACGCCGCGACCGAGNTCCAGCTCGCGGATCCGAATCTCCGGATTCTGAGCCGCGCGCTGCGGAGCAACTTCGATGATCCCGACGAGCTCGCACGGGTGGCGAACGATCCCGACGTGCTCGAGCGAACGCGCTTTCGGCTGATCCAGAGCAACGACTTCGCGAACACGACGCTGCCGCGCCTCGACCGTTACTTCCGGCGCGGCTTCACCTTCGCCGCCGACGACCTCACGACCGAGCCGCGGGAAGACCTCCGCTTCGTCGAGATCGCCCTCGAGACGACGGCCGGCGACCTGACCTTCACCAATGCACTCCGGAACGGCACGATCGGCTCGAACCTGCTGCTCGAGAACACGGGCGCCGCGAACGGCGTCCTCACGCTCGCCGTCGACGACTTCCGTCCGGGCGTCGCCGACCACGCGTTCGAGTCCTTGACGGACCTCGACAACGCGAACAACCCGGCCCTCGACCTCGCCTCCTTCGAGGCGACGGGCTTCACCGACATCACCGTCCCCGAGTTCGCACCGACGCGGGTGACCGACAACGCCGCGGGGACGACCGAGTCGACCGTGATCGACTTCACCGTCGACACGACCGGGGACCAGGACTGGGGCGGCAACGTCCTCCTCGCCGGGACCCTCGATGCGATCGGCCGCGACCTGACCTTCGCCGGCGACGTCTTCCGCGACACTCTGATGGGAGCGCCCCTGGACGTCGGTCTGGCAATCCAGACCCGCGGCAAGGTCGTCTTCGGAGACGACCTGGGCGTCGACGGCGACGGCACCGACGGCGACACGCCGGACGAACGCCTCGGCTTCCTCGACGTGCTCTTCGAAGAAGACTCGGACGGCCGGGTTCAGTTCCGCCGCGCGGGCGGCGGTGAAGACGCGCAGTTCGTCTTCACCGACCAGGACATCGTCTTCGCGAGCCTCGCCCTCGGCGACCCGAGCAACCCCCGCATCGACGGCGACACCGATCCCGCCGGCGACTTCCGAACGGCGATCGCGATGGCCGACGGATTCGACTTCGACGCGAGCGACGGCCTCGACCCGAATGCCCTCAACATCGTGCTCGAAGCCTTCGAAGTCGGCCGCGACCCCCTCTCGCCCATCGCGACGATCGGCAAGTCCGAAGGCAACCTCAGCTTCCGCAGCACCGGCGGTGGGCAGTTCATCATGGGCTCCGGCGAGCGGCTGGCCGTCGCGGGCGATCTCCTGATCGACGCCGCTGGCCAGGCCGTCTCCCTCGGCGACGTCGCCTCCGGCGGCGTGGACGGCCTCCGGGTGATCGCCGACGAGATCGGGCTCGTCCGACGCAACGCGGGCGTGACCTTCCTGCCCAACGGTGCGTCGACCCAGGACCGCGGCGGCGTGATCCTCGCGAACACGATCGACTTGGGCGGCTTGACCCCCATCGACTTCGGGCCGGGCAAACGCCCCGGCTTCGCTCTCCCGAGCCTCTTCGCGCCAGGCGTTCCGGATTTCCTCGACGGGTTCTCCGCCGCGGCGATTTCCGCGGACGGCACCGGGCCCGACCAGAGCGACTTCGTCTTCACGGCGACCGGGGATCTCGCCGGTGAGGTCGCGATTCCGATCCCGAGCGGCCCGTCCCGCTCCGAGCTCACCGGCGCGGTCCCGCCGCTCGAGCGCGCCGGGATCCAGACGATCTGGCGCGACCTCCAGCCGCTCCAGGACGTGGCCCGCATGGCCGAGCTCGGCGTCGATGCCCGCGACACGCCGCCCGAGGTCTTGATCGCCCGACGCGAAGGCGGCGCGATCATCGATGACCTCGGATTGGTCGCCACCAGCAACAACGTCCCGGTGACCGAGAGCCGACTCAACCCGAAGGACGCCGAAGCCGCGATTGCCCTCTACGAGTCGCTCTTCGGCCCGGATGGAGAGCAGGCCTCGGAAGTCCAGGCGGTCCTGCAGGGCGCTCTCGATCGCTACCGGGCCGAGACCCGGGCCCGCCGCATCGTCGGTTTCGAGCTCCGGCGCTTCGTCAAGAATCGCCCGAGTACGCTCCTCGAGGCGTACGGGACCCTCGATCGGCTCGATGCCCTCTTCCGCTACCACCGACGGCTCGGCCTCTCCCGAGGCGAGTTCCGCGTGATCCAGCGTGAATGGCTGAGAGAGATCAAGCCCGAAGGCATCACCCTCGACGAGCTGTCCGAGGCGATCCACCCGTCCCGCTACGTGCGCGGCTCGGACATCCTCGACCTCTTCGGACGCTGATCAAGCGCCGGCGTCCCGTCGGACGCGGGTCGCTACCAGACCTCGACTTCACCCAGGGACTCGAGCTGAGGGACGATGTCCTCCGCCGGGCCGAGCACGACGATCGCCGCGCGGTCGGGGTGGAGCCGCTTGCGCGTGACTTCGTGGACCGTCTCGAGATCGACGGCGCGAAGGCCGCCGCGGTAGGTATCGAGGGAATCGTCCGGCAGGCCATGCACCTCGAGATCGACGAGCGAAGAGAGCACCGACTGGCTCGTCTCGAGCGACAGGCCGAATCGCCCCACGTTGTACGAGACGAACTTCGCGAGTTCCTCCGGCGAGACGGGGCGGTCGTCCCGGATCGCGGTCAGCTCCGCGAGCACCAGATCGACGACACGCCGGACCTGATCCTTGCGCGTGAACGTCGAGATCGAAAACGGGCCGGCAACCGAACGCAGTGAGAAGCCGGAGCCAATCCCGTAGGTCAGCCCCTCGTCCGAGCGAACCTTCTTCATCAGCCGCGAGGAGAAGCCGCTGCCGCCGAGGGCGTCGTTCATCAGGTCGAGCGGGATACGCTCGGTCTCCGTCCGCGCGATTCCCTCGTGACCGAGGATGATCCGGGCCTGACCGAGCTCCGGCTTGTCGACCACGATGATGCGACGCGCGGCGGGCGTCTTCTCCGGCGACGGCGGCGTGTTCGCGGGGACGGGGCGCGCTTCCAGGCTTCCGAAGAGCGCTTCGACCTCGCGGACCATCGCCGTGGCGTCGACGTCTCCGACGGCCCAGAAGATGGCGTTCCCCGGCACGAAGCGAGCGTCCCAGTACGCCTTCGCGTCGTCCACGGTCAGGCCGGCGACGGTCTCCTCCGTCCCGCCACTCGGGACGCCGTAGCGATGGCCCTCGTAGAGCGCGCGGATCGCGTTCCAGCGAATCAACGTCGCGGGGTCGTCCTGGCCGGCGACCAGGCCGGCGCGGTGCTCCGCGACCGCCTTCGTGAACTCCTCTTCGTCGAATCGCGGGCGGAGAGCGACGTCACCGAGGATCTCCATCAGCAGGTCGCGGTCCTCGGCGAGCCCGGCGAGCGAGATGCCGGTCGTGTCCCAACCTGCGTCCACGGAGAGCGAGGCCCCCGCGTCCTCCACCACCTTCGCGAGGGCGAGTCCGTCGCGATCTCCGGCGCCTCGCTGCATCACCTCGGTCGTGATCGCAGCGACCCCCGCCTTCTCCGGCGGCACGCTGCCCATGCCGCGACGCAGCTCGAGACCGAGGGCGACACGCGGGAGGCGACGGTCCTCGAGGATCAGGATCGTCAGGCCGTTGTCGAGTTCCGCGCGCGTGAGCGCGCCGGCTTCGACGATCGGCCCTTCGGCCGGCGGCGGCGGCGGCAGTTCCCAGGCCGGCGGCGGGGAACCGCCGAGTGCCGGGGAAAGCGCCGTGCAGCCCGAGAGTGCGAGTGGCGAAAGAAGAAGGGCAGTCAGAAGGAGGGCGGGCGAGCGCATCATCTCTCTCATCGTGCACCCCCTTCGCTCTTCGCGAGTTCTTCGCGAATGGGAGGCGCCAGCACGCGGACGACGTTGCGGCCGGCGTCCGTCAGGTAGGTCGCCACGACGCGCTTCACGTCCTCGGGAGTCACGGCGCGGATCGCTTCGATCCGCTCCGAGAGCGGTCGTACGCGACCGAAGGCCACGATCTCGCGGCCGAGCCGACTCGCCATCGAGTGGTTCGTCGCGAAGCGGTTGATGAGCGAGACCTCCATCTGGCGCTTCGCCCTGGCGACCTCCTCCTCAGTCACGCCGCCTTCGGCGACACTCGCGATCTCGGCCATGAACGCGGCTTCGAGGGTCTCGAGTTCGACGCCGGGGCGCGCCCCCGCCGACGCGTAGAACATGCCGGCGTCGGTCATCTCCCAGTAGCTTCCGTGGGCGTAGAGCGCGATCTCCTGGTCGTAGACGAGGGAGCGATAGAGGCGGCTCGAGCGACCGCCGGAGAGGATCTGACTCGCCACGTCCAGGGCTTCGCCGTCGGGATGGCCCGTCGGCGGCGTGTGCCAACCCGCAAAGAGAAGCGGGAGCTGCGCTTCGAAGTAGACGTCGGAGCGACGCTCACCTTCCTGGGGCACCACCGTCGTCGGATTGCGCGGGATCACCGGTGCGGTCGGCAGCCGACCGAAGGCCCGTTTGATGTGTGCGAGGGTCGGCGCCGTCTCGAAGTCTCCGACGATCACGAGGGTCAGATTGTTCGCGGCGTAGTAGGTGGCGAAGAATTCCTGGCAAGCCTCGACCGTGACCTGCTCGACGTCGGTTCGCCAACCGATGGTCGGAACGCGGTAGGGGTGGGCCTTCCAGACGAGGGCGGCGAGCGCCTCGAAGCCACGGCCGTCCGGCGTGTCCTCGGTTCGCAGACGGCGCTCCTCGAGCACGACCTCCCGTTCACTCTCGAGGGTCTCTTCGTCGACCGTCAGGTTGAGGAAGCGCTCCGCTTCAAGGTCGATCACGAGGGGGAGCGACTCCGCGGTCACGTCCTCGTGGTAGACCGTCACGTCGCGGCTCGTGTACGCGTTGATGCGCCCGCCCCGCTCGTTGATCAGCTGGGCGTGAACCTCTTCATCGATGTTCTCCGAGCCCTTGAACATCATGTGTTCGAAGAGATGGGCGATCCCCGTATAGAAGGACTCGTCGGCGGAGCCCGCATCGACCCAGAGCTGCACGGCGACCACCGGGGTCCGATGGTCCTCGAGCAGGACGACGCGGAACCCGTTGTCGAGCCGCGTCTCGAACATCGCGTCGGCGGGATCCGCGACGGGGCCGTCGCTGGCCAGCGCGGAGGCGCTCGCGAGCAAGGTCGTCAAAACGGCCACGCAGGCGACAGGGCGAGCCACGGAAGCCCGGGAGAATCGCGCCGCTACCCCCAGCCGCGCGAGAAGACCCTTGAGAGGGCGTACATCGTCCGTCATGGCCGAGGACCGTATCGGTTGCGCCCCGAGGTGTCGAGGATGCGCCGCCCCGCGGACGATCCGGGACGAGGGAAGCCGCCGCCGAAAACGGCTAACCTGGGGAACCCGCCCGGACGGCGGGAAATCCGGGGAGAGAGGATCCCGACCGATGAGCGCTGGAATCGAAGAAACCGACGACCAGCTGCGCGATCTGCTTCGCGAGGCGAAGACGATCGCGGTCGTCGGCGCGAAGGACGGGACGAGCGAGGACGCCTACCGCATCCCTCTCTACATGCAGCAGGCCGGCTACCGGATCGTGCCGGTGAACCCGAAACTCGAGTCGACCCTGAACGAGGCCTGCCATGCGGATCTCGGCGCGATCGACGCCGAAGTCGACATCGTGAACCTGTTCCGCGCCTCCGAACACGTGCCGGGCCACGTCGACGAGATTCTCGACCTCGATCCGCGCCCCCGCGCGGTCTGGATGCAGTTGGGCATCCACAACGGCGAGGCGGCACAGCGGCTGCGCGAGGCGGGCATCGGCGTGATCCAGGACCGGTGCATCATGGTCGACCACCGCCGACTGCTCGGCGCGAGCGACTGACGCGATGGCGCGGGACGGCGGCGACCGGCTCGTCTACTCGAGCGAGCAGGGCCGGATGTGCCCCGAGTGCGGGCGGACCGAAGCCCGCTGCCGCTGTCGCGGCAAGAGCGCCCGGGCCCGGATCAAGGCCCGGGAGCAGGCCGCGGCGGCCGAGAAGAGCGACGGCATTGTCCGCGTGGGCCGCTCCACCAAGGGCCGCAAAGGCAAGACGGTCTCGACCGTCACCGGCGTCCCCGTCGATGAAGACACGCTCCGCAGCCTCGCGGGCGATCTGAAGCGCAAATGCGGGACCGGCGGCGCGCTCAAGGACGGGGTGATCGAGATCCAGGGCGACCACCGAGACACACTCGTCGCCGAGCTCGAAGCCCGCGGCTTCACCGTCAAGAAAGCCGGGGGCTGACCCGCCTCCTCACCCGTCGTCCCGGGTCAGCACGAAGTAGCTACCCATCTCCTTGCCCTTCCGGGCGGCGGAGCCGATCGTGACGTGCTCCGAGACGCGGCGCACTCGGTCGACCATGAAGCCGTAGACGAAGCGTGAGAGACCGCGCTCGTTGGAACGCACCTCCGGCCACGCAGGCGGATGGGCTTCGGGAAGCCGGTTGTAGTCGACCAGCACCTCCCGCGTGTTCTCGTCCTCGACCGCGACGAAGTACCCGGGTCCGGTCACGAAGGCCATCGTCTGGAAGTTGTAGCCCGCAAGCCGGTCGGGCTTCGCGGCGTCGGTGCCCGGCAGGCGGCAGAAGCGCTTCTCGAAGACCCGGAAGGCCGGAAGCGTGTTCAGGCCGAGATGCCGGACCTCCTCCAGATCCCCGCGCTCCGACGGCACCAGATCTACCAGACCGACCGGCGCGTAGCCCTCCACCTTCGCGTAGAGGTCGCGCTGATCGCGGCGCCCGAGGCGACGGACCAACCCCGCCCGAAGCGCCGGCGGGAGGCCGTCGAAGAGCGCCGCGATCCCGCCGGCCCCCACCGCCGCATCCGCCACCTGCTGCCGGAAGGACGCGTGGACTTCTTCGAGGGTCTGCGAATCGGCGGTCTCGGCCACGATGGGTTCTCCTGAGGACGCAGCGGCTCCGGCGTCGATCGGAGCGCGAAAGGTACCGCGAACACGATCCCGATCCGCCGCTGCGCGGAAGTCGGCCCAGATCCCCGGAGGGAGAGCTCCCCTTCGCCGTGCAATCTCGCCAGGTAGGCCCCCGAGAACGCATGAGATCGGCGTATGCCCTCAATATTCCATCGTTTTCGGGAACGCTCGGCCTGCCGCCGGAGGCTCACCTCCGCTACCCTGCGCGCGGTCCAGATCCCCGCCGACCCCCACCCTCTCTCCGACCCGGAAGCCTCCGAGCACGCGATTCTGGTGCGCCAGATCGCCCCGCTCAGCCCTTCGGATCCGACGAGCGGACCGGTTGACGGGTGGTCAGGTGCCGGGAAAAGTCCGCCCGCCCGCCCAGCGTCCTGCGAGACGGCTGCGCGGCCTGGCCGACCGGCCCGTTAATGGAGGGAGGCCGACGCGACGAAGAGGTGCGGCGGGCGCAGCGACTGTACGAATGCGCCGCCCGACCCCGTCCCGTCCACATCCCCCCGCCAGGCCCGAATCGCACCACAGGACCCGCTGACAGCAACCGGGACCCGCTTCCGCAGGCGGGGTGAGTAGAGGAGAGAAACAGGATGTCCGAAACCGCTGAACTTCGCGTCGGAGACAAGACGCTCGAACTGAACGTGATCGAGGGGAGCGAGGGCGAAAAGGCCATCGACATCACCAAGCTCCGGGCCCAGACCGGCTACATCACCCTCGACCCCGGCTACGCGAACTCCGGCTCCTGCCAGAGCGCGATCACCTTCATCGACGGCGAGGAGGGCATCCTCCGCTACCGAGGGATCCCGATCGAGGAGCTGTCGGCCCAGTCGAACTTCATGGAGGTCTGTTACCTCCTGATCCACGGCAAGCTGCCCACGGAAACGGAGCTCTCGGACTACGAGGACACGATCCGCCGGCACACGATGCTTCACGAGGACTTCAAGCAGATGTTCTCGGCGCTGCCCAAGGACGCGCACCCGATGGCCGCGTGTTCCACGATGGTGGGGGCGCTCTCGACGTTCTACCCGGACTCGCTCGACCCGCGCGATCCAGAGGAAGTCGAGATCTCGGCGAACCGGCTGATCGCGAAGCTGCCGACCCTCGCGGCCTATGCCTACAACCACTCGATCGGCATGCCCTTCCTCTACCCGCAGAACGACCTGGATTACGTCGGGAACTTCCTGCGGATGATGTTCGGCAACCCGTGTGAGGACTTCGAAGTCGATCCGGTCGTGCGCAACGCCCTCGACCTGCTCTTCATCCTCCACGCCGAGCACGAGCAGAACTGCTCGACCTCGACGACCCGCCTCGTCGGTTCGTCGATGGTCAACCTCTTCGGGACGATCTCGGCCGCGATCAACGCGCTGTGGGGCCCCCTCCACGGCGGCGCGAACCAGAGCGTGATCGAGATGCTCGAGGCCATTCACGAGGAAGGCACCAGCCCCCGCGACTACCTCGAGCGCGCCAAGAGCGGCGACGAGAGCGCGCGGCTCATGGGCTTCGGCCATCGCGTCTACAAGAACTTCGACCCGCGCGCGAAGGTGATCAAGAAGGCCTGTGACGACGTCCTCGAGCGAATGGGGATCCACAGCCCGCTGCTCGAGATCGCCAAGGAGCTCGAGGAGATCACGCTGAAGGACGATTACTTCGTGGAGCGCAAGCTCTACCCGAACGTCGACTTCTACTCGGGCGTGATCTACAACGCGATCGGCACTCCGGCGAACATGTTCACCGCGATGTTCGCCATCGGTCGACTCCCGGGCTGGATCGCCCAGTGGAAGGAGCTCCACTCGGACCCGGCCTTCAAGATCGGACGCCCGCGCCAGGTCTACACCGGCCCGACCAAGACGGCGTACACGCCGATGGATCAGCGCTAGGCGCATGGGTCTCTCGTGAGTCCTTCGAACGAGGCGCCGGCGGCCGAGCCCCGGCGCCTCGGTTCGTATACGACCGCGAAAGTACATGTCGGTCGCGTGGAGCGGCTGGAGCAGCACGTCGCGCGCTTGCGTCGGGACGCCGCGCGGCTCGACCTCCCGCTCCCGCCGGCGCGGGAGGTCGAAGCGCTCCTGCTCGCGACCGCGTCGTCCGCGTTCGAGCGGAGCGACGGGATCGTACGAATCGAGTGGTCCCACCTCCCGGACGCTCCGCCCGCGCTCCAGGCGAAGCCGCGCACCTTCAACCCGCTGCCCTCGACCTGGCGCGCCGCCACCTCGAAGGTGACGCATCCGGGCCCCGAGCTCCGGGCGAATACGAAGTACGTGGACGTGCCTGCCTACGACCTGAGCCGCGAAGAGGTCGCGTCCGGCGAGGTCGAAGAGGTGCTTCTCTTCGACGCCCAGGGGTGGCTCGTCGAGGGCGGGAACTCGAATTTCGTCGTCGTCACCGAAGCCGGCGACCTCGTCACCCCCGCCTACGCCCTCGGCGGGGTCGAAGGCCTCGGCCTGACGATCCTCCGCCACGGTCGAAGCGAGCTGCGAGAAGCCCGGCTCGACCAAGACGCGGTCACGCGCGCCCGCGAAGTCATGAGCGTGAACGCGGTGCGCGGCGTCGTCCCGATCGTCGAGATCGACGGGCGCCCGGCCGGAGCCGGTGTGCCGGGACCGGTCTCCAAACGGCTGTCGGCGGCTTTCGCGGGAAGCTGACGCGGGCGCGCCTGCAAGGCGAGCGCACCCGCACCCGCACCCGACCTTACGCGTCCGCGTCGCGGACGCGACGCGATCAGTGCAGCGCTTCCTTGTTTCCGAACACGCTGGTCAGCACTTCCTTGACGGACACCGGACCGACGCCGGGCTTGACCTCGAACATGCGCTGCTCGAACTCGGGCGCCTCGGTCGACGGGAACTCTTCGCAGAACTCGCCGAAGATGCGGATGAGCACCTCGGCCGCGGTGGTCGCGTCGACATCGGAGAGATAAAGCACGGCCCGCTCGCGGGTCATGCGGAAGATCTGATCCTCGACGCGCAACGCGCTCTCGAGGTAGGCCAGGTAGTCGGGGAAGAGCAGGTCCCCCTCCTGCGCGGCCACGCCTACGACGACGGAACAGACGGAGTGGGCCTCCGCCAGCTCGGAAACGCGCGCGATCATCTGGGAGAGCTTGCGCGGGTCATCGTTATTCGGTCGAGTCATCTGAGCTTGCACCATAACAATCTCCGTATCGTCGCCGAAGGCGAAGGACTGAAGGCTCGATCCGTTGGACACCGGAGAAACGAATCCCGCGGGGAGTCCCTGGAATCTCTCGCACACACCGATGGCCTGCAACGATCAGAACCGGGCGCCCCCCTGTCCCCTCTCCTAGAGTCCGCGCGCCCTCGCAACGCGTTCCGATCGTCCAGGAGTGCCCTCGTGGCCGCCCCGCCCCGCCCCAGCGAATCCCTCTCCGCCCGCCGTCTCGCGACCGGCTTCGTCGCCCTGGCGGGCGTGACCTACGTCCTGATCGTCTTCGGCGCCCTGGTGCGCGCCAACGGCGCGGGCCTCGCGTGTCCCGACTGGCCCCTCTGCTTCGGCGAGGTGATCCCCGCGTTCGACGTCGGCGTGGCCTTCGAGTGGGGCCACCGTGCTCTGGCCGGCAGCGTCGGCCTCGTCTTCCTGGGCCTCGGCATCGCGACCCTCCGCCTCCCGAGTCTCGGGCGCGCCATGCGGGGCGCGCTCCTTGGCGCCGCGCTTCTGCTCGCGACCCAGGTCGTCCTCGGCGGCCTGACCGTCCTCGAGTTGCTTGCCCGCTGGACCGTGACCTCCCACCTCGTCACGGGCAACGCCTTCGCACTGGCGGTCGTCCTCCTGGCCCGCCGACTCTTCCGCCTCTCCGGGGACGCCGTCCCCTCCCCGGCCGCAGACAGGGCCCAACGCGCCTTCGTGTCGTTGTCCGCAGGGCTGCTGGTCACCCAGATCGTCCTCGGCGGTCTCGTTTCCTCGAGCTATGCCGGGCTCGTCTGTCCCGACTGGCCGACGTGCATGAACGGCGAGTACTTCCCGACCTGGGCCGGGATCCAGGGGCTCCATCTCTTCCACCGGACCGTCGGCTACAGCGTCGTCGTGGCCCTCGTCGCGACGGCCTGGATCGTCCGCGGCCATACGGGCTCCCAGCGCTGGATGACGATCGCGGCAGGCCTCGCCGTCGCCCAGGTCGGCGTCGGCGTCGCGAACGTGCTCCTCCGCCTCCCCGTCGAGGTCACCGCGGCCCACTCCGCGCTCGCCGCCGCCCTCGTCTGCACCGTCGGCGTCGGGCTCCGCGAGATCTGGCGGCCCGCGCAGAGCTGAACGCCCCGACCTCTCGCAGCGCTGTGCTACATCCCTCTCGCCCCGAATCACGGGCCTTGCGAGGAGAGCGAATGCGACCCCATCAGATCATCGGCGCGATGAGCGCCGAGGAATTCGAGAAGATCATGGGCGCGATCGAGGCGGAATCGCCCGAGGCGCTGCAGAGCACGACCATCGCCGCGGCGCAGGTCCTCAAGTTCCGCCCCAAGTTCCTGCTCAAGCAGCCGCCCGCAAAACGGCTCTCCTCGATCAAGGGTGCGCTCTCCCGCGTGACGGGGGCGTCCCTCGCCGAAGAGCTCCTCGCGGTCTACTTCCTCAAGTGCCGACTGCCGCTCCTCACCGAGTGGCTGGACCTGATGGGCCTGGAGCACGAGGAAGGCATCTTGACCCAGGAGGAGATCGCGACGCCCGAGGAGGCCGACCTGAAGAAGAAGGTCGAGACCTTCCGGAGCGGCGACGACCCGAGCGAGCGCGAGCTGATGCTCAAGGTCTTCAATGCGCAGACCGCGATCGAGTGGCCCGCGCTGGATGCACTGCTGGCCGGATAGCGGTCGGATCGCGGCGCCCGGCACCCGCCACGGCCGAGCCGAGCCGGAAACGAAGAACGGGAGGCGCCTCGCGGCGGCCTCCCGTTTTCGTTTCGGAGACACGTCCAAAGCGGACGTGCCGAACGGAGCGTCGATCAGCCCTCGCCCTTGAACGCGGCGAGCAGGCTCGAGATCTCGTGACCGATGCTGTCCGGGATCACGTAGCCGGCATCGGAGTCGATCGCGCCCCAGTTCGCCTGGATGTCCTCGGCGGTGGGTGCGCTGCCCTGACCGGCGAACCAGCCCTCGGCGACGCCGATGAACATTCGCGAGAACTTGCCGCCGCCGACCGAGTAGATCGAGTGGGTCGTCTCACAGGCCTCGGAACAGAGGTAGGTCACGAGCGGGGTCACCTGCTCGGGATCGATCAGCTTGGCGAGCTCCCCCATCAGCTCCTCGGTGAGGCGCGTGCGTGCGATCGGCGCGATCACGTTCGAGAGGATGTTGTTCTTCTTGCCCTCGACGGCGAGGACGTTCGAAAGACCGACGAGGCCCATCTTGGCCGCGCCGTAGTTGGTCTGGCCGAAGTTGCCGAGCAGGCCCGCCGCCGACGCGGTGAACACGAAGCGGCCGTAGTTCTTCTCCTTCATCGCACGGAAGGCCGGCTGCGAGACGTAGAAGGCACCCTTCAGGTGGACGTCGAGCACGATCTCGAGCTCTTCGGGGCTCAGCTTCGCGAAGGACTTGTCGCGGAGGATGCCCGCGTTGTTCACGACGATGTCGACCTGTCCGAAGTTGTCGAGGGCGGTCTGGATGATCGCCTCGCCGCCTTCGGGGGTGGCGACCGAGTCGTAGTTCGCGACGGCCGTGCCGCCCGCCTCTTCGATCTCCTTCACGGTCTGGTCGGCCATGCTCGAGCCGCCGCCGCTGCCGTCGGCGGCACCGCCGAGGTCATTGACGACGACCTTGCCGCCGCGCTTTGCGAAATCGAGGGCGTAGGTCTTACCGAGGCCGCCGCCGGCGCCGGTGACAACGGCAACGCGATCGTCGAATCGGATTTCACTCATGATCAGGACTCCTGGTGGAAATGGATGGGAAGTCGGGACGGGCCGGAACCGTCGCGAGAGAACGCGAGGCGCGGCGCGCCGCAATCGAGGGAAACGCGCTCCACGATCGAGGCCAGGGGCCTTCGGCCGGTCGGAGGCGCGCGGCCGTCACGGACTGGGTTCGGTTGCTCCCGCGTGCTTCCGGGAGCGCGAGCCGGCTCCCCGGGTCCGGGGAGCGGCCGGCGCCGACCATAGCAGGGCCGACACGGCCCTCCGCCCGCCCCGATTGACCCGGCGTACCGGCGGGGGAGGCCCTTTCGCCGCCGCGCGACGGCCGTTCAGGGGCTCATGGTGCCCGTCGAGAAACGGGAACACGCGAGGAATCCGTCTATCCTCCACGGCGGAGCCCCATCTTGTCCCTCCCCATCGAACGACTCAGCGACGCCCCTGACTTCGACACGCGCCTCCGCAGGGCCAGGCAGGCACCGCTGCGCCGCGCACGCACGACCACGCTCCAGGTCAACCTCGGGCTTCGCTGCAACCTCGCCTGCCACCACTGCCACGTGGAGTCCGGACCGAAGCGGACGGAGGCCCTCGACGCTCACGGGGTCGATCGGCTGCTCGTGCTCCTCGAGCAAAGCCCCGACGTCCACACGCTCGATCTGACCGGAGGCGCGCCGGAGATGCATCTGGATTTCCGCCGCCTCGTGTCCGGCGCGCGAACCCTCGGACGGCGCGTGATCGACCGATGCAACCTGACGATCCTGCACGAGCCCGGCCAGGAAGACACCGCAACCTTCCTCGCGGAGCAGGGCGTCGACGTCGTCGCGAGTCTCCCCTGCTACAGCCTCGAGAACGTCGAGGCACAGCGCGGACGGGGCGTCTTCGACGGAAGCGTGCGCGCACTCCAGGCGCTGAACGCCCTAGGCTATGGCCACGGCGCGCTGAAGCTCGACCTCGTCTACAACCCGGTCGGCCCGTCGTTGCCGCCGCCCCAGGCGACCCTCGAAGCCGACTACCGAGAGGCCCTCCTCCGCGAATTCGGCATCGTCTTCGACGCGCTGCTCACGATCACGAACATGCCGATCAAGCGCTTCGCCCACGCCCTCGCCCGGGAGGGGCGCGATCAGGAATACATGGATCTGCTGATCGCGAACTTCAACGCGGAGACCGTCTCCGGCCTGATGTGCCGGCACCAGCTGAGCGTCGACCATCGCGGACGCCTCTACGATTGCGACTTCAATCAGGCCCTCGCGCTCGATATTCCCGGCGCGACGCGCACGATCTTCGACATCGAGTGCCTCGGCGAGCTCGACGGCCACGAAATCGCGACCGCGCGCCACTGCTTCGGCTGTACGGCCGGCGCCGGCTCGAGCTGCGGCGGCGCGATCTCGTAGCGCCGCAAACGGCCTAGCCGAGCATGTCGATCAGCGTGCCCTTCATATCGGCCCCGACCTTGAAGACCTCCGCCGAGGCGTCGTACTGCACGCTCGCCAGCTTCTGACCGACGACCTCCCGTGCACCGGCTGCGCACGCGCTGCCGAGCGCCTGCTCGCCGAGTGGCCCCGCGATTCCTCGACGCCCCCGGCGCCCTAGCGTAGGCTCAGTCGGACTTCCGTTGGCCCCCCTCCCACCAGGAAACGAATGAGATGGCCGTTCGCATCGGCGTCGGGCTCGGACTCGGCGGCTTCCCCTTCGACACGATCGACGATTTCCGCCGCTGGCTCGACGCCTGCGAGGACTCTTCCATCGACTCGATCTGGCACTCCGACCGCGTCGTTTCCCGCGACCCGGCCTTCGAACCGATGACCCTGCTCTCCGTCATCGCGGGGGCCACGCGTCGCCTCAAGTTCGGCACGAACGCGATCGTTCTGCCCTTCCGCGATCCCGTCACCTTCGCACGCCAGTGCGCGACCCTCGACACCCTCTCCGACGGCCGATTCTTCCCGACCGTGGGCGTCGGCCGCGGTGACGCACCCGAGTGGGAAGCGACCGGACGAAGCCCCGCCGGCCGCGGCAAGAAGATGGACGAGGCCCTTGAAGTCATCACGCGCCTCTGGGCCGGCGAGAACGTCGACTTCGAGGGGGAGCACCTCTCGCTCAAGGGCGCGACGATCAACCCACGCCCGAAGCAGCAGCCGATGCCGCTCTGGCTCGGCGGCTCGTCGAAGCCCGCGATCCGCCGGACCGCACGCTACGGCCACGGCTGGCTCGCCCCGCTCCAGACCCCGGAAGAAGCCGGCGCCACCGTCGCCGACATCAAGCGCGAGTGCGAGGAGATCGGCCGACCGATCCCGGACGATCACTACGGCGCGACGATCCTCTTCCGGATCGGCGACGGCGGCGAGGCCGGAGCGATCCCGGGCGAAGCCGGAAAGTCCGATGCCCCCGCCGCCGTGGAGATGCGCAAGCGCATCCAGCGCATGCAGGCGATCGGCGATGCCGAGACGGTCCTCGAGCGCATTCGCGAGTTCTGCGATCACGGCGTCACGAAGTTCATCGCGATCCCGATGGCGAAGACGGCGGACGACATGATCGAACAGTGCCGAAGGCTGTCCGAGGAAGTGATCCCCCACGCCAACTGAATTTCTGGCTAATCCTCCGCCTGCGGGCACTCGGCGGGGTGGGCTGCCGCCGGCGGGCGCTCGGCGGGTAAGCCTCCGCATGATCCGCCGACTGCGAGCGTTCGGCGGCGGCTCAGAGCAGCGCGAGGACGTCTTCGGGGGGGCGGCCGATGGCGGCGCGGTCGCCGCGGATGACGACGGGGCGCTCCATCAGGATCGGCGTCTTCGCCATCGCGCTGAGGATCTCCTCGTCGGCGGAGTCCTTCGTGAGACCGGCCTCGGCAAACTCGACCTGCTTGGTCCGGGTGTAGTCGACCGGCGCCCGACCGAGACGCTGGCCGAGATCGCGGAGCTCGTCTTCCGCGAGCGGGTCTTCGAGGTAGAGCCGGGTCTCGAAGGTCGCGCCCTGCTCTTCGAGAAGCGCGAGGGTCGCCCGACTCTTCGAACACTTCGGGTTGTGGAGAAGCAGGAGGGTGTCGTCGGTCGGCAGCGCCATGGCGTTCGTTCCTCGTCCGCGGAGTCGTGGGATCTGGCGTCGAACGCTTGCGTCCGACGCGCGGCAAGCCTAGAGATTCCGGGCGTTCGAGGCGAGATGAAGCGCCCACGAACGGGAGGAAACGATGTCCCTGTTGCGATTCCTGGGCCTCGGCGGCAACGCCGCGGGCCGTGACGCCGAACCGTCGAGCCTCGTCGAGCTCGGTGCGAACCTCGAGTCGATGGAGCCGGGGGAAGCCCGCCTGGCCGCCGGGTTCGCCTATCTGCTGGCGCGTGTCGCCGGCGCCGATCTCCGGACCGAAGAGAGCGAGGAAGCGGCGATCGCCGACCGTCTCACGACCTTCGCCAAGCTCGCGCCCGAGACCGCAGCCGTCCTCGCCCAGGCCGCCATCCGGGTCACCGAGGCCCACGGCGGAACCGACGATCATCTCGTCGCGCGGGCGTTTCGCGACATGACCGAGCACGAGGAGCGCCTGCGACTGCTCCGCTGCCTCTATGCGGTCGCCGCGGCCGACGACACGATCACGACGGTCGAAGACAACGAGATCTTCGAGATCGCCACCGCGATCGGCGTGGGGCGCACGGACGTGATCGCCATTCGAAGTGAGTGGAAGCAATACCTGGGAACACTCAAAGCACTTCCGGGAGAGCGCTGATCCGCTACGTTCCGCGCCATCCAAGGCGGGGAGAGAAGAGTCATGGCGGCACGCAAGAAGACGGCGAAGAAGAAGACGGCCAAGAAGGCCGCCAAGAGCAAGACGGCGAAGAAGCGCGGCGCGAAGAAGGCCTCGAAGAAGAAGGCCAAGAAGAAGAGCGCGAAGAAGGCCTCGAAGAAGAAGACTTCCAAGAAGGCCGCAAAGAAGTCGGCGAAGAAGAAGGCTTCCAAGAAAGCGGCCAAGAAGAAGGCGGCCCCCCGCAAGCCCGCGAAGAAGCCGGCGGTCAAGGCGAAGCCTGCCCCGAAGAACGAGCCGGCGGGCTCGGGAGAGCTCGTCCGCACGCGGAACACCCTCGTCGCGTCACGCCTGCTCGGGAGCGGCGCTTCGACCGGCGGCGAGTCGGCCTCCGGCGGCGTCAGCTACAGCAACCCGGCCCGGGCCGCGATGCTGAAGAAGCTGCTCCGCTAGAGCGCAGGGCTAGACCGGTCGGCGCTCGTTGAGCGCGACCGTATTCGCGTAGAGGAAGCGATCCGCGACGCCGCGATCCAGCGCCGCGGTCTCTTCGAGGACCTCGCGCGGCTCCGGCAGGCCTTCCATGTGGGGCCAGTCGGAGCCGAAGATCACGTGGTCTGGTCCCATCTTCTCGAGCGTGTCCGCGAGGTCGTCTTCCCAGAACGGACTCATCCAGACCCGGTCGCGGAGAAGTTCGACCGGGTCTTCGCCGAAATGCCACGGGTTCCGTGCAGCCGCCTGCTCGAGGTTGTGGAAGAGGTCCCCCTAGGAAGCTCGAGCCGTTCTCGATCGAGGCGAGGCGCACGTTCGGGAAGCGCTCGAAGAGCAGGTCGCAGCCGAGCGAGGAGAGGTAGTCACTCGCGGCCCGCGCGAGGACGAGGTTCTTGACCGAGGGCCGCCTGCTCATGCCGATCGAAGCCCGGCCGAAGCCTTCGTTCGAATACCCGTTCGTCGAGTAGCCGGAGTTCCCGGTGTGGATCACGGCGGTGATCCCGGACTCGTTCACCCGCGACCAGAAACCGTCGAAGACCGGGTCCCCCGGCGGGCGCGACCCTTCGCGGGTCGTGATCGCCGCCGGTCGCATGACGAAGACCCGCGCGTCGTGTTCGAGGACCCATTCGAGCTCCCGCTCGGCCCGCCCCGGATCGGCAAGGGTGATGTAGGGCGCGGAGAAGATCCGGTCGCGATGGTTGAAGCCCCAATCCTCGAGGAGCCAGCGGTTGAAGCTCTCGAAGAGCGTCGCGACCGCGTCGATGTCGTGTTTGAGCGGCTCTTCGTAGAGAACCCCGAGGGTCGGAAAGAGCCACGTCTTCTCGACGCCCTGCTCGTCCATCTTCGCGAGACGCGCGGCGGGGTCCCGGTAGTAGGCGGGCTGGGGTTCGAGATTCCCGCGCATCTGGTCTCGCGCCGGGACGCCAGCGGGGTTGCCGCGGTAGTACTCGTGGAGGGAGCCCGCCGGCCCCACCGGATCGAAGAGCGGATTCGCGACCGACAGGTCGAGCTTCCCGCCCACGACGTGACGGTTGCGCCCCTCGACCTCCGCCCACTGGACGCAGCGCGCGCGCATCGGCTTGGGAACGTGCCGGATGAAGGCGTCCGGAGCTTCGTAATAGTGGTTGTCGCAGTCGAAGATGCGGGGCAGTTTTTCCATGACCCGTCGAGCATACCCTGAGCGCTCCGCCACAAAAAAGCCCCCGCAGCGGGGTCCGCTGCGGGGGCTCTCTCTGAGTCAGAGTCTCGGAGCGCGCCCCCTTCAAAGGGCGCCGAGGATCAATCGTCGTCTTCGTCGACGATCTTGGACTCGTACTTCTTCTTGAGCTCGGCGGTCGTCTCGGCCGGGACCGCGGCGTACTTCTCGAACTCCATGGTGAACTCGGCCTTGCCCTGGGTCATCGACCGCAGATCCGTGGCGTAACCGAACATTTCGGAGAGCGGGACCTCCGCCTCGACCGTGGAGAAGCCATCCTCCTCCGTCGAGCCGCTGACCTGACCACGGCGCTGCATGATCGTCTTGAGGATCGCGCCCTGGAACTCGGACGGGCCTTCGACCGCGAGCTTCATGATCGGCTCGAGGATCTGGGGCTTCGCCCGGCCGTAGAACTCGCGGAACGCGCCCCGGGCCGCAGCCTGGAACGCCATTTCCGAAGAGTCCACCGAGTGGGACTGACCGTCGTTGATCTCGACCTTGACGCCGATCACCGGGAAGCCGATCAGGCGCCCCTTGTCGAGAGAGGCTCGGAAGCCCTTCTCGACCGCCGGGATGTACTCCGTCGGGATCGCGCCGCCCTTGATCGAGTTGACGAACTGGAAGTCCTTGTCTCCCTCGTCGTCGTCCGCGATCGGGGTGACGATGCCTGCGACCTTGCCGTACTGACCGGAACCACCCGACTGCTTCTTGTGCGTGTAGGAGAACTCGGTCGGCTGCGTGATCGTCTCGCGGAACGCCACCTGGGGCGCGCCGGTCTCGACCTCGCAGTTGTACTCGCGCTTCATGCGCTCGACGTACACCTCGAGATGGAGCTCGCCCATACCCGAGATGACCGTCTCGTTCGACTCCTGGTCGACCTCGGTCCGGAAGGTCGGATCCTCACGGACGAAGCGACCGAGCGCCTTGCCCATGTTGTCCGCGGCCTTCTGGTCGACGGGCTTGATCGAGAGCGAGATCACGGGCTCCGGGATGTGCATCGACGTCATCGCGACGTTTACGTTGCCGTCGGTGAACGTGTCGCCCGAGGCGCAATCGACGCCGAAGAGCGCGACGATGTCGCCCGCGTTCGTGTCGTCGATGTCCTGCATCTCGTCCGAGTGCATTCGGATCAGGCGTCCGACCTTCACCTTCTTGCCCGTCCGCATGTTGTAGACGGTGTCGCCCTTCTTGAGCGTCCCCTGGTACACGCGGATGTAGGTGAGCTGGCCGTAGCGACCATCTTCCAGCTTGAAGGCCAGCATGACGAGCGGCTTGTCGTCGTCGATGTGGACCTCGACCTCGGCCTCGTCGTTGTCGAGGTCGACGGCCATGTTCGTGACCTCGGTCGGGTTCGGCAGGTACGCGTTGACCGCATCGAGGAGCTTCTGGACGCCCTTGTTCTTGTAGGCGGAACCCAGGAAGACCGGCGTGAGGTCGAGGGAGAGCACGCCTGCGCGGACGGCCGCGTGGACCGTTTCTTCCTTCACTTCCTCTTCGAGCATCTCTTCCATGAGCTCTTCCGAGAACATGGAGACCGCGTCGAGCATCTGCTCGCGGTACTCGTCGGCCTGGTCCTTGAGGTTGTCCGGGATCTCTTCCTCGCGGATGTCCTCGCCGTTGTCGCCGTCGAAGTAGTACGCCTTCATCGTGATCAGATCGACGACGCCCTCGAGGTCGCTCTCGAGGCCGATCGGGAGCTGACACATGACCGCGTTGTGGCCGAGCTTGTCGCGCAGCTGTCCGGTGACCTTGAACGGGTCGGCACCCGATCGGTCCAGCTTGTTGATGAACGCGATGCGCGGGACGTTGTACCGCTTCATCTGGCGGTCGACGGTCATCGACTGCGACTGGACGCCGGAGACGCCACAAAGGATCAGGACAGCGCCATCGAGCACACGCAGCGAACGCTCGACCTCGACCGTGAAGTCGACGTGGCCGGGCGTATCGATGATGTTGATCTGGTTGCCCTTCCACTCGCAGTAGGTCGCAGCGGAGGCGATCGTGATGCCGCGCTCGCGCTCGAGCTCCATGGAGTCCATGGTCGCGCCGACTTCGTCCTTGCCGCGGACCTCGTGGATCGCGTGGATCTTGCCGGTGTAGAAGAGGATGCGCTCGGTCAGGGTCGTCTTCCCCGAGTCGATGTGCGCACTGATGCCGATGTTTCGGACCTTGTCGATGTCGCCGAGCATGTTGTCTTCCTTCGAAGGGCGCTCGTCGCCCCTCTTGCGTGGCCGCCTGGCCGGATGTCCGCCCGTTTCGCGAGCGGTGAAAATCTTCTGCTGTTTTCAGGTGGCCCGGGGCCGGGAAATCGTGATCGCCCGGGCGCGCCTCCGCGGGTCACTTGCCGCCGCGCTGCAACCTTCCGAAGAGCCCTCTTACGCCAAACAACGATCGCCCTCCGGCCCGGTTGCCCAGAACGCTGTCGCCGTTCCGGGAATCGGGATCAAAGGGGACCGGGCGCCGGACGAGGGTCCGACGCGAACGGTCACGAAGCTTGAATGGAGCCGACCTGGCGCCGGCGAGGGTCCACGGGAATCAGCGAGACGGGGGGACCTGCTGGGCGCGCAAATTAGCGGACCAAGAGGGAAAATCGAGCCCCGGTTGGTGTGACGATCCCGTGACGAAGCGACTTCCCTTCGGGGAATTCACCGAATCCCCCGAGCGAGGCGGATTCTGCGCCCCTAGGCGAGGACATCCCCTGCCGAGAGTCCCGATTCCGCCGCCGTCACCTTCCCGGCCTCGCCCCGAACCTTCTGGATACGCAGCGAACCGCCGCGGACGGCGAAGACGAGGCCTGCGTCCCCAACCGACAGGACCGTACCGGGCGCCTCGTTCGTCTCGGATCTCGACTCGACCGCGCTCCCGAAGAGCCGCAGCGGCGCTCCGCCGTGCTCGAGCCAGGCGCCCGGGCTCGGATCGCAGCCGCGGATCCGCTGCTCGATCTTCGCGAGGTCCCAGCCGAGATCGATCCGGGCGACGTCGTCGTCGACCAACCCCTGGTGACTGGCGCCCTCTTCGACCTGCGGCGTGAGGGTCGCCGTCCCGGCCGCGATCGCATCGACGACCTCGACCATGCCGTCGACGCCCATCGGATAGAGCTTGTCGAAATAGAGGCTGGCCATCGTGTCCGTTGGCTCGATCGGGACCCCCGACGTCTGGAGGTAGAGCGGGCCGGTGTCGACGCCCTCGTCGGGCTGGAAGATCGAGATCCCGGACTCGGCCGTGCCCTCGAAGATCTGCCACGAGAGCGCCGCGCCGCCGCGGAACGCGGGCAGGATCGAGGGGTGGAAACAGACCGAGCCGTGCTTCGGCGCGTCGGTGATCTCCGGGGGAAGCAGGACCGTCGTGAAGGGCATCACGTTCAGATCCGCACCGAGCGCGAGGTATTCCTCGACGCGCTCGGGGATCGCGATGCCCTTGCGGCGGTAGCCCTTGTACCGGAAGAGCGACCATCCGTGCTCCTCGGCCGCGACGGCGAGGGGATCCGGACGCCCGCCGCCGTCCGGCGGCACGTGGACGCCCACGATCTCATGGCCCGCCTCGGCGAGGCGGAGAGTCACGTCGCGCCCGAAGGGCGCCTGTCCGAAGATCGCGAGTTTGAGCGGCATGGCGCGGACGGTACCAGCGCAAGAAGACGGGCGCAGGACGGGGGATCCCCGCACGATCCCAGAGGCGAAGCGCGTTCCGGCTCTGCCGAGCCGCCGTCATCAGGCGTAGGCTAGATCTCGACCGTCGTCCGATCGCCGACCTTGCCCACCGCCTGCGCGGGGCTTCCGATCGCGAGCGAGTGTGGCGGAATCGACTTCGAGACGAGCGAGCGCGCCCCGACGACGGATTGCTCGCCGACACGCACCCCGCGCAGGACCGTCACGTCCGACGCGATCCAGCAGTGATCGCCGATCTCCACAGGCTCGACCCGCTCCTTGGTGTCGGCGTCGAGATCGTGCTGGTCCGCATCGAAGACCCGCGAGCCCGGGCCGATCCAGACGCGATCCCCGATTGCGAGCCGGGCCTTCGCGCTCAGATGACAGCCGTTCAGAAAGCCTTCCTTGCCGATCCGGATGTGCGCACCGGGGAACGCGAAGATGATCACGGGACCGAGATCCGAGCGAAGCCAGGTGTCCGCCCCGATCTCGACGGTCGCGCCTTCGGCGACGGAGATGTGGACGCCCCGGGCGAGGCGCTCGGTGTAGACGCGGGGCCCGATCACGAGTCGGCCGCCGGGCGCGATCGCGAAGTGGGACGAGGAGAAGTTCGTACTCGCTTCGGGATCCATGACCAGGCCTGGATTCGCGCGCTTGCGCGCGGCGAGGCGCAGGCGATCGAAGGCCTGGATCGTCTTCAGTCGCGCGCGGGTCGCGAAACTCGTCATCGCGACGCGCGGCGAGGACGTCCGCGGCCTACTGGCCGGGCGCGGACTGACCTTCCTTGAGGCGGAAGGTGATGAAGCCGTGGGTCGGATCGTAGGGAGAGAGACCAACGGTGACGCGGTCGCCCGGGATCACGCGAATCCGGAATCGGCGCATCCGGCCCGAGAGCTGGGCCGTCACCACCTGGCCGTTCTCGAGCGTGATCTGATAGCGCCCACCGCCGAGAATCTTGTCGACGCTTCCGGTCGCCTGAATCAGGTCATCACGTGCCAAATCGATTCGGTCCTTCTTCTATATACCACGGGCCGGAGGGCCCGTTTCGGAGAGCGCGCAGGCTAGCACGAGGGTTCGGGAGCGGCGAATCCCACAGAAAATCGGGGATTTGCGCGGATTCCCCGGCCGGTTCGCGTGCCCAAATCGCGAAGATCGCGCTAGCCTACTCGCCCGCGGAGAGGTGGCGGAGCTCGGTTGAACGTGCCTGACTCGAAATCAGGTGAAGGTGCAAGCCTTCCGTGGGTTCGAATCCCACCCTCTCCGCCATTTCGTTCGCCTGCGGGCGCTCGGCGAAGCGGTTCGGGTCGCCTCGAGACGCCCCGCTGATTCCGGCGGCGTGACGGCCGCCGCGAACCGACTCACCCGCCTCCCCCGCCTAGGGCCCGAAGCGGTCGGTCAGCCAACCGACGAGATGGCGGTTCACGAGGTCGGGCGATTCCTGCTGAACCCAGTGCCCCGACCGCGGAATCATCTCGATTTCGAGGTCCTCGATCAGCGCGGGCATCCCCGCCGCGAACTCGGGCCGAATCGCGAAGTCCCACTCGGCCGTCAACCTGAGACACGGCAGGTCCAGCTTCGTCGTCCCCAGCTCCGGGACGTCCTCGAGATTTCGATCCACGTTGCGATACCAGTTGATCGCGCCGCGAAATCCGGTCCGCTCGAAGGCATCGACGTAGTCGTCCAGCTCCTCGGGCGAAACGAGCATTTCCCCCATGGCACTGCTCACGTCCGCCTCGCGGAGGAAGGGATTGAGCGAGAATCCGCCCTGCGCTTCCCGTTCGGCGAACAGTGCGGCGGGATCCTTTGATCTGCGCAGGAGAAGCTGCATCAGCTCGGGTACCCGCGAATCCATGACCGCTTCGGCGACCCCCGGTTCCTGGAACCAGAGCATGTAGAAGCACTCCGCGTCACCCCCGGTGAGCGCGCGCATGATGTCGGTACTCGGGAAGGCCTCATAGGGAGTGCAGATCGAGGCCACCCCGAGCGTGCGATCCGGGTGGAGGAGCGGCATCGACCAGACGACCTGACCACCCCAGTCGTGCCCGACGAAGATGGCCTGCTCGGTCTCCAGCGCATCAAGCAGACCGACGAGATCTCCCGCGAGCACGGTCAGGGAGTAGTCCTCGATGGCGGCCGGCCGACTGCTCCCTCCGTATCCGCGCTGGTCCGGGGCGATCGCGCGAAAGCCTGCGGCGGAAACCGCCGGAAGCTGATGACGCCACGAGTAGGCGAGCTCCGGAAAGCCGTGCGAGAAGACCACCGCAGGGCCTTCCCCCTGCTCGTGGACGGCGAGCCGGATCGGCTCCGCCCCCTCACGGACGGTGTACATCGTAGGCTCAGGAAAGAGGTGCATGGTTCGAGCTTTCGTTCGGAGGCGAGGCAGCAACGACGACGGTCTCGGATCCCGTCAAGCGCTGGAACGGGCGCGGTGAAACAGAAAGAACGGGAGCAGCGTCAGCGCAAGCAGAACCCCGACCAGGATCCCGGGGCCGGCGCGGTTGCGCAGGCCGTTGATCGCGACCTGCCTCTGCGCGTCGTAGTCGGAGGCGACCGGCAGGACCCCGTTCCGCTCGGCGTACGCCTGATAGCGAGCGAGCATCCGCTGAAGCCGTATGGGTTGCGCCGCAGAGAGATCCAGGGTCTCGCCGGGGTCCCGGACGATGTCGTAGAGCCGCCATTCGCCGTCGCCGACGGGTCCGCGATTTCGAACGATCTTGTAGTCGCCCAGGAAGAGCGCGGCATGCCCGGCCAGCTCCGTCCCGACCGCATCCGATTCTTCGTACACGCGATCGGCGCGGCCCTCGAGCAGAGGAAGGAGACTCCGTCCGATCATCGGCTCGACGATCCGGCCGCCGTACCGTTCGCCCGGCGCGGAAGCGCCGGTCATCTCGAGCAGCGTCGGCGCGAGATCGGTCACCCACGCGAAGGCGTGCTCGATCCGCCCCCGATCGCGGGTCGGCGCGCCGCTGATGATCAACGGAACCCGGAGCCCCCCCTCCCCCAGATAGAACTTGTAGTCGGCGAGAGGAGACGCCGCGGCGCTCGCGAACGACGGCCCGATCGAATTGAAGCTCCCCTTCAGCCCCAACGTTTCGTATTCCGTCGAGTAACCCTGTCGGCCGAGGGCAAATCGCGCGAGCGGCGACTCGGGATCGCCGGGACCACCGGGCTCGCTCCCGTTGTCGGAGGTGAACACGAAGATCGTGTTCTCGTACGCCCCGATCTCGCGCAGATGATCGACGAGTCGACCCAGGTGATGGTCCATGGCTTCGACCATCGCGGCGTACACGGCCATCCGCTTCGCCTGGTATCGCTTCTGGTCGGGAGAGAGCGCGAACCAATCCTGAGTGGTCGGCATCGTGA
>PAQX01000046.1 GCA_002709835.1 Deltaproteobacteria bacterium
CAGCGCCTTCGCGAGAACGCGGACGTTCGTTGTATCGTCCTGATTCGAGAGATCCGGCCGCGGGGTCGGAGTCCGCGCGGCGGCGCGCACGGCGTCCCAGGCCGGTCCCTCGGTCGGCAGTGCGGCGACCTCGTCCGGGGAGAGCCAGACGCCGGGCTTCGCTTCCTCGGTCGGCTTGATCGATCCGAAGGCTTGTACCGAACCCGCGAGGAGAACGAACGCGAAAACCAGGCCGAGCCGCTGCACGCGGCTCACACTCCCACCAGCCGCGCGAAGAACGGGAAGCGCAGGAGTTCGGGGAAGGAGCCCGTCAGGTCGAGCGTGTTCGCCGTCGAGCGGAGGAGTGCGAGCGTGAGGATCGCGAGCGCAGCGACCTGCACCAGGAAGGGCGGCTGCCAGAGCCAGCCGATTCCCACCGCAGCCAGCGTCACGACCCCGACCTTCGCCCAGACCCGGCGTTGCGCAGCCGGAATCCGCTCCATCCCGGGCGTCCGCGAGAGCAGGATGTGTCGGATGAAGGTGCCCACGACCCGAGTGCCCGAGAGGGCGATCGCCGCACCGAGCGCGCCGAACGCGGTACAGAGCAGAAACGCCAGCGCCGTCCCGATCCCCATCATCGCGAGGTCCACGCCGACGATCCCGCGGATCCGCGCGAGGACCTGGAGCGCGTCCGAGTTGAAGGCCATGCAGACCGAGAAGTAGTTCCCCACTGCGAGGACCGCGAGAATCTGCGCCGACTCGACGTACGCCTCGCCGAGGAGGACCGGCACGAGCGCGGGCGCGACGGCGAAGGTCATCCCGAAGAGGGGAAACGAGAGCACCGTCACCCAGGCGACCGATCGCCAGTGATGTTCATGGAGCCCCACACGATCCCCCTGCGCATGAAGTCGCATCGCCGAGGGCATGTAGAGCATGCCGAAGGTCTGCACGACGAGTCCGATGAGCGCAGCGGCCGGCACGACCGCACGAAAGGTCGCCACGCCGCCGGGCCCGTCACTCGCCATCAGGATCGTGGTCGGCACCATCGTGAACACGATGAAGAGGAGATCCTGGGAGATCAACGGAAGCGAGAACCCGAGAAAGGGACGCCACGGAACCCGCCATTCGCGAGGCGAGACGGACAGGAAGCCATGCGTATGCAGCTGCCGCAGCGCGAGGTGGATACAGAGTGCGAGACCCACGACGCCGCCGAGGAGGTAGGCGACCGCCAGATCATAGGCGTCGCCTCCGACGAGGAAGACGTAGGCGACCGCCGTCGCGCGCAGCGCCGGCCCCAGGACGTTCTTCCGGATCAGGATCTCCCGCGGACGCGCGAAGCAGGCGAGGGTCTGGATCCCGATCGTATCGAGCGCCCCAACCGGCGCGAGCCAGGCCAGGATGAGGACGACCTGGAGTCCTTCTCCGCTCGGCATGCCCGCGAGCCCGAGCTTCGAGATCCACCAGAAGCCGGCGACGCCGAGCAGTCCCAGCGAGACGATGACAGCGGAGACGAAGGAGAGGATGCCCATCACTTCGGCCCGATCGCCCCGCTCCGCGTGATAGGGAACGAAGCGATTCGCGCCGCGACCGAGTCCCCCCTTCACGACGAGCTCGCCCGCGAGCACGAGCGCGAGGCCGTAGGCGAAGACGCCGAAGTCGTCCTTGCTGAGGAGGCGCACGATCGCGATCTGGATCCCGAAATTGACGAACTTCGACAGCAAACGGCCGGCGAGCAGAAAGCTCGAGCCTCGCAGCTGCTTCGACGTCGCCGCGTCCGCGGAAACGGAGCTCATGCCCGGGCCTCGTCCGCGCGCAAACGCTCCGCAGTCTGGCGAAGGGCGCGCGACAGGAAGGCGGCGAGGGCCGGTGCGCCGGGCTGGGCACTCGCTGCGGTCGCGAGACCGATCAGCACCCAGAAATAACGAACGTACGCCGCGTGGAGGAAGAGACTGCTCGCGAGCGAGATCACCAGCGCGAGTTCGAGCCCGCAAACGATCCCCCACAGCGCACGATCGTTCGACACGAAGCGCTTGCGCGCGCGTTCGAGTTCGCTGAACGAAGCGAGGACCACGAGGCAGAACGCCGCGAGGCCGACCAGCCCGGTTTCGGAAGCGAGCTGGAGATAAAGATTATGGCTTCGTCGGGTCCCGGCCCGCACCTTGCCGCCGACGACGCCTGCGTGACGCTCGTAGGCGTAGGGCGCCATCCCCGGGCCGGCCCCGAGCACGGGGTGTTCCAGAAAGAGGAGCCCGGCCGACTTCATCTCGGTGAGCCGTCCGCGAACGGCGCCATCCGAATTCCGGAGCCCGGCCGGTTCGAGGCCCATCGTCTGGGCGATCGTCGTCCCGATGCTCAGCACCCGCTCCGCGTAGTGAGGCATCGCCGCGAGCATCACCACGGCGGCGAGACCCGCGAGCGCGAGTTGCCGCCAGCGCAGCATGCCGATCCAGAGGGCAACGGGCACCGCGAGGCCGAGCGCCACGATCACACCCCGAGAGAACGCGAACGCCATCCCGGCGGCGGTCAAGCAGACGGCCACCCACGCGGCGACGCGCGCGGCCCCCCGCGAGGCGAGCGCGATTCCCGCGCCGATCGGAAGAAGGACGGCCATGATCTGGGCGAAGCGGTTCGTCTCTCCGATCGGACCGGCCAGACGGGTCGCCACACGCCCATCGCCGTCGGCGATCTCCGACGCGAGCTGGCCGAAGCCGGCGAAGGGCCACTCGGCAGGGCCCAGGAGCTGTTGCAGGCAGGCGATGGCGCCCATGATCGCGCCTGCCGAAACGACGGCCAGCGCAGCCGCTCGCACCTCGTCGCGAGTCCGGACGGCGTTCGCGATCAAGAGCGCGAGCAGCACCCCCTCGAGCGCCCAGGTCTCGACCAGATCGAGAGACTCGAAGGGCCTCGCGGAAAAGAGCGCGCTCAGGAACTGGACGCCGAGCAGACCGACCGAGACCGCCAGTACGCGAGGAAAACGCAGAGGCTCGCCGCGGATCAACATGCGATGCGCCACGGGAATCGCGAGCACCATCGGCACTGCGGCCGCGAAGACGAACGGCGCCCCGTGAACCCGCACGGCCACGGCCGGCGCGTTCAGGTAAATCAGGAAGAGGACGAACGCGGAAAGAAAGATCACGGAGACGACTCCGCCGTCGGATGCGCGGCGCGCTGGGGCTCCCAGCGCGCAACGCGCCGACCCGACAACGTCGCGATCGTCGCCCATGCGCACGCGGACTGCACCATCACGACGTAGGCGGCCACCGAGACGGGCTTGACCCGACGCAACGCCGGGATCGCGAGTCCCGCGGCGCCCGCCGCGACCGCGAGCGCCGCCCCGACGGCCGGCAGCGCAGCAACGACCGCGCCCTCCCCCACCGCGAACGGCGCCAGCAGGACGAGCCCCCCCAGCGGGATCCAAGTGAGCCGGCGGAGCAGCTTGTGGACTGCGAGTTCGAAGGCGTAGAGGCCAGTGCGTCGGGGGTCGAGGAGCGCTCGCCGGTAGAGGACGCCGCGCAGGCCGCGCGTGATGATCCGGGTCTTCCGGCGGAATTCGCCGCCCACGGGCTCGGCCGTGGGCTCCCAGGCGATCGCGTCCTCTGCGAAGACCAATCGCTCCCCGGCGGCAATCACGCCCGTCGAGATCATGAAATCATCGGTCGCGTCGGCGGGGGGCGCCTCGAAGCAGCGCCGGCGCACGGCATGGATCGCGCCGGTCGAGGAGATCGCGTTCCCGGCCTGGGTCTGCCAGCGCTTCAGCGCGCGGTCGAAGCTCCAATAGCTGCGTTCCCCGACCGCCTCGTCCCCGGCATCCTCCACGTAGCGCTGGTCACCCGCGACGCCGCCCACACGGTCGTCCGCGAAGGGCGCGACGAGCTTTCGCAGCGCATCGGCGGGCCAGTCGCTGTTCGCATCGGAGAACGCGAGGATCTCGCCGCCCCCGTCGGCTTCGGCCGACGCATCGACGAGCGCGCGCAGCGCCGCTGCCTTGCCTCCGCGCGGCAGATCCAGGACACGCACGCCCCGATCTTCGTAACCGCGCGCGATCGCGACAGTCGCATCGCTCGAACCGTCGGAGCCAATCCAGATCGCGAGCTGGTCAGCGGGGTAATCGAGCGCCAGCGCATTCTCGATCCGCGCGCCGATCGAGGCTTCTTCGTCGTGGGCCGCGATGACGAGGTCGACCTGCGGCGTCTCGTCACCGCCGACGACGGGATCCGGCGCCATCGTCGCCCTCAGCCAGAGCAGGAAGGGATAGGCGAGGAAGGGCAGCGCGATCGCGGCCAGACAGATCCACACGAGGGTCGCGATCATCGCGCGGCTTCTCCGCCGAAGAAAAGCGCGCGCAGACGCGCGACGTTGCCGTCGGTCGAAAAGTGCTCCGCTACGCGCCGGCGGGCGTTCTCGCCGAGGCGGCGCGCGAGAGCCGGATCCGACGCGAGCCGGCGCAGCGCGGCAGCCAGCCCTTCGACGTCCCGTGGATCGACGAGCAGGCCGCTCTCGCCGTCTTCGACCAGCTCGGGGATTCCCGAGAGCCGACTCCCGACCAGAGGCAGACCGGTCGCACCAGCCTCCATGAGCACGACCGGGATGCCTTCGCGGCGACCGTCCGCCGTCGGGACGCTCGGGGCGACGGCGACGTCCGCGCGCGCGAGGACCGAGCGCACGCCTTCGCGCTCGAGCGCGCCGTGAAAGACGATGCGTTCATCGATTCCGTGCTGACGGGCCCGATCTTCGAGCTCCTTGCGATCTTGGCCGTCACCGACCAGATGGAGTCGCCACGCGACTCCCTCCTTGTCGAGGGCCGCGCACGCATCGAGCAGGAAGCCCTGCCCCTTCACTGCATGGAGTGTCCCGACGCAGACGATGTCGAAGCAGTCGTCCGACGCCGCGGCACGCGCGAAGCGTTCGGGCGCGACGCCGCAGTGGACCACGTGGACGCGATCTGCGTGTCGTTCCGCGTCGGGGCCCGCATGCTCGAGCAGGAAGCGACGGTTGTAGTCGGAGATCGCGACGACGTGCGATGCCTCGGCGACCTTGTCCGGGAGCATCGCCTGCTCCCGATGGAGATCCGATCCGTGTGCCGTGAAGCTCCACGGGAGACCCGACAGGCGACCGACGACGAAGGCACAGGCGGCGGGATGACTCGCGAAGTGGGCATGAACGTGCTCCGCGCCGACGTCGCGCATACGCCGTGCGAAGGAAACGGACTTCGGAAAGACCGCGAGCGCCCCTGCAAGAAACCGGAGGCTCGACCGGTTCGCGACGACGAGCCGCGCGAGGGTCCCGAGGTAGCGCCGCGGCTGAGAGAAGAGCATCCTCAGATTGTCGCGCAGGATCGCTCCGTCGAAGGTGGGCGTGAAGTGAGCGCGCTCGACGACCGGCACCGCCTCCGGGTGAACCGGCCCTCCTCGCTCCCGCCATAGCGGAAAGACCTCGACGCGAACACCCCGCGCCTCGAGACCCAGGATCTCGTCGAGGACGAAGGTCTCCGTCAGTTTGGGGAAGCGCGACATCACATAGGCGACGCAAGGCCGGGGATCGACCTCGCCGCGCGCAGCCGACGTGCGCGGGTTTCCGCTCGGCATCAGTCCGTCGCGTCGAGGGCGGTCGCAGCTCTACCCGCGATCGAGTGTCTCGAGACGCTCTGCTTTCGCGCATCGTCGGCGACGGCGATCAGGTCTTCCACGGCGAGCGCGTCGCCGGGATAGACCGCGGCCCCCGCCTCCAGAAGGAGGCCGTGGGCCGCTTCGACCTGCTTTGCGAGACGTTCGATCAGCGCCGGCGCCGAATCGAGGTCCGCTTCGGGCACGAGGCAGAGGACGCGCTCGCGGGTGGCGGCGACCTTCGCGTAGCGATGAAGCTCTTCCCGGAGGGTCGCGCTGGCTTCAAAGATGCCGCGGGCCGCGAGGAGCTTCGTTGCGATCCGATCATCCTTTCCATCGCCCTTTGCCGGAGCGAGCGAAAGGATCAGCAGGCTCCGATCATGACGCCGCGCGCGCGCGATCTCCGATTGCGCGGCCTCGAGCAACTCTCGATGGGCCGCCTCGGCGTCGGGACCGAGGGCCAGATGGCCGGCCAGCTCCTCGAGCTCGTGCTGGTCGTCGACGGCGCGGGCGCCGAGGAGCACGCCGCCGATGAAGACGGCCCAGGCCACGACGAGACGCAGGGCGGTCACCTCCTGCGGATCGATCGCAGCGAGCAGGCCGATCGCCGGCAGGCCGAGGGCGAGTAGACTTTCGCGGCGGGCTCGTCGATCCGCAGAGAGCAGGAGGGAGCCGAAGCAGGCCACGAGTTCGGGCCAGCCGAACGCGAACCACGGGTTCGCGAAGAGGAGCACCGAAGAAGTCATGATCCACGCGGCCCACAGCGCCCAGTGTCGACGAAGGATGGGGAACATCGATCAATAGGCCCCGCGCTGAAAGAGGACGGCGGGGATCGTGCTGACGAGGATGGAGATGTCGAGCGCGAGGCTTCGGTTACGCACGTAGGCGATGTCGAGGCGGACCCGATCGTCGAAGGCGACCAGGCCACGACCGCGGACCTGCCAGAGGCCGGTGAGACCCGGCAGCGCTTCGAGACGCTCGGTGTGCCAGAGCGCGTAGGTGTCCGAGGAGAACGAAGTGGGTCGCGGCCCGACGAGGCTCATGTCGCCCTTCAGGATGTTCCAGAGCTGCGGAGCCTCATCGAGGCTCGTCTTGCGGAGGAACGTCCCGACCCAGGTCACGCGTGGATCGTTCGTGATCTTGAAGTCGGGACCGCCCATCTGATTGCGGTCGGCGAGCTCGGCCTTCATGTCCGCCGCACCGACCACCATCGTCCGGAACTTGATCATGCGGAAGCGACGTCCGCGCCATCCCGTCCGCTCCTGGATGAAGAAGACCGGCCCGCGACTCGTGAGCTTCACGGCGAGCGCACACGCGGCGAGGATGGGGAGCGCGACCGGAAGCGCGAGGGTGCAGAGCACGAGGTCGAGGGCGCGCTTTTTATACGGGTAGCCGCGAGTCGTGTGGCGCAGGTTGGCCCCTGATCGGATCGGGAGCGAATCCGTCGTCGAAGCCCACATCTGGCTCAGCTGCTCTGTACCGACACCCACGTGTCTACCTCGGTCTTCTCGGAAGCCTATTCTCCGACGTGCATGACGCCAAGGAGTGCGGCTGGACCCCTTAGAGTCCGATAGAGTCTGAAGATCGGACGAATAGTAGCATTTTTACCCCATATCGCGATCGGGATTGAGAGGTTGCTTTTGGATTCTTGTCCTGGGAATGGAGCGGTACGTGTCTTTTTCGACCCATTCTGTGGCAGGCCGGGAGCAGATCGCAGGCACCTCCTCCCGGCTCTCTTGAGTTGAGCCACCCGAACCTATAAACGTAGCCAATAACCTACGCTTATTCCTTCGTTACCCTGCGGATCTGCCAATCGATCGAGATCCGCTCGACCGCCCTACCCCGGATTCCACCTTGAGCAACCCGCACCTCCCCACGCCGCCCGACGCCAATCAAGAGCAGCCGGAAGTGCGCCTCGAGCTCACCCGCGCCGGGGTCCAGGAGGTCCTGTCGCTCTACTCGCAGGAGCAGCGGACCCACCCCGACGAACCCGCCTTCCAGCTGACCCTCGAGGACCTCGAGCAGGCGGTCCGCGAGCGACGCCAGCTTTTACTCGGGGGCGGCCTCGTCGGCCTCGGGCTCGCCCTGCTCGTATGGGCGATGAGCACGCCGCTCTACACGGTCGGCGCACAGGTCGTTCTCGAACGGCATGACATGACCCGCGTCGAGTCGCCCGGGGGCGCTGCCATGGCGGGTTCGGCGTTCGTTGCGACCCAGGCGGAGGTGATGGAGAGCCAGTCGGTGCTGACGGATGCGCTCTCGCAGATTCCGCGGGCGGCCCACCTCGAGGCAGAAGATGACGCGCTCGCGGATGCCGTCGAATCGGTCAGTACTTCGCCGGTGAGCGGCACCCAGGTCGTCGCCCTCGGCTATCTCGGCCCCGATGCGAACCACGGGGTGGCGCTGCTCGATGCCATCGTGGACGCATACCTCCGGAACCTGCGCGCGAACGAGGTCGCGGTCCAGCGCGAGAAGCTGCGGGCCAAGCAGGCGGAGATCGACGTGCTCGAAGAGGAAGCCGTGTCGCTCGAAGACCAGCTGACCTCGCTTCGCGTCGAGAAGGGGACAACCGGCAGCGCCGATGACACCGCCCGCGCCCAGACCGACCTCATGCGTGACCTGGCCGGACAGCTCGCCGACGCTCGCAATGAACGCATCGCCCTCGAGAATCGCCTCGAAATGGGCAGCGACCAGCTCTCGATCCTCGACCCGGCAACGGAATCCCTCCAACAACAGCTCTGGGACGCGGAGGCGGAGCTCTCGCGCGCACGCCTCACCCTCACCTCCCGTCACCCGGCCGTCGAGGCCGCTCAGCGCGAGGTCACCGTGCTCCGGCGACAGCTCGAGCAGAGCTCCTCCGCGACGCCGGAAGCGCTCGCCCGGGACATCGAGGCGGCGAAGGGCCTCGAAGCCCAGCTCGAGGAGCTTTATGACGGAGCGCGCGCACACATGTCCGCAATCGAGCGCGACCGTCGCGAAGAATCTCTGCTCCTGGACGAGCTCGACCGGGTTCGCCAGCTCTCGGACACGCGCCGCGCGGAGCTGCTCGACCAGCGACTGGTGAGCCGCCTCGCCGAATCCGGAGAGCTCGGGATCTCCGCGCGATTGATCGCGCCGCCGACCCTGCCCAGGGGACCCGTTTGGCCACGACCGCCGCTGATCCTCGCCGGGGGCGGCGGACTCGGCCTCGCCGCTGGCCTGGTCCTGGCGATCCTCGCCCTGCGCCGCGAGCGCCTGGCCCGGCAAAGGGAGCAGGAACCTGCCTGGGTCCCGCCGACGCAGGCACCCGGCCGCAACGGATCGGCCACGTGATGAAGGCCGCAGCGGGACGCGCAGCGGAAGCTTTCGCGAAGAGTGGTCTGCTCAGCCTCCTCGAGGCCCTCGACCGGAACACAGACCGCGTTCGGGTCGTCGCCTATCACCGCGTCGCCGAGCTCGCGGAAGAGCCCGACCTCGACCCGGGACTGATCAGCGCGACGCCGGACGAATTTCGCGTCCAGGTCGAGCTGGTGGCTCGGCACTACTCCCCCATCTCCCTCGACGATCTCGTCGCGGCACATCGCGGGGAGCGGACGCTTCCGCCGCGACCGGTGCTCTTCACGTTCGACGACGGCTACCGCGACTTTGCCGAGCACGCGTGGCCGACCCTGCAGCGCGCCGGAGTGCCGGCCGTGCTCTTCGTCCCGACGGCCTTTCCGGATCAGCCCGGCCCGGGCTTCTGGTGGGATCGCCTGCACGCGAGCCTCACGCGCACGGACCACCGCGAATGCGAAGTCCACGGAATCGGCCGACTGCCCCTCGGCGACGCAGGGGAACGCCGTGCGGCCCACCGCGCGATCCGGACCCGCGTAAAGGATCTTCCCCACGTGGAGGCCATGGAGTGGCTCGACACGACCCTCGCCTCGCTGGCTGACGTCCCGAGCGTACATCGCGTCCTCGGCTGGGACGCGCTTCGTGCCCTGGCCCGCGACGGCCTCTCGGTCTGCGCCCACGGACACGCCCATGCCCTCGCGACCCGACTCGACCCCACGGAGCTCGCCGCGGACCTCGCGACTTCGAAGCGGGCCATCGAACGAGAGCTCGGTGAGGACACGCCGCCCGCGGTCTTCGCCTATCCATCGGGTGCGGAAGACGAGCGCACGCAGCAGGCCGTGCTCGAAGCGGGCTTCGAGCTGGGCTTCGCCAGCGGGCGTTCGATCGCTCGCGTGCCCTTCCCGGAACCCGCCCGAGTCACGCGCCTGCCCATGTTGAACTATGCGAGCGCGCTCTTTCGCGCCCAGCTCCGCCCGAGCGTCGCCACGCTCGGGCGCTGGCTGATCGACGAACGCCAGGCGAAGGCAGCCTGACCCCCCGCCGTCCTTCGGGAGTCCCCATGCGATCCATTCAAAAGATCCGAGTCCTGCGTGCAGCCACGATCGCCACCCTCGTCGCGTTCGTGCTGGCTGGCTGCGCCAACTTCGACCCCTTCGCCCCCCCGCCCTCGACGCCGCCGGCGGCGGACGAAGACGACGCGAGTCGCGCGTACCGAATCGGGGTGCCCGATCTTCTGGAGCTCACCGTCTGGCAGCACGAGGACGTCTCGGGGCCGCTCCTCGTCCGGAGCGACGGAAAGGTCTCCGTGCCGCTGCTCGGCGACGTGCGCGCCGAGGGCCGGACGCCCAAGGAGCTTGCCGACGTGATCCGTCAGGGGCTGCGCGACTACATCGCGAAGCCTCGAGTCGACGTCGCGGTGACCGAGATGAACAGCCAGGTCGTCAGCGTGATCGGGGGCGGCATCGAGCGCGAGGGCCAGGTCGAGCTCCAGCGGAGCACCCGGGTGATCGAGGCGATCGCCGCCATGGGCGGCCTGACCCCCTTCGCCAAGAAGCGCCGCATCCGCGTCCTGCGCAACACCCCCGACGGTCAGGTCGAGTACCGCTTCGACTACACCGCGTTCGTGGATGGGAAGGCGCCCGACTCGAACCTCGTCCTCGAAGCGGGCGACACGATCATCGTCCCGGACTGATGCCGCTCCTCCCCCTCCTCGGACGCGCCCGCAGCCTGGTCGCACTCGCCGCGCTCTTCCTCGCGTGGCCGGGCCTCGCGGCAGAGCTGCGCCTCGGCATCGACGGCAACTACACGTACAACTCGAACTATTTCTCGGACAATCAGAACGAGGACGCCGCCAACTCCTTTCAAATCGGCCCCTCGATCGAAATCGCGGACCAGGAAGGACGCTTCCGCTACGACGTCCAGTTTGACGGTGCGTACCAGGCCTATCTCGACCAGGACGGGGTCGATGCCTGGGAAAGCCGCCTCCGAGCCCGCGCGAGCTATGACCTCAGTGAGCGCACCCGCGTGCGCGTCACGAACCGGTTCCGCGACATTTCGAACCTCCGCTTCAACCGCCGGGACATCGAGGTCGCCGACACCGCGCTCGACCCGAACCAGGACCGGTACCTGCGAAACGAGTTCGAGCTCGAGTTGAGCCATGACCTGACCGAGCTGCTCGAGCTGCGCCTCAGCGGCGAGTACCAGTGGATCGACTTCGAGCAGAACCTCGACCGCAACGACAGCACCGCCTGGCAGGGCGCCGGCGAACTCCGGTACCAGGTCTCGAATACGCATTTCGTGGGGGTCGGCGCGTCGTACACCCGGCAGGATTTCGAGGAGGCGCTCTCCCGGCTCGGCTCGACCGGCGACTTCGTGAGCGGCTTCGCGACCTGGGCGTGGAACGTGACGGACGCGATCACCTTCACCGCGAATGGCGGTCCATCCTGGGTCCGCTCGGACGAGGACTCGATCAGCAGCGTCTCCCAAACGCGCTTCGTCGGCGGCTTCCAGGGCGGAGAGGCCCTCCGCGCGCAGCTCGGCAGCTGTGGCCTCGCGGCCCCCCGCTTCTCGTCGGACTGCAGGCTCGCGCCGGTCGCGAACCCGGCGGGCGCCGACGGCTTCGGCGAATTCGTTTCCTTTGCCGTCGATCCGACGACGCCGCGCGTCGGGACCGACCAGCTGCTGACCTTCTTCGGCGGCGCGACGCTGACCGCGAATCTTCCCGACTGGAATCTGAGCCTCTCCTACCAGCGACGCCAAAGCTCCACGAGCGGCGATGGGCTCGCCTCGAGCCTCGACCGCGTCTTCGGCGAAGTCGAGTACGCCCCGTCCACGAGCCGCTGGAGCGTGTTCGCGGCGGGCAGCTGGGACCGGCGGGAGACGTTGACCGACTCGACGCGGATCGACTTCGTCCTCGTCGACGACGCGGACCTGACGATCGATGCCGAGCGCGACACGACCGCGCTCGCGATCACGACGATCCGATCGAGCGATGTCCGTCGAGAGAACTACACGTTCATCGTGGGCACGCGCTTCCGGATCGAGAACCGGTTCGCCGCGGTCCTCGACGGGCGCTACCGCAGGACGACGCTCGGCGGTCCCGGCATCGACCAGCCCGACATCGACACCTTCTTTGCCGTGCTCACCCTCGAGTACGACTTCGCTCCGATCCAGTTCTGACCGCGCCGGAGCCGCTCCGGGCTAGTGATAGTCCCGGTCTCCCGGGGTCAGCTGCCACCGCATGATGTCCTCGGAGTATTTCTTGTCCTGGTGGTCCTTGGCCTCGAGGAAGTTACCGGTCCGATACGCGAGGAAGCCGGTGCGCCGGAAGAGCGCCCAGTGGCGCCAGGCGGGCGTGCTGAAGAAGTTCATGGACTCGGCCCCCGCTTCGCGCGCGAAGCGCAACACGTGCGCGAGGAGCACCGGGGCATCAGCAGGGGAAGCCGCGAATTCCGCGAGCGTGCTCTGCGCGCCCGCGAGTCGTACCAGCGCGTACGCGGCGGGCACGTCGTTCGTGGGATCCACGAGCGCGAGGGGCTGATAGGTCTCGATCGGGTGATCGACGTAGCGCCAATTGAGGAACACTGAATTGTGCGGCGTCCACCAGTGTTCGAAGCGCATCGTCGCCAGCGTGACCGCATCGAAGTCCGAAGGGCACCGGTCCACGACCTCGAAGCGATGTCCGCGCCCACCGCGAAGCGTGAGCCCCCGCCAGGCGGCGAACACGCCGCCGGCAAGCGCGCCGACGGGACGCGCAAGCGCCATCGGCAGCCCCAGACGCCGTCCGAGATCCGCTCCACCGAGAACCGCGACCCCGCCCACGAGCTCGCCGAGCGTCGAACTCTGATCTCCAAATTTTTCGGACAGGGCCCGCGAGCTCTCGTTCGGCCCGGCGATCGTCGCCCAGGAAGGGCGCATCGGGTGGCTTCGGGAGATTCGCCGCTGCGGCCCGGAGAGCCCCTTCCGCTGCCAGTCCGTCACCGTCGCCGCGTCTCCCCCGAGAGAGCCCATGCACGGCCGATCGCCTCGCCAGATCGGCCACGGAAAGTTACTGCCGACTCGCAGGAGCCGACCGGTCGCCACTTCGGTCGTCGACCAGACCCGGGCGAGGCCGTAGGGATTCTCACGGTAGAGCCAGTTGAAGAGCGCGCGCGGTCGCGTCTTGCCGAACGCGTTGTCGACGCAATCGTAGACCGCCTCGAATTGCTCGGGCGGCAGCCGCTTCACCTCGAATTTCGGGTCCTCGTTCTTTTCTCCGAGCGGGACCGTAATCCATTCGTCGTGGGGGTCTTTGGGGATCGGAATCGTCGTGGGCGCCAAGGGCGGGGCTTCCTTCGCGAGAAGCATAGCGCGGCACCCCGCCTCTTTTCTCCAGCAGCACCGCACGAAACCCCGCGCAGCGGAATCGAAGGTCTAGACTCGCCAACCCAAAAGGAGTCGAACCATGCGCCGTTCCGCCGCCCCCTTCCTTCTCGTGTTCCTCTTCTTTTTTCCGGTGAGCGCCGGGATCGCCTTCGCCGAAGAGCGCGGCGACGGGTCGAGCGGAGGGAGTCGGGCGGATCACGAACCCCGTGCCTCGTTCCAGGTGGAGGCGGTGCGCGAGGTCGCGAACGATTGGGCGACGGCGCGGATGACCGTCCAGGCGGAAGGCAAGCAGGCGGCCGAGGTCTCCGCCGAGGTGAATCGGGCCATGAAGCAGGCGATGGAGCGAGCCAAGCGCGCCTCCGGGGTCGAGGTCCGGAGCGGCGGCTACTCGACCCGCCCTGTCTACGACGACGGGCAGGTCGTGCGATGGCGCGCCAGCCAGGTGCTGGTCCTCGAGTCCGGCGACCCCGATGGGTTGTCGCGACTGATCGGCGAGCTCCAGTCGGAGTCCCTCCTCCTCTCGGGCATCGACTTCAGCGTCCGTCGAGAGACGCGCCAGGCCCTCGATGACGAGCTGATCGGAGAAGCACTCTCCCGGTTTCGCCGGCGGGCGAAGCTCGTCGCGGAGGGTCTCGGTGCCGAGCAGTGGTCCGTCGACACGGTCGAGGTCGGCACGACGAGCCCCCCGGTCTTCCAGCGCGAACGGGTGATGGCTTTCAAGAGCGCCCCGGCGCCTTCCTTTTCTCCCGGCACCAGCGAGATCCGCGTGACGGCTTCGGGTACCGTCCGCCTCGACTGAGTACCGCGCGCCCCTCGCGCGGCCCCGAGGAGCCAACATGAATCTCATGGGCGAACCTGCGTACGTCGGACGACACTGCGGATCGAACGTCTACACGATCGACCCTAAGACGGTGGCCTTCTACCAGGACGCCCTCGGCGACGCGCACCCGCTTCACGAGCGTTTCGCGCCGCCGCTCCTCCACCACTCGGAGTGCTACGAGCACCTCGGCCAGTGGTATTTGAGGAACCTCTTCGGGAATCTGCACGGCCAGCAGGAATGGTCGATGTTCGCGCCGATCCCGGTGGGCTCGAAGGTCCGGACCCGCTCGACGATCATCGATCGCTATCACAAGCGCGGACGCGATTGGGTGGTCAACGAGACGGACCTCATGAGTGCGGAGCCGGACGACGAAGGCCGGCTCCTCGTCCGCGGCCGGACCTATCAGTCGTTTCTCCCGCCGAAGGACGACGCCACCGACGACGGTTTCGTCATCGACGAGAAGACGGCGAAGAAAAAGACGCCGCGACCGCCCTTCCCGACCGCCGAAGGACCTGATCTCGCCTCCGTCGAGAAAGTGATCGACGACCGGCGCTGCTGGATGTTCTCGGGGCCGGGCAAGAACTATCACACGGACCGGGAAGAGGCGAAGAAGCTCGGCTTCCCGAACATCGTCGTGCAGGGCATGATGTCGACCTGCTTCATCTCTCAGGTCATGCAGGATCATTTCGGCATGGGCTGGCTCGAAGGCGGGCGCATGTCCGTCAAGCTGACCAACGTGCTCTGGGTGGACGAGACGGTGCAGGCTCACGCCAAGATCCGCGACGAGATCACCGAAGGCATGAAGCAGCGTGTCGTCTGCGACGTCTGGGTCGAGAAGACCGACGGCACACGCGTGATCCTCGGCGAAGCCTCCGCTCTCGCGGGCGACTGATCCGCCGCTACATCTGCTTGAGAACGCGCCAGCCGAAGAGGAGCTGGAGGGCCAGCAGCGTCGTCGGGATCGCCCCGAAGATCCCGACCGCGAGCTGATCACCGACGGCGTCCGCCAGGAGACCGACGACTCCCGCGCCGATGAAGCCGAGCTGCGCGAGAGTGAGCACCATGCTCAGGACGCGCCCGCGCATCTCGGGGGGCACGACGAGCTGAAAGCCGACCATCGCGCAGATGTTCCAGGCCTGGCCGGCGACGCCCAGGAAGAGCTCGACGACGAGGATGTACTCGAACGAGAATGCGAACGAATAGGCCAGCACGCCGAAGGCGTAGAGACCCATCGTCCCCGAGATCAAGAGACCGAAGTGCTTCGTCGGGGGCCGCAAAGTGAGGAAAATCGCCGCGGCCATGGTCCCGATTCCATGCGCCGCGGACATCGCGCCGAAGCCGCTCGGCCCGGCCTCGAACACGTACTTCGCGAAGATCACGCGCATCGGCCCCATCGCGCCGTTAAAGATCGCCATCGAGCACGCGAGGAGCGCGAGCATCAGAGGCGGCCGCTCCCGCACGTAGGCGAAGCCCTCGCGCAGATCGCGGGTAAGGGACGAGCGTTCGCTGCGTTCGGTGCGCCCCCGCATCGGGATCGTCAGGATCGCGAGGGCCGAGAGCACGACGCCGGTCGCCGCCATCAGATAGGTCGATACCACGCCGACCGCGCCGATCAGGACTCCGCCGACCGCGGCCCCCCCGACCGTCCCGAAGGAAGAGCCGATCGAGTTGAGCGTCACGGCGTGCTGGGTCCGGTTCCTTCCGACCACGTCGACGACGAAGGTCTGTGTCGCGGGGCCGAGCACCGATGCGAGCGCGCCCCCGACGATCCCGATCGCGACGAGCCCCCAATAGCTGAGCACCTCGGCATGAACGAGCAAGGCGGTCGTCGTCGCGACACCGACCAGGCCCAGTCGACCGAGGAGGATCAGATTCCGCTTCGCGTAACGATCGACGATCACGCCGGCGAAGGGCGAGGCCAGCGCGATCGAAGCGCCCTGAATCGCGGAGAGGAAGGTCACGCCGCCACGCAGGTCGGTGAGCGTCGTGACCAGCCACTGCATCGCCATGAACAGGACGTGAAAACAGATGAATTGGACGAGGTTCGAAGCCCAGAGCGGTCCGTAGTGTGGGAGCCTGAACGTCTCGACCGCCTCCCGGAATCCGCTCGCAGACGCCGTGCGGGGCGGCGATTGGGGTTCGGGGGTGGGTTCGTCGGACAAGGATGGAACTCCGGGCTTGCGGGGAAGGCGGCGGGAGCATAGACCGTTCGCGGCGCCCTAGTGGGGCCCCATCTCTGCGATCCGCGCCCGGAGCGCCGCGTGGTCGGCACAACCGGTCACGGGTTCGACGATCTCCGCCCAGCGCTCCGCCCAGGCTTCACGCACCGCCTCGGTCACGAAATCGAGACGCTTCGCTTCACCGTCTCCGGTGTCCTTCGTACGCACCTTCGTGCTCTTGAACTCCAGCGGGAGCCCCATCTCCGAATTGCGGTACTCGCGTAGACGCGCGTCCTCCCACAGCGTCGGATGCTGCTGCATGAACGCCTTGCTCGCCTGGTGCGTGGCGATCTCGATCCGTCCGGGCTCCTCGGGCACGCCCATGAACCGCGCGACGCGGGCGACGGCCCCTCCGAGGTCCGCGACCACGTCCTCGTAGCAGAGCGGGAGCACGTCTTCCTGTTCGAGACGCGGCCACCACGAAGCCACGTGATGCCAGTAGTCGTGGCGTCCCCTTCGCTCGAGGATGTACTCGAGGGCGAAGCGCTCGAGGTTCATGGCGCCCGGCTCCATGAACCAGCCCGAGTTGAAGTGGTAGAAGGAGACCAGCGCCGCGATCGGCTCCCGCACGACGTAGACGACACGCCCCCCCGATGGCATCGAATCCGAATCGAAGTGGGTCTTGAAGGCGCGCGGCGCGGCCTTCTGCGGCGCATCGAGGTCCTGACCGAGGTCGTGGGCCACCTCGATCCACGGCACGACCTCCGAGATGTCCCGGAAGTCCATGTCTCCCCGCGTGCGGAGCCCGTGCACGACCTGCTGCATCAGCGTCGTCCCGGACTTGGAGTAGGTCGCCACGAAGACGTCGCTGTCTCTAGGCCGGAACGCCGAAGCACGCTCGACGCTCTCCTTCGACGAGAACTTCGCAAGGAGTGCGCGGAGTCCATCCGGGCTCGTCGCCCGCCCCGATGCGGCGTGATCAGAGGAAGACAAGGTCATCGGAGAGGGTCGCGTTCCTGGGCTGGGCGGGCGGCGTCTCGAGCAGGAAGAATCGACGGCCGAAGACACCGCGGTCTCCGTTCGGCGCCAACGTCGACGAGGAAGCCGAGGACCGCTCCTCGGCAGGGATCCCTGGGACGCAGCCGGCAACGGCGAGCGCCGCGCTTGCCCGGAGGAACCCACGACGATCCAGCTGGCTCCCCACGAATCGCGCCTCGCTCGACATCACGCAGAGCGTCGCATTCGCCGCCATTCCTGTCATCCGCCGCCCCGCTGCCGCCGGTGGCCACCCCAAGCGATCTGTGGAACCGTGTTCCCGAACCGCGGACTCCCCGCTCTGCACGGGAAGCCGCTCCGGAGGAGGCCCGACCATGGCCGCGACCGCGCTCGCCGCTGAGGCCCACGCCTTTCGCGACGAAGAAGACCTCCAGGAGACCTATCACGCGAACGGCTGGACCGATGGGCTGCCGATCGTCGCGCCCACGCCGGAACGCGTGGAAGCCTTCCTCGCCGCCGCCGGCCTCGCGCCGGACGTGCTCCTCGGCGAAGTGCCCACCCGAGAAGTCCGAGTCACCGCCGAACACGCCGCCATCAACGCCGTGATGGCCGGCTGCCGCCCCGACTACTTCCCCGTCGTCCTTGCCGCCGTCCGCGCCCACCTCCACGAGAAGGCGAACTGTCACAGCACGACCGGCACGTTGTCCGGCGCCGTCCAGACCGTCGTCGTCAACGGCCCCGTCCGCTCGCAGATCGGGATCGAATGCGGCGCCGGTTGCATGGGCCCGGGTTTTCGCGCCAACGCGTCGATCGGCCGCGCGCTGCGCCTCGTGATCCGGAACGTCTGCCGCGCCATCCCTGGCGTGTTGGACCGCGCAAGTTTCTCGAGCCCCCATCGTTTCAGCTTCTGCTTCGGAGAGAACGAAGAAGCCAGCAACTGGACCCCGATGCACGTCGAGCGCGGCTTCGGCGCGAACGAGAGCACGGTCACGGTCCATTCGGTCATGACCGTCGACTCCGCCGTCGACTTCACCTCGCGCACTCCGGAGGCGCTCTGCGACTCGATGCTCGCCACCCTGCGACGAAACGGGATCGCCGGAGACGAGTTCCTCGGCGAGGACACGACCGCGATGCTCGTGATCGGCCCCGAGCACCAGCGCTTCTACGACCGGGCCGGCTGGTCCAAGGCGGACATCCGCGACTACCTCTTCCCGAAGTTCACCGAAGACCCCGGCCCGAACGGTCGCATCGTCGGGATCGGCAAGAAGGAAGGCCTCCTGATCGTCGCCGCCGGCGGCGACGGCATGGCGCAGACCTACGTACTGATCCCCCATCTCGCGATCGCGATCACCGAGCCGGTGATCGCGCCCGCGTGACCTGACTCAACCGACGGCGCCCGAGGCGGGTGCGAAACGGAGGACGACATGACCAACAAGCCCCTGATCGGACTCGATCCCACGAGCGGCCCGCTCGCAAGGACTGACGAGCGCGCCCTGCCCTCGAGACCCGCGAGCCTCGATGGCCGCGTGCTCGGCCTCGTGGCCAACGGACTCGGTGAATCGAAGCTCTTCCTCGACGCGGTCTACGAGGAGCTGACCCGGGAAGACGACACGATCGCCGCCGTTCGCGTACTCAAGTCCTCGGTCTCGGTCGCGCCGGAGCCCGCCGACTGGGCGCGTCTCACCTCGGAGACCTCGCTGGCGATCGCCGGCTTCGGAGGTTGAGGGAGCTGCTCTGCACGCAGTTTGCGTGATGCGATCGAGCTCGAGTGGGCGGGGATTCCGACCGCCGCCATCATCCACAAGGCCGTCGAGGGTTCTGCCCAGGCGATGGCCAAGCTGTCGGGCATGCCCGACTTCCCCTTCGTGATCATCGACTATCCGGCGATCCCGACGGCCATCTGGAGCAAGGACGAAATCCGCGACCTCGCCTGCGAAGTCGCCCCGAAGGTCCGCGCCCGACTGACGGCCTAGCCGAAACGAGGCACGACATGTCCGAAGGCGCCCGCCAGGTCGTCGAGCAGTTCAACGAGATCGTGAAGCCCGAGGGCGGCAGCGTGACTCTGCTGTCCGACGACGGCGGCGTGCTGCGCGTGCGGTACGTGCCCGGGGTGAACGAAGAGTGCGCCGAGTGCGTGATGGAGCCCGAGGCGCTGGGGGCCATGATGAAGGACATGGTCGTCACGCTCGACCCCGACATTTCCTCCGTCGAGGTCGTGGGCGAATGAGCACCTCTCCGCAGGACAACACCTGGCAGACCCTCGATGCCGTGCTCCGCGCGGACGACCCGCAGCCCCAGGGTTGGTATGCGGTGATCACGTCGGAGGAGGTCCCGGCCGACGGCCCCGTCGGCGCCGACTTCCTGGGCGGGCGCGTCGTGGTCTATCGCACGGCCGCGGGGGATCCCGTCGTGATGACCGCCCGTTGCCCCCACATGGGCGCGGATCTGGCACTCGGGGACGTCGTCGAAGACGCGATCCGCTGCACCTACCACCACTTCTGCTTCGCGCCGAGCGGAGCCTGCTCGAAGATCCCCTCCGACGGCCCGATCCCGACCGCCGCCCGGCTCCACAGCTACCCCGCCGTCGAGTCCTTTGGCCTCGTGTGGGCCTGGCACGGCGAGGGCCCCCCCCTCTATCCGCCGCCGACCGTGCGCGACTACGACGAGAAGGATCTCGTCTACCGGGTGAAACGAACGAACGTCTTCGAGGTCGCGCCCTGGCTCTCGATCGGCAACACCTTCGACTTCATGCACCTGCGCTACGTCCACGACCTCGACTTCGCGATCGAGCCCGAAGACGTGCGATACGAGGGCGAGCACCATATCGAGCTCGACATCCCCTTCGTTTCGAAGGAGACCGGCGCCTTCGAACAACGCATCCGGGTGACGGGAACCAACGTGGTCTCGTTCCAGACCGTGACGGATCACACGACCGTCGGGATCTTCACGTCGACCCCCATCGGGGATCGGGCCCAGACCTGGTACGTCGCGGCGGTGCCGCGGGACGCGGGGCTCTCGGAAGGGGAGGTCGAGGCGCGACTCGACGAGCAGCAGAAATTCGGGGACGACCTGCTGGTCGACGACGCGCGAACGCTCCAGGGAATCCGCTTCAAGGTCGGGAGTCTCGTCGCTGGAGACCGGGCGATGGCCACCTATCTCCAGTGGGTGGGCCGGTTCCCTACCGCGTTGCCGGTCACCGACTGATCTCGCCGCTTTCGAGGCGATTGCTGCCGCCGGGGCCAGGTGCCAGAATCGCTCTCTCAACGAACGCGCTCCTCCCGAGCGCCGGAAGGAGCCCCCGATGTCCCTCTCCCCCGTAATCGATCTGACCGACAAGGTCGCCCTCGTCACCGGCGCCGGTTCCGGCATCGGCCGCGCGAGCGCCCTTCGTTACGCCCAGGCCGGCGCCTCGGTCATGTGCGCCGACATCGATGCCGACGGCGCCAAGGTGACCGCCGAATCGATTCGCGTTGACGGCGGGGAAGCCGCTTCGCTCCAGCTCGACGTGACCGACGAGACCGCGGTGGAGAAGAGCCTTCAGCAGACGATCGACGCGCTCGGCGGCTTCGACATCCTGTTCAACAACGCGGGCGTCGGGGGCCACGACTATCAGCAGACGCTCGAGGTGAACCAGAACGGGGTCTATTACGGCCTGAAGCACGGCTCGGCGCTGCTCGCCGAGCGTGGGGGCGGCGCGATCGTGAACACGGCATCGATCGCCGGGCTGCAGGGCCTCGTCTCTCCGCTCACGGCGAACATGCCCGCCGCAGCCATGATCGAGGGAGGCGGGATCGCCTACATCGCCTCGAAGCACGCGGTCGTCGGCATGACCGCGCAATACGCGATCGCCTTCGGTGAGCGCGGCGTCCGGGTAAACGCGGTGGCGCCAGGCTACATCGAGACGCCGATGACGGAGATGCTTCGCGAGGATCTACAGATCCAGCACGAGTACGAGCAGCTCCATCCGATGGCCCGCCTCGGTCAGCCCGACGAGATCGCGACCGCGGTGGTCTTCCTCTCGAGCCCGGCGGCGTCGTTCATCACCGGGCACACGCTGCCGGTCGACGGCGGCTACTCCTGCCGCTGAGCGCCCGGCGCTAGAAGAGGCCAGCGAGCGCTCGCAGGATCATCACGGCGAGCACGAGCCAGGCGATCAGGAAGAGCCCGAAGCGGATCGGCACGATGTCGATCGTCGCCTGGACGCAGGAGTGGACCACGCGAAGGCCCAGGAATGCCCAGGAGCAGGCGACGTGGATCTCGTCGACAGCGCCGATCATCGGGATCATGATGACTACGGCGTAGTAGAGGGTCGGCTGCTCGAAGAGGTGGTTGTAGTTGCGCGCGACCCGCTGGACTTCCTGCGGCAGAAGGTCGTTCAGCTTCGACGTATCCCGCGCGTCCTGCGGATCGATCTTCATCTTCGCCATCATCGGGATGCGCGTGACGAACATCCACGTCGTGATCACGAGCGTCCAGGCGGCGAGCAGAAAGGCCGGGCGGAGTAGATCGACTGCGTCCATGGCTGGGGCCCCCTCTCGAATTCCACTCAAGCCTATCGCAAGCGCGAGCCCCTCGTCTGACCGTCTCACACGGGCGAGAACATCGTGTCGCCGGTGCGAGAACATCGTCGCGGCCCGCGCCCCGCGTGATAGGATCGCCGCTGGAGGACGAACATGCCCCGCGCCCAGAAACTTCTCCCCGTCGATCGCAGCCTGCCGGAGGATCAGTTCCCCGGAATGGAGCTGACCGACGAGCACCTCGAGCGGCTCGACATCGAAGAGCGCTTGATCCCCGGCCCTGAAGGCGAGCCGGAGGTTCGCGTGCTCGTCTACCGGCCCAAGAACGCGGAGGGCGACCTCCCGCTGCTCCTCCACTTTCACGGCGGCGCGTTCTGCTTCCTCCATCCCGAGACCTTCGGCGGTATGGAAGCCAACTGGGCGATGAACCATCACTGCGTTCTCGTCTCCGTCGACTATCGCCTCGCGCCCGAGCATCCCTTCCCCGCAGCCCCGGAAGACTGTTATGCAGCTCTCCTCTGGGCGGCCGCGAGCGCCGACGAGCTCGGCGCCGACCTCGACCGGCTCGTCGTGACCGGCGGCAGCGCGGGCGGCGCATTGACCGCGGCGGTCACCCTAATGGCCCGCGACCGAGGCGGCCCCCACATCGCCTACCAGGCGATGATGATCCCGGTGATCGACGATCGCCTCGACACTCCGTCGATGGGCCAGGCAGGCCCCGGCACCCCGGGCTTCAACGCCGCCGCGGCCGAGGGCATGTGGCTGCATTATCTCGGGGAAGACTACGACCGCGAGAAGACGAGCCCCTATGCGGCGCCGGGACGCGCCGACGACCTCAGCGATCTTCCGCCTGCCTTCATCCAGACGAACGGCCTCGACACGCTCCGGGACGAGGGCATCCAATACGGGCTCGCGCTCCTCGCGGAGGGCATCGAAGTGGAGCTCTACAACTGTCCCGGCGCCTATCACGGCGCGGATCCCCTCGACCCGCGTACGGCGGGCGTCGCGTTCACAGTCTACAACGCCGCCCTCGGCGCCGCGCTCAACCCCGACGCGCCGACGTCGGGCTTCTGAGTCGGGAGCGGCGCGATGAGCGAGATCCGGGGCCTCGATCTTCCCTCCGTGCGGACCTGGCTCGCGCGGAACGTCGACGGGGCGGACACCGAGCTGGACTTCGCGCTCGTCGCGGCCGGCGGGTCGAACCTCACGTACGTCGTCACGCGACCGGATGGAAAACGCTGGGCGCTGCGCCGACCGCCGGAGCGCGCGCGGATCGCGACCGCTCATGAGATGGGCCGGGAGTGGCGAATCATCGAAGCGCTCGACGCCCACCCCGAAGCGGGGATCCCCGTCCCCGACGCCGTCGCCTTCTGTGACGACACTGAGGTCACCGGCGCCGAGTTCTACGTGATGGGCTTCGCCGAAGGACGGATCCTTCGCGGTCCCGACGAAGCGAAGGACATGGACACGGCGGCGTGTCGCGCGGCCGCCGATTCGCTGATCGACGTGCAGATCGCGATGGCGAAGATCGATCCCGACGCGGTCGGACTCGGCGACCTCGGTCGCCGGGAAGCCTACGTGGAACGCCAACTCGCGCGCTGGCTCCGCCAGTTCGAGGCCTCCAAGGGTCGTGACCTCCCCGTCGTGTACGAGCTCCACGAGACCCTCTCCAAGCACGTGCCGCCCCAGCAGGCCTGCGGCCTCGTGCACGGCGACTACCGCTTCGACAACACCGTGCTCGGTCCCGACTTCCGGATCCGCGCGGTCCTCGACTGGGAGCTCTGCACCCTCGGCGATCCCGTCGCGGACTTCGTGTGGTCCGTGCTCTACTGGACCGACCCGGACGAGGAGCACGACTTCGGCTCGCCCTCTCCCACCCGGCATCCGGCCTTCCCGCGCCGCGCCGAAGCGATCGAGATGTACATCGACCGCTCGGGCTTCGATCTCTCCGCGCTCGACTATTACCGGGCCTTCAGCTGGTGGAAGATGGCCTGCCTCGTCGAAGGCGTGGCCGCGCGGCTCCGCGCCGGCGCGGCGGGCGGCCTTGGCGGCGGGAGCGACGTCGACCACGTGCTCGCCCGCGTGGACTCGATGCTCGAGAACGCGGTCGCCTGCGCTGCAGACCTCTAGTCCGCTTCGACTAGCGAAGCGGACCCCCCGGATCGTCGGGATCCAGCAGAATCTCGACGAGGGTGCCGAAGCCCGGAAGCGCGGTCGGCCTCAGGCGGCTGAAGACGTCCTTCGTGTACACCGGCTGGTCCGTGATCGCCCGGGCGCGGCCGGACAGCGTCTCCCCCCGGACGAAGACCGTGACCTCGTGCGGCCCCTCCCGAAGCTCCTTCCACCACCAACCGTCGGCGCCCGCGTAGACCCGACCGTCTTCGCGCAAAAAGTTCACCGGAATCTGCCGCCCTGAAGGTAGGGTGATGATCATCACCTTCTGCGCGCGCGCTCCCGAAGGATCGTTGCGGAGCCCTTCCTCGACGCCCGGATTCACCATTCGGCCGTAGACGAAAATCATGAGCGGCATCGCCACCACGAACACGACGATCACACCTCCCGCGACGGCGATCCACTTCATCGATCCACTCCTTCTCGGGGGCGCGAGGATAGGGCAGGGCAGACGGGTCCGAGGGAAGAAAGTGCAGCCTAATACCAGGCCCGCAGCGAGAGGATCTGCCCCTCTGCGTCTACGCGGATCACGTAGATCACGTCCATCGCCGGCGGCGCCCCCGGTGCGTCGAGCGCCGCGCGCACGTGCGCGGTCAGCTCGTCTCCCCCGACGAGCAACGCCCCGACCCTTTCGATCCGCATCGTGCCGTTCCGCTCGTGGGTCCCGGCATAGAACGCCTCGATCGCCTCGAAGCCTTCGTGCACAGGTGAACCCACGGGATCCTCGACCGCCGCGTCGGCCGCAAACAGCGCCATCACACCGGCGCGATCGTTGCGCGCGTGGCAGGCCAGGTAGGTCGAGAAGATCTCTTCCGCACGTTCCCGATCGAATTCCACGAAGGCCGCCCTCCCCGCTGGTTGGCCGAACCGCCCCAGAATAGCGGTGAGGCCTACGCCCGCGGGCACGCTGGGGTGCCGGGGCGATCCGAAGGGTTCCGCACCTTTTTGACGAGCGCGCCAGGAGCCCCCTGACGCCGGTTCTCGAACCTTCCCCCGCCTGGTCGCCCCCTACGCCTCAACGGACACGCGCGAGTCCGAGGCGCCGAAAACGGCCTGGACTCGCCCGCCCAGTTCCAGGAGGCAGGTCGCCTCGTGCACTTCGGGAGAACCGCGTGGCCATGGAGGACCGAGACATGGACCGTCATTCGCAACCGAACGCCCGGACTTCGAATCGCGTGACCCGCTTCTTCCGGGAGGGGCGCCCCTTCACCAGCGAACGCCGGGCGAACTTCCGCGTGCGGCTCGCACCGATCGTGGCGATGACCGCGCTGTTCTGCTCGGCGTTCGCGACCACGGGACAGGCCAATGGCCGCTTTGATCGGTTGATGGCGGACAGCGGCGACTACGCCCGGTCCGGCCTTTACGTCGGGGGCGGGCTCGTCGGCGGCTTCACGACGCGTCTCGAGGGCCAGCTCACGGAGATCCCGGGCGTGGACGACGTCGAGGTCGACCCCTCGTTCGGCCTCGCAGGTCGACTCGGGGCGCGCATCACGCCGCACCTCGCCCTCGAGGCCCACTACGAATGGATGGAGGACTTCGAGACGAGCGTCGACGGGGTGGAGATCGCCGAGACGCGCACACAGGCGCTGACCGGCGACCTGAAGGGCTATCTCGCGACGGGGCGCGTGCAGCCCTACCTCTCGGCAGGCCTCGGCTTCCTGAGCGCCAAGTCCGATGACCCCGTCACGACGTTCGAGAGGACGGACACCGACTTTGCGGTGCGCTTCGGCGGCGGTGTCGACTTCTACCTGAACGAGTCCTTCGGCCTCTCGATCGACTCGAGCTACGTGGTTCCGACCGGCGACGTCGAGGACCTGGACTACGTCTCCGTGGGCGCGGGCGTATTCTTCCGGTTCTGACGTACGCAGTCGGACGGCGACCCGCCGCAGGGGGGCGGGCGGGTCGCCAAAGGTCCAGACGCGTCCTCACACCCCCACCCGAGAAACGGACTTCCAGCGAGGCAACCTCCCGGTCTAGAATGAGGGGCGAACCCGAGACCTCTCAAGGGAGCCCGCCCATGGACGCCAGGACCTTCGGACGCGACATCGCGCACATCGACCTCACGAACCGCACCGTCACGAAGAAGCCGGCGCCCCAGGAATGGGTGGACAAGTACATCGGAGGTCGCGGCCTCGGCGTCCGCTACGTCCTCGAGAACGGCCCCGACGTCGACCCGCTCTCGCCGGACAACATCCTCTGCTTCATGAACGGCCCACTGTCCGGAAGCGAGACGAGCATGTCGGGCCGCTGGGCCGCGGTCACCAAGTCGCCGCTCACGAACACGGTCACCGACAGCCACCAGGGCGGCTGGAGCGCCGCTCGCGTCCGCTGGGCCGGCTTCGACGGCCTCGTCTTCGAAGGCAAGGCCGACACGCCAGTCTACGTCTTCATCGAAGACGGCGAGATCGAGATCCGCGACGCCAGCGACACCTGGGGCCTCGGCATCCACGACACCGTCGCCTTCTACCAGGACCGCTACGGCGCAAAGAACCTTTCGGTCAACGCGATCGGCCAGGCGGGCGAACGGCTCTCTCGCTTCGCGGTCTGGGTGAACGAGGACGACCGCGCGTACGGCCGCGGCGGCACCGGCGCCGTCGGCGGATCGAAGAACCTGAAGGCGATCATCGTCCGCGCCGGCAACAAGAAGAGCGACGTACCGGACAAGGACGCGTGGCAGGGCGCTCGAAAGACCGCTCTGGACACGATCCGCGACGAGAAGAACATCACGAGCCCCAGGAAGGGGGGCCTCTCGGTCTACGGCACGAACGTGCTGATGAACGTCACGAACTCGATCGGCGCCCTCGGCGTTCGAAACTCCCAGTTGACCTCCTTCGGTGAGCGCGCGGAGACCCTCTCGGGCGAGTACGTCGAGCAGAACCTCCTCTCCGGCAACCCGACCTGCCACGCCTGCCCGGTCGCGTGCAAGAAGGAAGTCACCGTCGAAGACGGTCCGTGGAAGGGCCTGAAGATGGAGAGCGTGGAGTACGAGCCCGCGTGGGCCCTCGGCGCCAACTGCGACGTCGACGACATCCGCTCGGTCGCCAAGCTGATCGACCAGTGCAACGACTACGGCCTCGACCCGATCGAGCTCGGCAACGTCTATTCGGTCTTCATGGAGTGCAGCGAAGCCGGGCTCACGAACGGAGAGTCCCTCGCCTGGGGCGACGACACCCGGATGGTCGAGCTGACCGAGAATCTCGCACTCCGCGAGGGGATCGGCGACCAGCTCGCGGACGGCGCGGTCCGGGCCGCCGAGAATCTGGGCAGGCCCGAAGCGGCGATGGCCGTCAAGGGCCAGGCGGTCCCGGCCTACGACCCCCGCGGCCTGAAGGGCATGGGCCTCGGCTACGCGACCAGCAACCGGGGCGCCTGCCACCTGCGCGCGTACGTCGCCGCGGCGGAGCTCGGGGTCGTCGACGTCGAGGCGGACCCGTTGGCCTGGAAGGGCAAAGGCGAGCTGGTGATGATCTTCCAGGACCTGGCCGCGTTCTCCGACAGCCTCGACCTGTGCAAGTTCAGCGCGTTCGCCGAGGGCGCCGACGAGTACGCGGTTCAGTGGGCCGGAGCGACGGGCACGCCATGCACGGCCGACGACGTCATGAAGGCCGGCGAACGGATCTACAACCTCGAGCGCTACTACAACAATCTGGCGGGCTTCCGCGAAGGCAGCGACACCCTGCCCAAGCGCTTCACGGAAGAGGCGTCGACCCTCTCGGGTTCGAAGGGGCACGTCTCGGAGCTCGACCAGATGCTGGGTGAGTACTACGCGATCCGCGGCTGGAAGGAGGGCGTCGTCCCGGACGAGAAGCTGGCGGAGCTCCAGGTCCCGTAGCGGGCGCTCTCCTGGCCGCGGGCACTCTCGCCGGCGACGGAGCTCTCTTCCCGCGGGCGCTCGCCTAGCCGCCAGCGACCGCCGGAAAGAACTCGATCGTGCGGGTTCCGTCGACCTCGGTCGCGAGGCCGTCTTCCAGGTACTTGGAGCTGCGCCCATCCACGAAGAGATGGATGTATCGGTCCAGCCCACCGGACTCGTCGAGGATCTCCTCCGCGAGATCCGGGTACGAAGCGACGACGGCGTCGAGGATCTGCTGAAGCGTGCACGGCTCCGGGAGCGCGAGCTCGACGTACTTTTCGCCCACGATCTTTCGCAGAGTCGCGTAGAAGCCGATGCGCATGGTCCTCTTCTCCAATCGCGGGGGTCGCGACCCGGAAGAGTGTAGAGTAGGCGTGACGCCGCGCCGCGCGGCCCGCAATCGATCAGGAGCGCCCCGCCATGAAGGTCGGCATGAACCTCTTTCTCTGGACCGACGATCCGGCCGATCCGTCGTGGCTCCCGCTCTATGGCCGGCTCAAGGACATGGGCTTCGACGGGATCGAGCTTCCGATCTTCGATCCGGACCCGGAGAAATTCGCCACGCTCGGACGACGCCTCGACGATCTGGGCCTGGAGCGGACGGCGGTCACGATCTGCGAGCCGGAGACCGACCCGATCTCGCCCGATGCTTCGATCCGTCGGGCGGCGACGGAGCGGCTGAACCTCGTCGTCGACTGCTGTGAGGCCTCGGGCGTCCAAACCCTGGCGGGCCCGCTCTACGCGGCGATCGGCCAGTTCAGCGGCGCCGGTGCGACCGAAGAGGAATGGCAGCGCAGCCTCGGCGTGGTCGGCGACGTCGCCGACTACGCGGCGCAGCACGAGATCGCGCTCTCCTTCGAGTTTCTGAATCGCTTCGAGATCTACCTGCTGAATACAGCGGCGGACACCGCCCGTTATGTCCGCGACCTCGACCGGCCCAACGTCGGCGTCCACTACGACACGTTCCACGCGCACATCGAGGAGAAGGACTCTCCCGGCGCGATCCGCTCGATCGCCGACACGATCACCCACGTACACATCTCCGAGAACGACCGGAGCACCCCGGGCGCAGGCCAGGTCGCCTGGGACGCCACCTTCGATGCGCTGGTCGAAGGCGGCTACGACGGCTGGCTGACCATCGAGGCCTTCGGCGGTGCCCTGCCCTCTCTCGCTGCGGCCACCAAAATCTGGCGGCGCATGTTCCAGGACGAGGAGCAGCTCGCGCGAGACGGCCACGACTTCATCCGGGCGGCCTGGGCGAAGCGGGCGGGCTGATCCGCGACGGCGCCAGAATCCCTCCTGATTTCAGGGGATTATTTCTTTATTGAAAATGAATTTCAATTTCGTATTATGGCCAGCCACTCGAACCACAGGAGCCCCACGATGCCCCGCCGCCCCGCTGCCAAGGATTGCCGCCACCGCCTGCTCGCCCGAGGCGAGGCCCACCAGATCACGCTCTGCACTTGCGGCAGCGTCCACCTCACCGTGGGCAACACCACTCTGCGCCTGAAGCCGGAGTCCTTCGGCGCCCTCGCCGAGTCCGTCGCCCGCGCCACCGCGCAGATCGACCCCCAGCCAGTCGCCCTCCCCTCGACCGTCCACTGATCGGGGAAACGAAGACAGGCAACCTGACCGGCCCCGATCGACCGGAGCCGTCAGCGCAAGACACGCCCCGAATGCGCGTCGAGAGCCGCGCAGCAGCGACCGGAATCGAGCCGCCCAGTGAGCGCAAAAAAGGCCCCACAAGGGGGCCTTTCGAGAGGCTCGCAGCGGCGACCCGGCTCAGTCGAGGCCCATCAGCTTCACGTGACCGTGGCGATGGCCCGCCGTGTACCCGCCGTCTACGGGCAGAGCGTGGCCGGTCACGAAGCTCGAGTCGTCGGAGGCGAGGAAGAACGCGGCACCCGCGATCTCTTCCGGTCGACCGAACCGACCGATCTTGTGCTGCTCCATGATCGATTCGCGGAAGACTTCCTGTCCGGGCTGTCCGATCACCGACTGAAAGAGCGGCGTATCGATGAAGCCGGGGCAGATGCAGTTCGAGCGGATACCCATCCGGCTGTAGTCCATCGCGAGGTTCTTGGTCAGCAGGATCACGCCCCCCTTCGAGGCGTTGTAGGTGCTCCCTCCTTCGGCCCCTTCGATGCCTTCGACGGACGCGACGGTGATGATCGTGCCCGAGCGCTGCTCGAGCATCGTATCGATCACGGCCTTCACCGAGATCATCGTGCCCGTGAGGTTGATGTCGATCACGCGCTGCCATTCCTCGGTGGGAATGAGATGGACCGGACCTCCGCTCGCGACGCCGGCGGCGGTCACGATCGAATCGATCCGTCCGTGCTCCGCCTTCACGTCCGCGGCCCATGCGTTCTGGGCCGCTTCGTCCCGAACGTCTCCGACGGTGAAGGTCGAGCCCGGAGCGGCCTTCTCCACCTCGGCCCAGGCTTCGGGCTTCTCCGCGAGGTCGAAGCCGTGAACGACCGCGCCTTCCTGGACGAAACGCTCCGCGCA
>PAQX01000047.1 GCA_002709835.1 Deltaproteobacteria bacterium
TCCTGGCGGCGATGCTCTGCGAGATCGAAGAGGCGGAGGATATAGGCTTCGATGACGACGCCCTCGGGAACGTGACCGGCCTCGAGGCGCTGCGCGCGTTCGTCCGCCGCTATCCCGCCGAGCGGGTCGCCGCGATCATCGGCGTCGACGCCGAGAAGATCCGCGCGCAGGCCCGCGCGTTCGCGAAGGCTCCACGCGCAGCGATCCACGTGTCGACCGGCGTCAACATGGGCCGTCAGGGCGCGCTCGCCTACTACCTGGCCCAGATGCTCTCCCTCGTGACCGGCAACCTCGATCGCGCGGGCGGCAACATCGTCGCGGGCCGCGGGCTCTCTCCGATGATGCTCCCGCCGGAGGTCTCCGCTCCGCGCTCGACGCCCTTCGGTGACTACGTGCCTGCCCGCGGTACGCCGCCCGGCGCGCTCCTGGCAGACATGATCCGATCCCCCGAGCGCCCCGTCCGCGCGTTGATCTCGATCGCCGGCAACCCCGCGCTCTCGATCGGCGGAGGCGAGGATCTCTCCGATGCCCTCGAGTCGCTGGACCTGCTCGTGTGTCTCGACTTCTATCGGAACGCAACGGGCGAGCTCGCCGATTGGGTCCTACCCGCCGCGGACTGGTTCGAGCGCGAAGACCTGAACTACTTCGTCCAGGGCGTCCAGCGCGAGCCCTACCTCCAATGGACCGACGCCGTCGTCGAACCGCTCGAAGAGCGAAAGACCGACGCCTGGATCTTCTCGCGCTTCCTCCAGGGTCTCGGGATGCCCTCACTGCTCGACCTGCCGGGAGACGACATGATCTCGGCGGTCTGGAACGGGCGACTGGGCGAGCACGGCCATTCAATCGCGGCGCTCCGCGAAGCGCCGGGACACCTCGTTCGGATTCCCCACCCGGAACCGGGGCACTTCCTGGGCGACCTCCGCGGCGAATCGGATTTCGATTGCTGTCCGCCGATGCTGCACGACATGCTCGATCGCGCCGAACCGATCTTCACGTCCCTCGTCGAAGAGGACGGCGGGACGCTCAAGCTGATCACACGCCGCACGAACACGATGCTCAACTCGGGCTTCCAGAACGTGAAGGCGCTCCGCGACATGCAAGGCGCGGCGACGAACCCGCTCTACATGCACCCGCGTGATGCGCTGGAACGGGGCCTCCGCGACGGTCAGCGCGTCGTGGTCCGCAACGACCAGGGCGAAGTCCAGACGGAGCTCGCCCTCGACGAGAAGCTCCGGGAAGGCGTCGTCGCCATGACGCACGGCTTCGGGAACGCGGGAACGAGCGGCATGCCCATCGCCCAGTCGATGCCCGGCGTGAACGTGAACGTGCTCTCCCCGGTCGGCCCTGGGAGTTTCGACCCGCTCGGCGGGATGTCCTGGCTCACCGGCATCCAGGTCGAAGTCGACGCCGCCTGATCCACACGGAGTCGCACGGCGCCGCATACCCCGTTCCCACCCAAAAAGGTGAGTGCAAGTCCCCGTCACCCCTCGTGTGCACCGGAACCCCTACCGCGATTCCGAATGCTATCAAGGAGATCGCAAGCGTCGCCCTCGGAGGCGTGAGGCTGACGCGGATGCCGCGACGGCGAGCGGTCGAAGGAGCGGCTCGGCTCTCACTCGAGCGAATCGCGCCGAGGGCCATTCGGCCAGATGCATGGAGGGATCACGAGTGACGGAGTCTGATCAGATCAAGCGGCTCAGTGCAGAGCTTGCCGCCCTGCAAGGACAGGTGGCCGACCTTCAAGCCCGGGAGGACATTCGGCAACTCACCGCCGAGTACATGCAGGCGATGCATGACGCGCGCTGGGATGATGCAGCCGAATGCTTTGCCGACGATGCGACCTACGACCACGGCATCCTCGGTGAGCTCCGGTCCAAGAACGACATACGTCGCTTCTACACACAGTTCATGCCCGCCTACGAAGAGGCCGGCGGCTGGGCCTTCGACGTCCTGGCGGATCCGGTGATCGAGGTCGACGGCGACGACGCCTTCGGGCGTTGGTTCCTGCTAACGCTGCTGATCGACCCGGACAGCCAGGACCCGGCGTGGAGCATCGCGACCCTGGACTACGAGTACAAGCGAATCCACGGACGATGGAAGTTCTACAAGAATCATTGCATCCACGAGCACCTGCTCTCCCCCTACGAAAAGGGGTGGGGGCCGAAAGGAGGCAGCCGCGTCTCCTCTCAGACCGAGGCGTCGCCGCAGGTCCACTTCGAAAAAATCCGCGCTCAGGGCGGCAAGCAGCGCCCGGGTCGGCGAACGCGATCCATTCGTGGCTGGACCGTCCCTACGCTGGAGCCCGAGATCTGACCCTGAGGTCGTCAGTCGATCATTTGCCGCTGTAGGTAGAGCGAGTCGATGTACTCGCGGACGGCGTCGATGCGGCCATTCCGCATTTCGAAGACGATGCAATGATCGGTCTCGTACTTTTTTCCGTTCAGGCCCGTGGAGCGATGGGTCATCTCGACGACGACGTGGGTCGGCGTAGCGATCACGCACGTTTGCTCGAGGTCGTAGCTGTCCATGCCCGTCGTGAACAGACCTTTGTCCACGGCGAAGTACTCATCGAAGATCGCTTGTCGGCCGTGAAATACAGAGGCCCAAGGCATCGACGGGGGCGTCGTCCAGGTCGCATCCTCATTGAAGCACTCCAACGCGACGGCGTGATCTCCCCGACCGATCGCGTCGAGGTAGTGGCGGACGTGGCGCTCGCTGCTCTCGGCATCCATAACTCTTCCTCCTTCGTTAGTTTCGTGATTATCGCACTTCGAGATCGCCGAAGTCCGGATCCCGGAGAATCGACCACATCTCGAGCGGCGTGAGTGGGTTCTGCGTCGCGGAGCGCCCGAACCTCGTCCAGTAGTAGTTTCGGGCGCGCGGGTCGCTCCATGCCATCTTCTCGTTCCGCTCGTCGATCATTGCGTTGTACTCGCGGTACGCATCCAGCCGAACGTCGATCGATTGTTTCTCTTCGAGAACGAGATGTTCGATGCACTTCAGGGCGAAAACCGTCTCCATCTCCTGAAACGCGGGGACGAGGAGCCCGCCGTTGCTGTTCGGCCCGTAGAGCGTCCAGAGGTTTGGGCAGCCGGGAATCATCGCGCCGGCGTACCCCTGCGCCCCGGTCTCCTCCCAGAGCTTCTCGACCGTCATCCCGCCGCGCCCCGTGATCGCCATCGGGAAGAGGTACTCGGTCGCTCGGAAGCCCGTCGCATAGACGATCGCGTCGACTTCGTAGACTTCTCCGCTCTTCGTCTCGACGCCCTGCTCGCAGATGGTGCGGATCGGGTCGGTCACGAGATCGACGTGATCCTGCCGTATAGCGTCGAGGATGCTGTACGCCGAATCGACGATGACCGGTCGCGCGGAGAGAACGGGATGCTCAGGGGTCATCCTCGCAAGCAGCGCTTCGTCGTCGCCCAACTTCTCCTCGAGAAAATCAATACAATTGTCACGAGCCATCTTGTTGAGTTCGCTGATGGCGTGCTCGTCCTCGAATTCGGGGTCGATCTGCGCGATCGGCGCGAACCCGGCCGAGAAGCCCCCTGCCACTCGTAGGCGCATGAAGTTCGTGTGGAAGGGGAGGTTGCGGTCCAGCCACGGAATCTCGGGCGGGAACGCTTCGCGGTAGCCGGGTGATGGGAAGCACCACTGCGGCGTGCGCTGAAACACCGTGAGGTGACCCGCATCGAGGGCGAGTTCGGGAATCATCTGGTAGCCGGTGCAGCCCGTCCCGATCACCGCGATGCGCTTCCCCTTCTCATCGAAGTTCCGAGGCCATCGCGCGGTATGCCACGAGGGCCCCTCGAAGCGATCGACACCCGGGATGTCGGGATCGCCTGGCCGGTTCAGAAAACCGACCGCGGTGATCACCCCGTTCGATCGGAGGGTCTGCTCTCCCCCCGGACCGTCCACGAGGATCTCCCACATCGACGTCTTTTCGTCCCAGGTGAGCGACTTTGCTTCGGTCTTGAACGTGATGTGGTCTCTCACGTCGTAGGCGTCGGCGACCCAGTCAAAATACTTCTGGTTCTCATCCCAGGGGCAGAAAGAATATGGGTAGGAGTAGTCGGAGGCGAACACGTGGGTGTAGAGCCGACTCGGCGTGTCTACGCGCGCACCGGGATATCGGTTTTCATGCCACGTTCCGCCCACGCCCTCGTTCTTCTCGATCACCTGGAACGAGATGCCGGCACGCTTCAGTTGGATCGCCGCGTTGAGCCCACCCATTCCCGAGCCGATGATCGTCACGCTGAACTCGCGAGCGCGCTCACCCGGGTCGCGCGACCAGTCGAGACCTCGCGCCCACGGGTTCACCGCGAGCTCCTCGAGCCATAGATCGAAGGCCTCGGGCTCGATGTCTTTTCCCATCGTGAGCGCGATGCTCTCCGGCAGGCGATCACGAGGCCCCATATCGAGCGGTCCGGCGCCCTCATCTCGATAGGCCTTCAGAAATTCTGTTGCCTTTCGCCGAATCAGGACGGCGGCATCCGGGCTTGCTTCGATCCCGCCTGTGAAGCCCTGGGCCGACCCCGCGACGACGTCCGTCGCCGCAATCTCGGGGTCCCCGGTCAGTTGATAAACCAGCCCCCGAAGCACCATGGGGTCTGCATGCTCCAGGGCCGAAGCGATCTCGGTGTCGCTTGCCGATAGCAGCTCAGTTCGGGGAGCCATCGGTTCATTCGGATTTCGATCGGCGAGGTCGGGGGCGCGTTTCATCATTCCGCGATTATAGGCGATGTGGGAATGCCGGGCGGGCGTTCCCGGGGCTCTGGCAACCCCGCACGGAGGGCGTGCGGCGAATCAGGCAGAGGTCCGGACCCTCTCAAAAAGAGATAGGGAGGGCAGGACTAGTCCTAGGCTAATTCGAACCCCACGTGCACATCCGTCCGGTCGATCCCTACGGCGGTGCCGATTCCTTCGCGCCCGCACGGATCAGGCGAGCGTTGCACCGCCTTCGTCGAAAGCCACCAACTCCCCGATCGGGTCCGCTTCGAGCANTGCGAGGATGTCGCGCTCCTTTCTGATCATGGCCCATGCCCGCGCGCCATTGTCGAGCAGACACGCGGCCACCGCGTCGANGGGNGCGTTGCCGCGGTCGTGTCGAACGGTATANCCCTCGATTCGCCCCTGACCNTCGGGGCGNGTTTCNAGGAATCGGCGGTGGCCNGTGTCGACGAGCGGAAGCGGATTGGTTCGGAAGGGCGACTCGTTCGGCGTCCCCGAGTAGGCGGTCAANCAGAAGCGTGTCGCCAGCCCGCCGTTCGTGCTGCAGACGGCCATTGCTTCGGGTCGCTCCCGCACGCGTTCAACGAGGTTCGCGATCATATGAGTCCCGTAATTGTTCCACGGGCCGCCCGCAAATCGCATCCCGCCCGTCAGTGTCAGATCCTGGTCGAGCGCAAGCCCGAGCGCGAGTGCCTGCACCTGGACCGCAAAAGGGAAGCACGCATAGAGATCCACCAGTTCGAACTCGCGCAGCGGGCGACCCACCGTCGACTCGAGACTTCGCGCAGCCATCGAGAGGGCAGGTGCATCATGGAGGTTCGCGCGCTCGGAGACAAAAGCCGAATGGGCCGTCGTCCCAGCGAGCGGAAAGACCCATCGGTCTCGCGGGATCCCATGTTCCCTCGCAGCTGCGATGGAACAGACGAGCACCGCGGCGCCCTGATCGACGAACTGGTTCGAGTTCATCAGTTTCGTGTAGGGGTACCCGACAAAGCGATTCGCTGGGGTCGCCGATGTGATCTCATCCGCACGATGAGCGACCCGGTCTACGGCAAACTCGTTGTTCGAGGCGATGTCGCTGAACCGCGCCCAAAGCCGGCCGAGCTCCGCGATGTGTTCTTCTCGGGTTCGTCCCAGAGCGGCGCCGAGCGCGGTTTCCATGATCGGGTACATGCAGATCGGAGCCTCAATCCCGAGCGCCTGCTCCTGTGGATGGGCGATCCACTGGGAGAGATCGTCTCCAATCGCGAGATCAGGGAAGGGCGTGCGGGGCGTCACCGATTCACGGTCCGACAGGGCTCCGCCGGCGCGAGGCTTCTTGAGAGCGCTCCCGAGCTCGCCTCCAGCGATGAGCGCGGCCTCGCACCGCCCCTGCGAAATTTCGAAGGCGGCGTGGAGAAGGACGACCTGAGATGTGTGTCCGCCGTGACTCGCCTGGAGCGTTCGTGCTTCCTCGTGTCCGAGTCGCGCCGCGAGGAGGCCCGGTGCATTCTGGTAGGGGCGGGTCCCGATCTTCGAGAGCGCGACGAGATCGATCGGCAGGGTGTTCGCACCGCTGTCCGCGACCGCGCGTCGCGATGCAGTTTCGACCAGGTCGAGGGGCTCCGTCGCGTCGGCGCCCTCGTTGATCTGTCCGACCCCGACGATGACGGGAGTTCGCGGGTCCATGGCGGCTAGGCCTCCTTTGGCTTCGGATGCTCGGCGAATTCGGGCAACCCGGCAGCCTCCAGGGAATTTCGATCGAGCTCGACATAGGTCGCGTTTCGCGCATCGAGCAGGTAGATCTGATCGCCGCCCTCCCTGCGCGCGTATCCTTCGCGCTTGAGTGCGGCGACGCCGATCTTGTAGGTCTCGGTCAGGGCACCGTCTCGATCGGGGTCTCCCACGCGCACGAAGAGCGGAAGTGCGGACGCGGGGAGCTCAGCAGTGATTCGTGCGTAGAGCGCCTCCGCATCGAAGGAGTGTCCAGACTCGAGGTGGATGAGCGCCATACCGGCGCTTCCCTCGTGGCCGGTGACGAGCACGGGGTAGACGACTGCTCGCGCGATCTCTTCCATGGTTTCGAGCGCCTCGGAAACCTCGAGCGCCGAGATGTTCTCGCCTTTCCACCGGTAAGTCTCGCCGAGTCGTCCGGCGAAGAAGTAAAAGCCTTCAGTCTGTCGGAAGAGATCCCCCGATCGGTACCAGAGGTCGCCGTCCGCAAACGCGCCCTCGATCAGCTTTGCACGTGTGGCCTCCGCAGAGGAGTAACCTTCGAACTCACTGGCGTCCTCGAGCTTCGCGATCAGCTCGCCGACTTCCCCTTCGGCGCAGACGATCAGTCGTCCGTTGGCATCGCGAACGAGTTCGTCCGCGACCGTGTCGTACGCGGCGATTCGGAGGCGAGCTTCGATCGCCGGGGCGGGGCGACCGACGGAACCCGGGACACCATCGAGGTTGGTGATCCCGAATACGCCCTCCGACGAACCGTACGCCTCCACGATCCGGATTTCGCCGAAGCGATCGACAAAGGCCTCCCAAACCTCCTTCGACAGCCCCGCGCCCATCATGGCGCGGATCGTGTGCTCCCGGTCGTCTGGCTTGGGCGGTTGTGCGAGTAGATAGCGGACGATCTCTCCCAGGTACTGGAAGCCGGTCAGACGGTGCTCCCGCACATCGTCCCAGAACGAGGTCGCGCTGAAGCGAGGACGTATGAATATGGCGCCAGACACACTCAGTGCGGCAGCGATCAGGGACAGCGCAGCGATATGGAACATCGGCAGGACGACATAAACCCGATCGCTCTGATCCAGGCCGAGAAAAATGCCCTCCGCGATGCCCCCCGAGACGTAACGGCGATGGCTGCATTGCGTCGCTTTCGGAAGGCCGGTCGTTCCTGACGTGAAGATGTAGAAGAGCGTCTCGTCAGGTCCCGGTCGATTCACTTCGTCCGGTAACGCGTCCTGGAGCCGCGCGCCCTCGAGCCAGGTTTCGACTGCGCCGATGCCACCGTCGTCGAGGGGTTGGCGATCTTCGCTCATCCCGTCCAGCGCGAGGACGGCAATGCCGTCGACGCTCACTCCGCTCCCGGCGGCCGAATCCCGGCCGCGGGGACCGGTCACGAGCGCCGCCGTCGAGACCTCCCGGAGTGCATGTCGGAGCGAGCGTCCGCGGAGCCCGGGACTGAGCAACGAGCAGCGCAGCCCCGCCTTTGCGAAGCCCAGGATCAGCGCGAGGAAGGCCGCACTGGCGGGAAGTTGGATCGCGACCGTTGTGCGAGGGGAGAGCCCGAGCGACGGCGCTGCACGCGCGACCCGATCGCTCAGGTGATCGAGTTCGCAGTAACTGATCTCGCGCTTCGCCGTGCGAAGAACTGTTGCGCCTGGCGAGACGGCAACGCGCTCCGCCCACCAATCGGGGAGCGTCGCCTCCGTCGCTCTTTCAGCCATGCGCTGACCGATTCGGACGAGACGTTCGAGGGATTCTTCACGAGACGGGAGAGGCACAAGCGTTCTGGTCCATGGTTGAAGGTGGGAGTTGCAACCGATCTACCCGAGCTACGGGCGCAGACGCAGCGCCTCTTCGAGCGCCAGGAGATTCGCGCCTGAACAGTCGTAGATGAGAGCGCTCTCGTTGGGTGTCGGCCCTTCCCAGCCGGGAAGGAGACCCCGCTCGTGGCAGAGATGCTGTGCCTCGATGTTGACCCCGGTAAGCGCATCCGCGTCGCTCGAGGTCGCGAGCCAGCCGACGACTCGAGCGATCACGTCAACGGGTGCCCCGCCTTCGAAGCCGAACGCCTTCATATCCTGGACGACGCGTTCGGTCGCGGTCAGCCCGGGATGGATCAGGAAAGATCGGATGCCGTCGTCTTCGTGCTCGGCCTTGAGGATGCCCGGGATGCGGTGGGCCCCACCTTTCGAGACTCCATAACCCAAGCCCCAGCCGCCGTCCCCGGCAGGCGCGGGCGGATCGGTATAGCCCGAGGCCGACGTGACGAAGATGACCGTGCCACCCCCCTGTTCGATCATTCCCGGAAGTAGGCGCCGGATGATCTCGAGCGGGGTGAGGATATTCCCCTGTAGATGGCGCGCGATCACGTCGACGGGGGTGTCTAGCAGGACATCGATATGTCCGGCCCCGACGTAACGGGCGTTGTTCAGGAAGAGATCGATGCCACCCCATTCAGTCGTGATGCGATCAACTGCAGCCACGAGCTGGTCGGGCTCTAGGAGATCAGCGGGAAGAATCATCGCCCGCCCGCCCTCCGCCTCGACGGCCTGCGCGGTAGAGCGGAGACTGCCCTGAAGGGGCGACCGATCGCTCGCATTGATCGTCGAGGAGTGCTCGCGCTGCTCGCCTTCCTCGATGGTTCTCGCAGTCAGCGCAACGTCGAAGCCTTCGCGGGCGAGTTCGACCGCGCAGGCCCGACCGACCCCCCTCGACGCTCCCGTCACGAACGCGACGGGACGTCGGCGTCCTCCATGGGCCTGCCCCGGCGAAGTCATTCCTCGACGATCCCCGGGTCGCGGTGGCCCGCCATGCGGCCGCCGTCGACGACGAACTCGGCGCCGGTGGAATAGCTGTTCTCGTCCGACGCGAGAAAGAGCACGAGCCGCGCGACTTCTTCGGGCTGCGCGATTCGCGGAATCGGCTGATCGCGGAAGGGATCGGAGGCCTCCATGTGACCGAGTTCGTCCCCTCCCAGCATCGGCGTGTCGACCCCACCCGGATGAACCGAATTCACGCGAATTCCGTATCGCCCGAGCTCGATCGCCGCCGTCTTGGTCATCCCGCGCACGGCCCACTTGCTTGCCACATAGCCGACTACGCCTTCGACACCTTCGAGGCCCGCATTCGAGGAAATATTCACGATCGAACCGCCCCCCGCGTCGCGCATGTGCCCGACGACGGCCTTCATGCCGAGGAAGACGCCGACCTGATTCACGTCGACGACCGCGCGGTAATCCTCTTCCGAGTGGTTCTCGAGATACCCGGTGCGAACGATCCCTGCATTATTGATGAGCACCGTAAGCGAGCCGAATTCGGAGACGGCCTGCGCGGCCGCCGCCTGCCACTGGTCTTCCCGCGTCACGTCCAGATGGACGTAGCGAGCTGCATCCCCGATCTCCGCAGCGACTTTCTTACCTGCGTCGTCGAGCACGTCTGCGAGGACCACACGTGCACCTTCCGAGGCGAAGAGGCGCGCCTCGGCCTCTCCCTGCCCGCGCGCGCCTCCGCTGATCAATGCCACCTTGCCGTCGAGTCGCCCCATGGTCCCTTCCTTCGAGATTGAGCCGGCGCGACTTCGACCCCTGCCACAGGGGACTCGGGGAGGGCACGCCAAGAGAGCAGATGTACCTAGCGTGTCATACTCGAAGGGGCTCGTGTAGACCCCACACGGATACTCGCCCCTTCCGGGCAGAGGAACCCGCTCGCCTGGCGTCGAGAGCTGTGCCACCGTGAGCGACCCGCGGGCAGCGATCAACCGAGGAAACCTGGCCGTCAATCGAGAGGATGTCCCCGCATGCCGTCGGTGGATGGCAAAGACGATTCCAGCGCACGTGGCCTCCCTCGCGAGGTGGTCGAATGGATGGAGTCCTCCTTGGACGCGCGGCTGGTGCTCTGCGAACGGTCGGTCTCACGGCGGGAAGGATGGATCGTCGACCTCCGGGCCGATGACGCGCGCCGGATCGAGGGGTTCCTCCGCCTCGAAAGATTCGTCGATGGACGGTTGAGGGAACCCAGCGCGCAGGTCCTCCGAGAGACCCATGTCGTACGTGCTCTACACGACCATGGGGTCCCGGTACCTGCCGTTCTCGCCGATGACGCTGGCCTCCAGGCGACGCTTTTCGAACGCACGTCTGGGCGAGACGACTTGCACGAGCTCGAGGATAGAGAGCGCATCGACAAGATCGCTCGCGACTTCATGCGGCAGCTCGCCCGCTGGCATTCGATCCCTGTGGAAGCGCTCGCGATCGAGGGCCTGACGCCCCCCGAGACCGCCGACGAATACGGCCTTGCGGGCATCGACGATCTCGAACGGGGCTACGCGGCTTCGACGAAGACCCCCGATCCACTCGCGATACTCACGTTCGCATGGCTCCGCCGAAACGTGCCCGAGCCACCAGACCGGCCGGCGCTCGTCCAGGGCGACACCGGCCCTGGCAATTTCCTCTACGAAGGGGATCGCGTGAGCGCCATCCTCGACTGGGAGTGCGCCCACATCGGAGATCCCATAGAGGATCTCGGCCACCTCTACTCGCGAGGCTTCTTCCATCCTTGGGGAGACACCCGGGCGTTGATCGATGTCTACGTCGAGGCCGGCGGGAGTGCGCCCCAATCTGCGAAGCTCCATTTCCATCGGGTCGCGAGCTTCGCGAAGGCAGCGCTCGGCTCGACGATGGCGGTCAACTTCTGGGGCCTCGACGGCCCGCTCGCGAGGCTCATGTACTTCAGTATATCTGGGGAACGCGGGTTAGCGGAGTCACTCGCGGCCGCGATGGGGGTCGACTTCGAGGACGGAACCCTCCCCGAGCCGACGTCGGGAGACTCGGCGCCCCTGGGGCGTCCTCTCGAAGCGATCGCCGCACACATCGTCGATTCCGAGCTGAGCCCGGCTCTTGAAAGCCCCTATCTGCGCAACCGGGCGACCGAGCTGCGTGACCTTTCGCGCTACCACGCGCGGCGCGAACGCTACCGATCGGGCGTGGTGGCGCAGGAGATCCAGGAGCTCAGCCAGGTCCTCGGTACGCCAATCACGACGATCGAAGAGGGGCTGGAAGGACTGAACGAGCTCATCCGTTCGTGGGACGACACGACGGTCGGCGACATAGCCCGCTACCTCGTCCGCCGGGCGCAGCGCGCCGAAACCCTCGCGAGCCCGCTCGCGGGTCGCTACGCGAACCCTGTGCTGTCTCCTATCTGACCGGCGGAGCGCACTCAGGTCAGAGCGTATTGAAGCCCGGGATGAAGCAGCCCGCGGTCGCCCCCCCATCCACGGGCAGATCGATACCCGTCACGTGGCGGCTGGCATCGCTCGCCAGAAAGACGACGGCATCGACGATGCTCTCGACGGGGACCGAGCCCGGGATACCCCGGTCGTTGTTGTAGGCGAGGGTCTCCTCCAGAAACCCCATCACCTTGCCCATCCACGGCTCGAACATCTCGGGGTTGCCTCCCGCCGGGCAGACCGTGTTCACACGAATGCCGTCGCGTCCAGTTTCGAGCGCAGCGGCCTTGGCAAGGCCCCGAAGCCCGAACTTCGAGGCGCAGTATGCCGTCAGTCCGTTCATGGCCGCGAGGGAGTCGATGGAGCCGATGTTGACGACCGAGCCGCCTCCCCGCGCCTTCATGGTAGGGACGACCGCGCGCAGACCGAGGAAGGGCCCGAGAGTGTTCACCTCGAGCAAACGACGAAAGTCGGCTTCCGAGGTGTTCGAGATAGGCCCCTGGTGCAAGACGCCCGCGTTGTTCACGAGGATGTCGATGCTGCCCCGTTCGGAGTTGGCCTCCTCGACAACTGCGGACCAGTCGCCCTCGTGGGTCACGTCGAGATGGAGGAAGGTGGCGTTCGCGCCGAGGCGCGCCGCGGTCTCTTTGCACAGATCGTCGCGGACATCGGCGAGCAGCACATACGCGCCTTCGGCGATGAAGCGTTCAGCGATTGCTGCCCCTGTCCCGCGCGCAGCGCCGGTCACGATGGCGACCTTTCCCTCGAGGATCGGCACGTTGATTTCCTCCTTCAGAAGTCGTCCGCCTCGGGCAGGTCGGCGAGGGCCTCATGGCAACCGAGGTCCTGGTAGGCGGTGAGCAAGCGAATGTGGTTGTTGACGCAGATGTCCCATCCGTAGTTCATGGTCGGCGTCGTGAGCCAGCCGATGTACACCCCCCATATGGCGGCGCGGCGGTACTCCAGCCACAGCGTTTCGAGAGAGGGGACGTCTTCGACGCCCCGCTCGACGAGGCTGTCCCGATAAAACGCGAGCAGCGACTCCTGATGCTCCCTTCGCGAGGCGACGCTGAGGCCGGTCATCAGCAGGTAGGTCACATCGTGGAGGCAATAGCCTCGCGCCATCAGCTGCCAATCGACGAGACGCGCCGTTCCGTCCGGCAGGAGGTAGGTGTTCCCGATGTGGGTGTCGCCGTGACAGAGGGTCTGGGGGAGGCTGGCCTGATGCTTCTGGACCTTTCGAAACTCACGATAGAGGTCTTCTACGGTCTGCCCCGTGGCCTCGACTAGCTCGGTCTTGAACTGATTCTCCGCGACCTGTTGAGCGATCATCGCCGGGACCGCGTCGGGATGATTGAACATCGTGTAGATCGCGCCCGACGTATGGGGCTGGACCCAGGCGAGATCCTTCTCGAAACGGGGCGATTCCCAGTAGTGGGCGTGGAGCGTCGCGAGCACGCCGAGGAGCGAGCGTATGTTATCGAGTGAGACGTCGCTCTTGACGTTCGCGAAGTGCACGTCGCGCAGGCGCATGTCCTCGAGGGCGATCGCGAATCCGGCCTGTCCCGACTCGTAGAGTCCACCGAAGCAACGCGGCGCCTCGATCTCGATTTCCGGGCGAAGCTTCGTGTAGAAGGCCACCTCGTTCTCGTAGAGGGGGATGTCGCCCAGGTCCGGCCGGCACACCTTGATCATCCAGCGCTTGTCGATCGCGGCGCCGTCATCGCCGGACAAGACGACGTCGGCCACGATGCGCCCGGCCGTGGAAACCTCGTCGGTCCCTGCGGCGAAAGTCTTGTTCTCCAGCACCTCGAAGCCGACGACCTCCACGTCCGGATGGAGGGAGCGAACGAGTCGCGTGAGATCGTCGAGATGGAGTTCTTCGGGGTCGTCGGGAAAGATCGGCACAGGAAGTTCCTCAATGTCGTGCGACCACGCTACCAACGCCGTGGGCGCGCGCCACAACTGCGATCCGAGCGCCCCGCGAGCTTTCGTCCAAGCCCTTCTCTTCGAGGCCTATTTCGGTTCGTGCCACGCGTCCCGAGAGCTTTCCAGCGGCAGCGAGCGCGCACTAACGGATCGACTCCTCGGGCAAGTCCTGGCGAACGCCCAGATCCACGGGCATCTCGTCCGGGAGCGCTCCGGTCTCCGCGAGAAGCACATCGAGTTGGGACGCGAGCCGAGCGACCTCCCCCGCGAAGCGCGGATCTTCGGCGAGGTTCACCCGCTCTCCGGGATCCCGTCGGAGGTCGTAGAGTTCCGCTCGGTGGCGATCCACCCCGCCATCACCAGGGGGGTAACGAATGTACTTCCATTCATGCGTCCTGATGCCGCGGACGTTCGGCGTGTAGGGGAACTGGGCCTCGTAGTCGTACGCGTAGTGCCAGGCCTCGCGCCAGGGACCGTCTTCCCCTTTCGCGAGGAACGCCCATGATCGGCCGTGGATCGCCTTGAGCGGCGGCAGGTCAGCCAACTCAAGGAGACTCGGCGCGAGGTCGACGGAGAGGACCTGCGCGTCCACTCGCGTTCCCGCCTGGATCGCGCGTGGGTACCGGACGACGAGCGGCACCCGGATGCTCTCTTCGTGCATGGTCCGCTTGTCGATCATCCCGTGCTCCCCGAGCAGGAAACCGTTGTCGCTCGAGAAGACGAAGATCGTATCGTCGAGAAGTCCACGTTCCTGAAGATGGACGTAGAGACGACCGACACTGTCGTCGACGGAGTCGATCGTCGCCGTGTAGCTCCGGGTGAAGCGTGCGAAGTCGGCGACGGCTTGGGCCGAAGCATCCGGAAATACCGCCCGGAAGCCGTAGAGGGGGCCATAGATGCCGTGCCAGGTCGTGAGGCGCTGTGCGACCCAGCGTGGCTTCGTTTCGAGGGCGAGGGCGCTCTCCGGATAGTGAATCGGAACGCCATCATATCTAGCGGCATGCTCCGGCGCGGGGACGAAGGGGCCATGAGGCGCCTTGTGTCCCAGTATGAGAAGGAAGGGTTCGTCCTCCCTGCGACCGGCGAGCCACGCGAGGGCCATTTCGGTCACGACTTCGGTGTAGTAGCCCGGGACGACCTCACGATCACCGTCGACATTCCAGGTCGTGTCCCAGTATTCCCCCTGCCCCGCGTGCGAGACCCAGTGGTCGAAGCCCGGGCGCTTGGCGTCGTCGGCTTCGCCCATGTGCCACTTCCCGACGTAGGCGGTCGAGTAGCCCGCCTCCTGGAAGCGGCGCGGAAAGCTCGCCAGGTCGGCGGGATAGTCCGTGAAGTTGTTCGTCACGCCGTGCGCGTGCGCATATAGGCCCGATAGGAAGGAGGCTCGACTAGGAGAGCAGAGCGACGTTGTGACGAACATCGCGTCGAAGCGCGCACCCTCCGCAGCGAGCCGCTCAAGGTTCGGTGTCCTGATCCCGAGGAGCGGCGACGCGTGATAGCCGACCGCATCCGCCCGCTGGTCGTCGGTCAGGACGAAGACGACGTTGGGTCGCCGCACGACCTCTTCCCCGTCCTGAAGCTCGACCGGCTGCCTCCCACATGCGCCGACCACGAGGAGTAGAAGCCAGATCATCCCGCGCATCATGCGAGTTCGGAGACCTTCACGACCCGCGTCTTCGGCTGGACGACCTCGTCCGCCTTCACCAGGCGGAACAGGAAGGTTCCGTTCGTGTGCCCCGCGGTCGTGAGCCAGTTGGGCCAGCCAGGGTCCTTCGCCGAGATCACGATCCGAACCGAGCCATCGGCTTCGACGTGGGCCGTCTCCTTGTTCACGTTCGTCCGGTGATACCGGTAGTCGAGGCTCTCCATCCAGTAGTTGCAGACCTGGAGGCTCCAGGCGCGACACGGGGGGACGTGGTCGAGTTCGATCACCAGGGCCTCGTCCTCCGCAAGCGTCCAGTAGGAATTGAAGTACGCGATCGCCGGATCTCCGCCGACCCGGCTCGTGATCTCGGGGTCCTCTTGCGGGAGCGCGTTCGGGTGGGCCTGGTAGCGCTCGACCCAGTCCCCGAAGAGATTGGCGGTGCCGTCGAGGAAGCCGACCGCGGCGGCGAGTCCTTCCGCGAACTTCACGGGGTCGAGGGGGTCCGGCGCCCCGCTCGAGGAGAGGCATTCGATCTCGAGCTCCGCGATCGTCTCCTTCGATCGATCGCCGAAGGTCTGCCGGATCAGGAGCGCCTGACTGTCTTCCGTCATCGGCAGCCAGTTGCCCGGCTGCTCCTTCGCGCTGACCAGGATCTCGAACGTGCCGTCCTCCTCGATCTGCAGCGTGTCGGTGTCGAGGAATCCGGTCGGAAGCATCGTGCCCCCCTGACCGAAATTGCTGCCCTGGGTCAGAAAGCTGACGGACTGGATCGTCCCGCGCGTGCCCCGGATCCGATAGTCGAGCGCCCCCGAGACGACGCACTTCTGCAGATACTTGTCCGGATCGTCCCCGCCGTACTTCACCATCTCGTCGCAGGGGCGGTAGATGACCGGGAACGCGGGGTCGGCGTGCTCGGTGAAGATGTCGAAGGACGACCGGAGCACCCGCGTCAGATAGCGGTACCCCTCGGCGCGGGTGAAGGGGTCGGCGGGGACTTCCGGACGGAGCACGTGACGCCCGACCTGCTTCAGCTGGTCGCAGAAGGCGTCCCACGCGCCCCCGTCCATCAGGCTCTGCTCGATTCGGTCGACGTCCGACACGCGTTGTCCTCCGTTTCGCTCCGGGTGTGTTCCCGGGTCCGATCACGATCGCAGAAATGCGATCCAAGGGGGATTGAAATCGGATTCTAATCGGTCAACATCTCGTTATGGCGATCGCTTCCCCCACGTCCAGCGGCCGCCGGGCCGCCGCCCGGGAACACGCCAAGAACGCACGGCACGCCGCCTACCGCGATCTGGTGGTCGAAGCCGCGGCGGAGGCCTTCGCCCGGAACGGCGTCGCGGCGACGAAGATGGAGCACCTCGCCGAGGCCGCCGGAATCTCCCTCGGCACGCTCTACTCCGTCTATAAGGGCAAGGCCGAGATCATCGATGCCCTCCACGAGTCGCGCCTGCGCGAGATCCACGCCGCCTCGATCGAGGCGGAGGGCGCTGCGACGGCTCCTCTGGACGCGCTGCTCGCCGGCAGCCGCGCCTACCTCGCCTATTTCCTCGAGCGCCCCGACTACCTGCGCATGTACCTCGACGACGGGGCCAATTGGGGGGTGCGACGGTCGATGGAGCGAACGGCGCGTCGCGGTGCGGTCTGGGGCGACGGCGTCGCCCAGCTCGCCGCGATCTTCGCAAGAGGGATCGACGATGGCGTCTTCGAGCCGGGGAATCCGGATCGCCTGGCGCGGACGATGCTCGCGATGCAGCAGGTGCTGCTCGCGGACTGGTACGAAGAGGGCGCGAACGCCCCGCAACACCAGGTGATGGACGAGATGGAGGTGCTGCTTCGGCGCGCCTTCTGCACGACGGATGCGCGGACGCGTTAGGCGCTGCCCGACCTGCTTCGAGACGAGACGAGAAAGGACCCCCCATGAGTGATCAGCCCCGCCCCAAAGTCGTGAGCGGCGCCCAGCCGGACGTCGGCCACTACGAAGAGTTCATGGCCCACGCGGCGCACTTCCTCTACCGCGCCTACCAGGAATGCGGAGAGCTCGCGGAGTTCGACCTCTTCGGCGCGAAGCACGTCCTGATGGCGGGCGCCGACGCGCAGGAGGCGGTCTATCGCGCCCCCGATGACCGCGTCTCCGCGGCCGCCCCGTACCAGTACATGGTCCCGGTCTTCGGCGAGGGCATCCAGTACGGCGCGCCCCTCGAGACTGAGCGTCAGCAGGTCCGCTTCATGTCTGACGCGCTCCGCCCCAAGCGGATGAAGACCTACGCCCAGGTCGTCGCTCAGGAAGTCGAGGACTTCATCGCCGACTGGGGAGACGAAGGCGTGCGCGAGTTCCACGACACCTTCAAGGACATGGTCCTCCGGACGTCGACCCATTGTCTGATGGGCAAGGAGTTCCGAGAGCGCCTGACGGACGAGTTCGGCGTGCTCTTTGCCCAACTCGAGCACGCGATCTCGCCGGAGGCGGTCGTCGACTTCAAGAGTGAGGCCGACGCGTTCGCGAACCGCGACGAGGCGCGGGCGCGACTGCAGGACATGCTGATGGAGGCCGTGAACGATCGACTCGCGGCGAATGCCCGGGGCGAGGAACCGCCCACGGACATGCTCCAGAGCTTCCTCGACGCGCGCTACAAGGACGGGAGCGCGATGGCTCATGAGCTGATCCCGGGCATGATCATCTGGATCATGTTCGGCGGCTTCCACACCAGCTCCAACACCGCGGCCTGGTGCTGCGTCGAGCTGGCGCGCCACCCCGAATACCAGCGTGAGCTGATCGAAGAGGTCGACGCGATCTACGGCGACGGTGGCGACCTCTCCTTCACGTCGCTGCGCGAGATGCCCGTGATGGAGGGCTTTCTGAACGAGACGCTGCGGCTCCATCCGCCGCTGCTCACGCTCATGCGCCAGGTCGTGAATGAACCCTTCGAGTACAAGGGCAACTCCTTCGAGGTCGGGACCAACCTCGTGATCTCGCCCTACGTGTCCCATCGACTGCCGGAGCACTTCCCGGATCCCGAGAAGTTCGACCCCCACCGCGAACGTCCCGAGCATCTCTTCGCGTCGATCCCGTTCGGCGGCGGCAAGCGCAAGTGCGTGGGCAACGCCTTCGCCTTCCTCCAGGTGAAGTCGATCCTGACCGCCCTCCTCTCCCGCTACGAGCTGTCCTGCGTGGATCCGCCGGAGAGCTACGCCGAGGTCATGCCCTCGCTGATCCTCCGCCCGAGCGACCCCTGCAACCTCCGCTACACCGCGAGGACGAAGTGATGGCGGCTCCCCTGCGCGTCATTCAGTGGGCCACGGGCTCGATCGGGACCCACGCCATCCCGGCGATCCTCGAGGATCCGGACCTCGAGCTCGTGGGCGTCTGGGTCCACTCGGAGGCGAAGGACGGGCGCGATGCCGGCGAGATCATCGGGATCGGTCCGATCGGGGTCACGGCGACCCGGGACATCGACGCGCTCCTCGCCCTCGACGCGGACCTCGTCCTCTATGCCCCCCTCCTCGCCAACGTGCCCGAGATCTGCCGCCTCCTCGAAGCCGGCCTCAACGTCATCACGCCCGCGGGCTGGTCCTACCTGAAGGACGGTCCGGAGAAGGAGCGGATCGAGGCCGCCTGCACCCAGGGCGGCGTGTCGTTCCACGGAAGCGGAATCCACCCCGGGTTCGCAGGCGATCGGCTGCCGGTGATCCTCTCGGGTCTATCCCGCAAGGTCGAGCGAGTCCGCGTGATCGAGATCTGCAACATGTCGGTCATGAGCGAGAGCCCCGAGATGGTGATGGACCAGCTCGGCTTCGGGCTCCCCGCAGACGAAGCGCGAGAGAACCCGCCGCCGCTGCTCGACGTGATGAGCACGATCTTCTTCCAGTCGATGGACATGGTCGCCGCGAGCCTCGGCTTCGAGATCGAGCGCTACGAGAAGCGCTTCGAGTTCGCGACCTGCCCCCACGACGTGGAGATCACCGCGGGCACGATCCCGGCCGGTCACGTCGCTGGCCAACACTACGAGTACCTCGGCTACGTCGACGACGAGATCGTCGTCGAGTTCCAGACCTACTGGCGGATGACCCCCGACCTCGAGCCGAACTGGCCCTATGACGAGATCCTCGAGTACCGCGTCGAAATCGACGGCGAACCGCCGCTCCAGCTCTCCTTCGGCCCGGTGACGGACGGGACCTCGACGGAGTTCGGCCTGCTGGCGACGACGATGAACTGCGTGAACGCGATCGCCGCGATCTGTGCCGCCGAGCCGGGTATGAAGACGACTCTCGACCTGCCTCCGATCAGCGCTCAGGGCCGCTTCGTCCGGCCGAGCGCCCGTTAGGCGAAGAGAGGTCTCGTCGATGTCCCGTTTCCCCTTCGGCACGCCCCTCGGTTGGTATCCGGTCGCCTGGAGCTCGGAGCTCTCGGCCGGAACCGTCCTCCGACGCGCGTACTTCGGCGAAGAGCTCGTGGTCTTTCGCGTCCTGGACGGCACCGCGAGCGCACTCGACGCCTACTGCCCTCATCTGGGCGCTCATCTCGGCGTCGGCGGAACGGTCGAGGACGACGGAATCCGTTGCCCCTTCCACGGCTGGAAGTTCGGCGGCGACGGCCGGTGCCGGGACGTGCCCTACGCGAAGCGGCAGCCGCCGAGCGTGCGGGCCCGCGCCTACCCGACGCGCGAATCTGCCGGCGTCGTCTGGGCCTGGTATCACCCGCACGGCGCTGCCCCGACCTTCGACCCGCCGACGATCCCCGAGTTCGCGGCCGAGGATTGGACGGCCGACTGGACGCAGTACGAGTGGACGATCCGGACCCATCCCCAGGAGATCTCCGAGAACAGCATCGACTGGCCCCACCTCGCGGAGGTTCACCTGATGGAGCCGCCGCCCAACCGGACCGTCGAGTTCGTGGAACACGAGATCCAGTGGCAGACGGTCACCAGCAAGAACGTGACGACGATGGACGGCGAGCACGACGACATCGTGATCACGGGACGCAACCCGGGCCTCGGCTGCAGCTACGTCCGGTACACGGGGATGGGCGACAGCGTGATCCTCATGGGCATGACCCCCGTCGACGACGAGATGCTCCACATGCGTTTCGGCGTGATCGGCAAGAAGTCGGGTCGCAGTGACGACGAGATGGCCGCGTTCCACCAAGCCTACGCGGACGACATGGCCGCCGCCGTCGAGCAGGACTTTCCGATCTGGGAGAACAAGACCTACCACGCGCGCCCCCGCCTCTGCGACGGCGACGGACCCGTCGCCGACTATCGCGACTGGGCAGCCCAGTTCTACGTCGGTGCGGAGACCGAGCGATGGGAGTGAAGACCGACCTCGACCTCTGCCAGGGACACGGGATGTGCGAGGACACCGCCCCCGAGGTATTCCGGGTCGTGGAGTCGCAGGACGGCTCCTACGACCACGTCGAGCTGGTGATCGCCGAGCCCGACGAAGGCTTGCGCGAGAAGATCGAAGAGGCCGTGCGGTTCTGCCCGAACCGGGCGCTCTCGATCGAAGGCTGACCCGCGCGACCTAACGCCGCAGACCCGCGTCCATCGCCGCGAGCGCCTCCTTGCGCAGCGCGAGCTTGGTCCGCCCGTACGACTCGACCGGCAGCGCCCGCAGCCCTTCGAGATGTTCGAGCGCGCGCTTCTCGCCCTGCCCCGCTTCCACGACCTCGTCGAGGAACCCCGCGCGGATCGCTTCCTCGTCCGGCGCGTAGACCTTCGATTGGATCGCGACCGCCTGGAGCGCCGTCGGGCTCACGCGTGCCGCGAGGAGCGGCAGCGGCCAACCCTCGAGCGGCACCCCGAGCTTCACCTCGGTCATCGACAGCTTGAACCGACCGGCCTCTCCGACGCGCGTGTCGCTCGCGAGAAGCCAGAGCAGGCCGACCGTGAAGGCGTGGCCGGTGCAGATGGCGACCGTCGGCCCGGCGAAGCCGAAGATCCGGCGGGCGAGGGTGCCGCCGCCGAGGCCGAGCTTGATCGCGATGTCCGGATCGCCACCGAGCATGTCGGCCATGTCGAATCCGGCACAGAACGCCCCCGGGCGGCCAACCAGCAGGAGCGCTTCGGCCTTCGCCTCGGCCTCGTCCATCGCTTCGGCCAGCTCGGCGAGCGCGACCAGGTTCATCGCGTTCATCTTGCCGTCGTCCCAGGCGATTCGGGCCAATCCGTCCGTGATGTCGATGCTGATGTCCAAGCGAGGTCCTCCAAGCCGGGCGCCCAAAGCTCGCCCAGTGTCGCCACAAGAACGTCTATGTAGTTGATTCAAAAGGAGAATGCACGATTCCCGAAACCCGGTACACTCCTCGCCCGCGCGACCTCATCCCTCTCCACGCGGACCCCTCTTCATGCCCCAAAAGATGCCCTTCGAACGCCTGCTGATCGCCAATCGCGGCGAGATCGCGATCCGGATCCACCGCGCCTGTGCCGAGCTCGGCATCCGCACGATCGGCATCCACTCCGACGAGGACCGCTACGCCCTACACCGCTTCAAGGCGGACGAGGCCTATTCCCTCGGCGAGGGCGGCAATCCGGTCGGCGTCTACCTCGACATTCCGCGGATCCTCGAGATCGCCGAAGCGACGGGCGCGCAGGCGATCCACCCCGGCTACGGCTTCCTCTCCGAGCGCGCGGACTTCGCCGAAGCGGTGACCGCCGCCGGGATCCAGTTCGTCGGTCCGCCGGCGAGCGTCCTCTCCTCCGTCGGCGACAAGGTCAGCGCGCGCAACGCGGCGATCGAAGCCGGCCTCCCGATCATCCCCGGCTCGCCGCCGATCGAGGACGCCGAGGCGGGCCTCGAGTTCGCCCGCGAGATCGGCTTCCCGGTCATGGTGAAGGCGAGCGGAGGCGGCGGTGGCCGCGGGATGCGCGTCACCCAGACCGAGGACGAGTTCATCGAGAACTTCGAGGCCGCCCGCCGCGAAGCCGAGAGCGCCTTTGGCAACGACGAAGTCTTCGTCGAGAAGCTCGTCACCCGGCCGAAGCACATCGAGGTCCAGATCCTCGCCGACAAGCACGGCGACATCGTCCACCTCTTCGAGCGCGACTGCTCGATCCAGCGCCGCCACCAGAAGGTCGTCGAGCTCGCCCCGGCACCGAACCTGGACCAGGAGCTTCGCGAGAAGCTCTGCAACTCCGCTGTCGAGTTCGCTCGCCACGTCGGCTACCAGAACGCCGGCACCGTCGAATTCCTCGTCTCCGGCGACGACTACTACTTCATCGAGATGAACCCCCGGGTTCAGGTCGAGCACACCGTCAGCGAAGAGATCACCGGCGTCGACATCGTGGGCTCCCAGATCCGCGTCGCGGCCGGCCAGACCCTCGAGTCGATGGGCATCTCCCAGGAGACGCTCCGGCCCCGCGACTTCGCGATTCAGTGCCGCGTGACGACGGAGAATCCCGAAAACGGCTTCCTCCCCGACTACGGCCGACTGATCTCCTACCGCTCGCCCGGCGGCCTCGGCGTCCGTCTCGACGCCGGCAACGCCTTCCCCGGCGCGATCATCACCCCCTACTACGACTCGCTTCTTGCGAAGCTCACGACCCGCGGTCGTGACCTCGAGGAGGCCTCTTCCCGTGCGCTCCGCGCCCTGGGCGAGTTCCGCGTGCGCGGCGTCGAAACGAACGTCTCCTATCTCTCCCGTCTGATCGAGCACCCGACCTTTCAGGCCGGCGAGTGCGACACCCACTTCATCGCCGAGACCCCGGAGCTGCTCGAGTTCGACGAGGATCGCGGCATCGGCACCCGCCTCCTGACCTACCTGGCCGACGTGACCGTCAATGGCCGCCCGAACGTCGAGCGCCTCGACCCGGACGAGCTGCGCATGACGCCCCAGGTCCCCTCCTTCGACCGCAAGGCGGCACCGCCGGCCGGCACCAAGCAGAAATTCGAAGAACTCGGCGCCGAGGGCTTCGCTTCGTGGATGCGCAACCACGAAGCGACGCTCGTGACCGACACGACCTTCCGCGACGCGCACCAGTCGCTTCTCGCCACGCGCCTGCGCACACAGGACATGCTCGAGGTCGCGCCGGCGATGGCCCGCCTCGCGTCTCAGCTGCTCTCCCTCGAGATGTGGGGCGGCGCGACCTTCGACGTCGCGATGCGCTTCCTGGACGAGGATCCGTGGCGGCGCCTCGAGGTGCTTCGCGAAGCGATTCCCAACGTCCTCTTCCAGATGCTGCTCCGTGGCGCCAACGCCGTCGGCTACACGACGTATCCGGACAACGTCGTCCGCGAGTTCGTGAAGGAAGCGCATCTCCGCGGCATCGATCTCTTCCGCATCTTCGACTCCCTCAACTGGGCGGACCAGATGCAGGTCGCGATCGATGCGACCCGCGAAGCCGGCGCGATCGCCGAAGTCGCCATCTGCTACACGGGCGACATCCTCGAGCCCGGCCGCGAGCGATACGCGCTCAACTACTACGTCGATCTGGCGAAGGATCTCGTCGACCGTGGCGCGCACATCCTGTGCATCAAGGACATGGCCGGCCTGCTCAAGCCCTACGCGGCCAAGAAGCTCGTCTCGGCGCTCCGCGACGAGGTCGAGGTCCCGATCCACCTCCACTCCCACGACTCCGCGGGCATCCAGGGTGCAGCCTACCTTCAGGCGGTCGAAGCGGGGGTCGACGCGATCGACTGTGCCTTCGGTCCGCTCTCGGGATCGACCAGCCAGCCGAACCTCCAGAGCGTCGTCGCGATGCTCGACCAATCGCCCCGCCCGTCGGAGCTCGAGATTGACAAGCTGCTGCCCTTCGACTCCTACTGGGAGGGGGTCCGTTCGACCTACCAGGCCTTCGACAAGGGGCCGTTCCACGGTTCCGCCGAGGTCTACGAGCACGAGATCCCCGGCGGCCAATACACGAATCTTCGGACGCAGGCCGTCGCGATGGGACTCGGCGAGCGCTGGCGCGACGTGATGAAGATGTACGCCGAGGTCAACGAACTCTTCGGCGACGTCGTGAAGGTGACGCCGTCCTCGAAGATCGTCGGCGACATGGCGCTCTACATGCTCTCGAACGGCCTCACGCCGCAGGACGTGATGGATCGCGGCCGCGACCTGACCTTCCCCGACAGCGTGATCGAGTTCTTCGAGGGCCGGATCGGCCAGCCGGCCTACGGCTTCCCGGAAGAGCTCCAGAAGCTCGTCCTGAAGGACCGCACGGCGCTCGAGGCGCGCCCGGGCGCCGACCTCGCCGACGCGGACCTCGAGGCCGCTGTGTCGGAGTTGGCGAACAAGCTCGGACGCGAAGCGACCCAGGCCGAGGTTCTCGCCTACGTGCTCTACCCGCGCGTCTTCCTCGATTGGGTCGAGCGCAAGCGCCAACACGGCGAGCACCTCACGGTTCTGCCGACCGTCGCCTTCTTCCACGGCATGGGCCTCGGCCAGGAGATCCATCTCGAGACCGAGCCCGGCCAGGGCCTCGTCATCCGCCTCGTCGCGATTGGAGACCCGGATTCGGAGGGGCAGCGCCAGGTCTTCTTCGATCTGAACGGCCAGCCTCGCCGCATCCTCGTCCACGACCGCACCCTCGGCATCCAGATCGACCGCCACGCGAAGGCCGACGCGGACGATCCGCTCCAGGTCGGCGCCCCGCTCCCGGGTCTGCTGGCGTCCCACGCCCATGGCGAAGGGGATGCGGTCCCGGCCGGCGAGATCCTCGCGGTCATCGAGGCCATGAAGATGGAGTCGAGCGTGACGGCACCGGTCGCGGGTCGGATCAAGAAGATCCACATCGCCGCGGGGGAGCAGATCGAGACCGGGGACCTGCTCTATACGCTGGAAACGGCTGATTAGTCGCCTGCGGGCGCTCGGCGACGGGGGGGCTGAAGGCTAGCCCCCCTCTCGTTCCTTCTGGGTCATCGTCTCGGTCAGCATGAACGTGCCGGTCCCCTTGCAGATCAGTCGGTCTTCGGCGTCGAGGACCTCCCCTTCGGTGTAGGCGGTCCGTCTCGACTTGTTCACGCAGCGAGCGATGACGCGGATGCGGCCCTGCTGGACCGGGCGGAAATAGTTGATCTTCGCCTCAATGGTCGCGCAGCCCCGACCCTCTTCCAGGGTCGAGGCGACCGCGCTCCCCATCGCGGTGTCGAGCATCGTGAAGAAGACGCCACCATGGACGCGCTGGGCGATCGACATGTGGCGCGCGTCCACGTCGAGGGTCATCTCACAGACCCCGTCCTCCGAGCGTTCGCTCTTGATCCCGAGGGCCGTGTTGAAATCGGAATTCTCTTGGCTCATGGGCCAAGAGAGTGTCACATCAGTCGACCGTAGACGACGTGGGGCGCGCCGAAGGGCCCGAGCGGCGGGTGGACCGGCGCGCGCGGGCGCTTCGGTCCATACTGGCGCGTATGGAAGCCTTCGAGATCGCGATCCCGGAGGCCGCGCTGGAGGATCTCCGCGCGCGCCTCGACCGGACGGTCCTCCCTGAGGACCCGTCGAACGACGACTGGCGCTACGGAACCGAGCGGTCGGCCCTCGAGTCGCTGCTCCGGTACTGGCGCGATGGGTATGACTGGCGCGCGCACGAGGCCGCCATGAACCGGTACGACCATTTCCGCACGACGATCGACGGCGCGACGATCCATTTCCTCCGCGTCTCGTCGCCCCGCGCCGACGCGATCCCGCTGATCATGACGCACGGCTGGCCGTGGACGTTCTGGGATTTCCAGCACGTCCTCGGGCCCCTCTCGGATCCGGACGGACACGGTCACCCCGAAGCACCAGCCTTCGAGTTGATCGTCCCCTCGCTCCCGGGCTTCGGCTTTTCCTCGCCGCTCACCCGAACCGGCATCGGTTTTCCCGAGACTGCCGTGCTGTGGGACCGGCTCATGCGTGAGTCTATCGGCTTCGAGCGCTACGCGGCCTACGGCGGAGACTGGGGCGCGCTCGTCACCGCGGCCCTGGGCCACCGCTACGCCGACCATCTGATCGCGGTGTACGAGAGCCTTCCGGGCTATCTCGGCCTCGACTACGAGGCGCTCCGCGAAGAGGATTACGCCGAGGACGAGGCGGGATGGTGGGACCATCACGTGTCCATGAAGCCGACGATCACGTCGCACATGGCCGTGCACTCCCTCGATCCGCAGACCCTGGGCTACGCGCTCTCGGACTCCCCGGCTGGCCTCGCGGCGTGGATTCTCGAGCGACGGCGCGCATGGAGCGACTGCGAGGGCGACGTCGAGCGCTGCTTCTCGAAGGATGATCTCCTCACGACGATTTCGATCTACTGGCTGTCTGGGACGATCACGTCGAGCCTGCGCTTCTACTGGGAGACGGCTCACCGTCCCTGGCAGCCCGTCCATGACCGGACGCCGCCCTGCGAGGCTCCGACCGGTATCGCGGTCTTTCCGAAAGAGACCATCCTCGTTCCCCGGCAGGTCGCTGAACGGCACGCGAACATCCAGCATTGGACGGTGATGCCGCGGGGTGGCCATTTTGCGCCCGCGGAGCAGCCCGCCCTGCTCGTCGACGACCTGCGTGCGTTCTTCGCAGGACGCACCTGACACGGAGCCTGCGATGAGCGAATCGCTCGTCTACGAAGACGCGACGACACTCGCCCGCCGTCTCCGCGAGCGGGACCTTTCGAGCGTCGAACTCATGACCACCTACTACGACCGGATCGACCGCATCGATCCGATCGTGAATGCCATCCCGACCCGGCTCGACCGGGACGAAGCGCTGGCGCTCGCCCGGACCGCGGATGCGAAGCTCACCGCCGGCGAAGTGGTCGGGCCGCTGCATGGCCTGCCCATCGCAATCAAGGATCTGCAAGCGACCGCCGGGATGCGCACGACGATGGGCTCGCCGCTCCTCGAGCACTGGGTTCCCGCTCACGACGCGCAGGTCGTTAAGCGGATCCGCGAAGCGGGCGCGCTGATCTTCGGCAAGACGAATACGCCGGAGTTCGGTGCCGGCTCTCATTCCTTCAATCCGATCTTCGGAATGACGCGGAATCCGTACGACCGGACGAAGACCGCCGGGGGAAGCAGCGGAGGCGCCGGCGCCGCGCTCGCCTCGGGCCTCCTTCCGATCGCCGACGGCAGCGA